>JAICYS010000089.1 GCA_025934105.1 Myxococcota bacterium | reverse complement strand
GGATGCGGTTGAGCGACATGCCCGGCGCGCGCTGCTTCATGGTGGTGACGATGACCTCGACGGCGGCGACGAGCGCGGCGATCTCGGTGAAGGTGACCACCTGGAGCCAGACGTCGACCCGCTTGCCCGTGGAGTACTCCGGACCGGACAGCGGCGTGTAGGCGGTCCAGCCGGCGTCGGGTCCGGTGTTCATGTAGAACGAGTAGAACAGGAACACGCAGGCCGCGGTGAGGGCCGGCAGGGCCAGCACCGCCAGGAACGACATGGTGCCGGTGCTGTACAGCATGAGCGGCATGCGCGCCGGCGTCATGCCGGGCGCGCGGTGCTTGAAGATGGTGACGATGAAGTTGATCGCGCCGGCGGTCGTCGAGACCGTGAGCGCGGTCATCGCCGTCGCATAAAAATCCATGTTCATGCCCGCGTCCCAGCGCTTGCCGGCCAGCGGCACGTACGAGAACCAACCGGCGTCGGGCGCCTGCGCGAACAGCACGCTGCTGTAAAGCAGCAGGCCCGAGGTCAAGAACATCCAATAGCTGAAGGCGTTCAGGCGCGGGAACGCCATGTCGCGCGCGCCGATGAACAGCGGCACCAGGTAGTTGCTGAACCCGGACAGAACGGGCGCCGCGTACCACATGATCATCGTGAGGCCGTGCATCGTGAACAGCTGGTTGTAGGCCTCGGGCGACATGAGGCGCCGGTCCGGGCCAATCAGCTGTGCGCGCATCAACAGCGCCTCGACGCCGCCCACCACCAGGAACAGCAACGAGGTGACGAGGTAGCGGCGTCCGATCTGTTTGTGGTCGACGCTGGTCAGCCAGCCCCAGAGGCCGGGCGGTGATTTCCAGATCTGTTCCAGCTTGGCGGCCAGGACGGCGTCGCCCGGTGACCGCGACGGGTCGGCGGGCTCGACGATCGGGAAGGGGGGCTCGACGGGGCGCACGGCAGGTCCGCTCGACTGGATCGAATTAGTCATCAGTCCGTACAGCGCAAGGGTGGCCGAGCTCTGAAACGCCGCCCCACTGGCTGCGCGCGCGGCGCGCATTACATCGTCGAACGTGGTGCCGACGACTGGCGCGTTTCGGGTTCGCGCGGCCTGGGCGGTCGCGCGCCATCTGGCCGCCGGGCTGCTGGCGGTGTCGGTGGTCGTCGTCGCGGGCGTCTGGCTGGGACATCGCCTGGATCCGACCTGGGGCCGGCGCCATGCGGGGTTGCGGCGCGCGCTGCCGTTTCCGTTGCCGGCGCTCGCCGTTCGCGTGGGCGGCTCGTCGCTGTCGGCGCGGGATTTCGCGGGCCGCCCCTGGATTCTGGAGCTGCGCTTTCCCGGGTGTGGCGCCGACGACGCGGATGTGTCGGCGCGAATCGGCGAAGCGGCGGCGCGCGTTCGCGCGCGCACCGGCCGTGAGCTTGGCTGGTGGACCGCGGTGGTCGGCGGGCTTTCCGGCTCGGCGAATGCGCGCGGCGACGCCCGGCGGGTCACGCCGCTCGACCCGGCCGCGCTGGCGGACGTGGCGGCGGAGCTGGGGCTGGCCGAGAGCGCCCGGGCGGCGGCGGACGGATTTCTCGACGCGCGCCACTGGTTGTTCGCGGTCGACGCCGCCGGTTGGGTGCGCGGCGCCGCCGAGATCTCCGGCGGCGACGGGTGGCGGGCGTTCACCGACCGGCTGGTCGCCGCGGCAGCGTCTCCGCTGCCCGCGCCGCCGCCCCCGCGAGAACCGGCGGCCGCGCGGGCGTTGCGGCTGGTGGCGTTTCAGGCGGTCGATGAGGACGGCCGCGCCGTGTCGGCCCGGGATTTCGCCGGGCACCCGCTGGTGATCGACTTCATCTTCACGCGGTGCATGGGTCCGTGTCCGATGATCACGGCGCGGTTGGCGGCGCTGCGCCGGATGGTGCCCGACCCCGCGGTTCGCTTCCTGTCGTTCTCCGTCGATCCGGACCACGACACGCCGCCGGTTCTGCGGGCGTACGCCGCGCGCTGGGGCGCGCCGGATCTGCGCTGGCGGCTGCTGGCGGCCGATGCCGCGACGGTGCAAGCGGTCGCGCGCGGCCTGGGCGAGCTGGTCGCCCGGCCGGCGGGCGGTCCCATTTTGCACAGCGACCATTTCACGCTGGTCGACGCCGCCGGGTTCGTGCGCGCGCGCGCGCCCAGCAGCCAGGTCCAGGCGCTGGCCGCGCAGTTGGCTTCCGGCGCGGCGCCTCGGCCTGGCGAAGCGGCGAGCGGCGCCCGGCTGTTCGCGTCGCTGGGCTGCGCCGGCTGCCATGCAGACCGCGCGCTGGCGCCGCCGCTCGGCGGCCTGCCGGGCCGGCCGGTGCGTCTCGCCGGCGGGCGCACGGTGGCGGCCAACGACCGCTACCTGCGTGAATCGATCACCTCGCCGTCCGACGCGGTGGTCGACGGCTTCCGGCCGACGATGCCCAGCTACGGCGGTCTGCTGTCGGATCGCGAGGTGGGGGCGCTGGTCGATTACCTGAAGTCGCTCTGACCGCAAAACGCGACGGAGCCGCCACCCTTTCGAGTGGCGGCTCCGTTCCCCCTACCCGCCGCCGGGCCCTCGCCTTCCGCCTCCCCCAACCCCGCGTCGAGCCCGCGTTCCCCGCGTCTGCTCGAAGAGATTGCCAGCGCCGTGCCAGCGGGCGGCGCCGCGCAAACGCCGCAGAAGTCGGCGCGCGCAGGCCGGATCGGTAACGCGCTTTCCCGTCGAGGTGACGCGGCTTAGGTTCTCCGCCGTGACCGGCGCGTTCGAGCGGCTGCAAGGGTCCTGGAAGGTGCGCCGCCTGTCCGGCCTGCTTCCCCCCGGCGTGACCAAGGAGATCGCGGGCGGCCGCGGCCGGACGCTGCTGTGGGGCGTCCCCTTTGGCGCGTTTCGCATGGAGGGCGGCCGGTTCGTTTACCGCCGCTGGCCGATCGTCGATCTGGTCGAGCCGGCGCCTGGCGACGCCGACGCGTTCGTCGGGCGCGGCACGGTCTTCGGCCTCACGTTCTGTCGATTTCGTCTGGAGCGCTGAGCTCAGCGCGGCCGGTGCATGACGACGGCCTGGCCCGCGTTGCTGATCCCGGCCACCCAGACCTGCCCGGCGGTCAGCCACAGGCCCGGATAGAACCCGGGCGGCACGTCGCCGACCTTTTGGAAGCCGTCGCCGGTGGCGCGGGCGACGGTCTGGCCGGACGCCCACACCTCCTGGCCGGCGCCCATCGCGTTCACCCAGCCCTGCGCGCTGCCGCTAGGCGGCTGGAGCTGCGTCCAGCTGCCGGCGCTGTTGCGGAGCGCCTGGTTCCCCTCGCCGACGGCCCAGGTGACCGCGCCGCTGGACCAGACGCCGAACAGGCCGAAGTTCGGCTCGGGCGAGGGCTGCGCGACGGTCCAGGCCGCGCCGTCGTAATGCGCGACGCCGCCCCGCACGTTGAAGCCCTCGGCGACCCATACGTCGTCGGGCGCGACGGCCCAGATGTCGCCCAGGAAGCCGTCCTCGGCGTCGACCGGCAGCCGCGGATCGGCGGTCCAGCGCTTGCCGTCCCAGTGATAGAGGCCGGCGTTGCCGATCGCCCAGACGTCGGCGCTGCCCGTGCCCGAGAGGTGGTGGAACGCGCCCGACGCGCCGGTGGAAACCGCGGTCCAGGCGGCGCCGTCCCAGTGCCAGGTCGCGCCCTGCGTGCCGGCGATCCAGACGTCGGTCGAGCCGGCGCCCCAGACGTCGTTCAGTCCGGCGGTGGTGGAGAGGGGCGCGGGCGACCAGCTGCAGCCGTCCCAGTGGAAGGCGAACCCGTTCGCGTCCAGCTGCTGCGCGCTGTTGCGCCACCCAACCGCCCACACGTCATTGGGGCCTGACGCCCAGACGCCGCCGAATTCGGGCGAGCTCATCTCGTTCGGGAAGAACGTGTCGACGCACCAGCTGCCGCTCATCGTCCCGGCGCAGCTCACGGGTGCCGCGCACGCGGCGGTCGAGCTGGCCGCCGCCGCCCGCGGCGCCTCGACCGCGCTCACCGCGTTGCTCGCAGCGGCCTGCGTGCCGCCTGAGCCGCAGGCCACCATCCCGAAGGCCAACGTTACCGCCAGCCACCCTTGGCGGGGGGGGATTGAACCCGTTTCGTAACCACCGCGGCGGCTGAAGGGCCCGATCTTTCGTGCTTCTCCCGATGGCATCCTTGCCGGCCATGCACACGGTTTGCCAACGACGGGAGGGGCGCGAATGAAAGCAGTCGTGTTTCACGGCGTTGGACAGATCAGCCTGGACGAGGTCCCCGAGCCCGAGCTTCGGGATTCGACGGACGCCATCGTCCGGCTGACGACCAGCGCCATCTGCGGCACCGACCTGCACTTCGTGCGGGGAACGTTCCAGGGGATGAAGCCGGGGACGATCATCGGTCACGAGGGGGTGGGGGTGGTCGAGAGCCTGGGATCCGAGGTGCGGAACCTGAACGTGGGCGACCGCGTGATCATCCCCTCCACGATTGCTTGCGGCGTTTGCTCGTATTGCCGCGCCGGTGACTACGCGCAGTGCGACGTCGCAAATCCGCACGGCCAGCGCGCCGGGACGGCCTTCTTCGGCGGACCGCAGGCCTCCGGCCCGTTTCAGGGCTTGCAGGCCGAGATGGCCCGGGTGCCGTTTGCGCAGGTGGGCCTGGTGAAGATCCCCGACGAGGTGAGCGACGACGACGCGATCTTGTTGTCGGACATCTTTCCGACCGCCTGGTTCGGCGCCGACCTGGCCGAGATCGTGCCGGGTCACACGGTGGCGCTGTTCGGGTGCGGCCCGGTCGGGCAGCTCGCCATTGCCAGCGCCAAGCTGAAGCGGGCCGGCCGCATCTTCGCGATCGACGCCGTCCCGACCCGCCTGGCGATGGCCCGCGCGCAGGGCGCGGAGGTGATCGACTACGACCGAGAGGATCCGGTCGAGACGCTGGTCCGCCTGACGGGCGGGGCGGGCGTCGACTGCGCCATCGACGCGGTCGGCGTCGACGCCAACCACCCGACCGCCGGTCCGGCGGCTGCGCAGGGACGGCAACAGGAGGCCGCGTTTCGCGAGGAGGTGCGGTATCTGGCGCCGCACGCGCAGCCGCGCGACGGCAACTGGCAGCCCGGCTCGGCGCCGTCGCAGGTGTTGCGCTGGGCCGTGGGCGGACTGGCCAAGGCCGGGACGCTGGCGATCATCGGCGTCTACCCGCCGGCGGCCGAGGTGTTCCCGATCGGCCAGGTCATGAACAAGAACCTGGTGGTGCGCGCCGGCAACTGCAATCACCGGCGGTACATCCCCGAGCTGCTCGAGCTGGTGCGCGCCGGGGCGGTTCGCCCCTCGGACATCATCACGCAACGCGAGCCGCTGGCTTCCGCCATCGAGGCCTTCCGCGCGTTCGATCGGCGCGAGGCGGGGTGGTTGAAGATCCGTCTGGCCGTGTCAACCCAGCCGCCCGCTCACAACGGCGCCCGTCCGCAGCACGCGGTGCACGTGGCGCCATGACCGCCGGCGTGTCTGGAACCACCGGGGGGCCGTCGGACGGCGGCCTGGCCGGCGTCATTTTTGCCGAGCTGCGCGCGGGCGGAAACCTGCCGGAGGGGATCGATCCGGAGGAGGCCACGGCCGCCGTGCTGTGCACCCTGCTGGCGCGGCTGGAGCTGGGACCGGCGCGCGCGCTGCTGGACGCGCTCGGCGACCAGACCATCCGCGCCATCGGGAGCTGCCCGATTCACACCGGTGAGCTGGGCGAGAGGTTCGAGCAGCACGAGCTGTTGCGGCGGGTCGCCAGCCACTTCGATCTGGCGCCGGCGGCCGTCCGGCCCATGACCGCGGCCGTGCTCGGCGCGATCCGGCGGCGCGTGCCCGCGGAGGTGGCCGACCTCGTCGACCAGCAACTGCCCGGGCCGATGCGCGAGATGTGGCGCGGCGCCGGCGCCGGCTGAGGGGCGGGCGCCGCGCCCGGCGCGCGTCTCCTTCGCCGGCTGGCGCAGGGAGCGCCGTCGAAACCGGCGCCCACGCCGAACGTGCCCACACTCGGCCCCCGATGCATTAGGCTTCCGCGATGGCCGAGGCCGCGGCTTCCGTCGACGTCACCCATCCCGAGAAGGTCCTGTTCCCCGCCGACGGGATCACCAAGGGCGAGCTGTGCGCCTATTACGAAGCCGTCGCGCCGCTGATGCTGCCGCACGTGGCCGGCCGCCCGGTCACGATGGAGCGGTTTCCGGCCGGCATCGGACAAAAGGGGTTCATCCAGAAAAACCTCTCGAAGGGAATTCCCGCCTGGCTCGCCACCGTCGAGGTCGACCGGCGGGAGAAGGACGGCGCCGTCCGCTATCCGCTGGCCGGCGACGCCCGGGCGCTGGTGTGGCTCGCCAACCAGAACTCGATCACGCCGCACGTCTGGACCTCGCGCGTGCCGCGGCTCGAGCGGCCGGACGTCTGCGTCGTCGACCTGGACCCGCCCGAGGAGGGGGCGCCCCCGCTCGGCGACGCGGTGCTGGCCGTGCGGGACGCGCTGGCGGAGCTGGGGGTCGCCGCCTTCGTGAAGACCTCCGGCTCGAAGGGGTTCCACGTGGTCGTGCCGCTGGACGCGGACGCCGATTTTCCGGCGGTCTGGCGCTTCGGGCACGGCCTGGGGGCGGTCCTGGTCAAGCGCCACCCCGCGCTGTTCACGCAGGAGTTCATCAAGGCCGATCGCGGCGGCCGCATCTACCTCGATACCGCGCGCAACGCGCCGGGGGCGACGTTCGCGGCGGTTTACGCCGTGCGGCCCAAGCCCGGCGCGCCGGTGTCGGCCCCCTGCACCTGGGCGGAGATTGCCGGCGGCGCCGCCACGCCCCGCGCGTTCACCCTGCGGTCGATGCGCCGCCGCATCGAGGAGACGGGCGACCTGTGGCGGGACTTGCCGGCGCAGGCGGCGTCGCTGGGCGGCGCGCTGGCGAAGTTGGAGCAGCTGCTTCGCCCGGAGGACTGGGACGAGGCGTTGGCGGCGTCGACGCGCCGGCCGGTGTCGCGCCGGCGGCCGGCCAAGAACAAGGGGACGGTGAAACCATGAGCATCGCGTACCAGCCTCTGTCGGCCGCCGACCTGCCGCTCATGCACGGCCTGCTGGAGATGTTCGGCCAGGCCTTCAACGAGCCGCGGACCTACGGCGCCGCGGTGCCCAGCGACGGATATTTGAAGGCGCTGCTCGACCGCCCGTCCTTCATCGCGCTGGCCGCGCTGGACGGCGGGCGCGTGGTGGGCGGCCTGGCCGCCTACGTGCTGGACAAGTTCGAGCAGGCGCGCAGCGAGATCTACATTTACGACCTGGCCGTCGCCGAGGCGTACCGGCGGCGCGGGATCGCGACGGCGCTCATCCGGCTGCTGCAGCGGATCGCCAAGGAGCGGGGCGCCTGGGTGATCTTCGTGCAGGCGGATCTGCCCGACGAGCCGGCCATCCGCCTCTACCAGTCGCTGGGAACGCGCGAGGAGGTCCTGCACTTCGACATTCCCGTCGAGTGACGCGGACAGGCGGCCGCCTTCAGGCGCCGGCGCCGATCAGGACCAGCGACAGGCAGTGGAACCGGCTGTCCGAGGTCTGCGCGATCACCGTGCGCGAGATTCGAATTCCGGGGTTGTCGCGCCCGGGAATAGTCGGGCCGGGCGTCCGTTACTTGTCACGGCAGTGACACATCACGGTGGATCGACGGCTGGTTCTCGGTTCTGCGCCGCCGCCCTGATCGGGCTTTGGGGGTGGCTGGCCGGCGGCACGGCGCGCGCCGCGCCGCGCCCGTGCGGGTCCGGCGACGCGCGCGAAGGCGACGGGTGTGTCGAAGCCTGCCCGCTGCCGGCGGCCTCCGGCGCGCGCCCCTCGGAGCAGTTCCTGGCCAAGCTGCGCGCGCTGCCGTCCGTCGGGTATCACGTGATGGTGAACCCCGGGCCGTGGGGCGCGACGGCGCTGTCGGAGCTGCGCGTGGCCTCGATCCCGTTCGGCAAGGAGAGGGCCGCCCGCTGGCGGCAGAACGGGCTGTGGGCCGGCCCCTGCGCCGGACTGGCCGCCGCCTTCCAGTCCACCGCCGTCGGCGATCGCGACGCGCGGAAGGTGGTCGACGTCTACGAGCTGCGCTACGCGGCCGAGACGTCGGCCCGCCGGGTGGCGGCGTTGCTGGCGAGCTCGTGGGACTGGAACGGCCACCCGAGCGTCGTCGTGCGGCGCGGGCTGAGCGTGATCGTGGCGGAGGGGCGCTACGGCGCCTGGAGCGCGCTCGAAACGGTGGGCGGTCACTTCGGCGGCACGGTCGCGCCCCGGAACGGGCCGACGCCGCTGGCTTTGTGCGACAAGCGATCGAAACGCCAGCCTCTGTTTCAGGCCGACGGCCTGCGCCTGCACGTGCTGGGGTTCGCGCCGTCGGGCGAGCTCGCCTGGCTGGCGGCCGGCGCGGCGCCGGCGGGCGGCACGCTGTGGACCTTGCACGTCACCAACCTGGTCAACGATCGTGAGATCGCGGCGCGCACGTATCACACGGCCGGTTCGACGCCCGACGCGTTTTGCGCCGAGCACCGCGTGGACGCGGGCCTGCTGCTCGCCGAGCGCGGCGTGAGCAGCGCGGACTTCAGCGCCTTCGACAAAGCGGACGTCGACGGAGGGCCGCTGACGCTGTCGATCCAGCGCGCGTCGGCTTCCGGCGAAGCGATCGTCATGGAAGGCGCGCCGGGAACCAAAGTCCTCGGCCGATTGCCGGCGTCCGTCACCGAGGCCCGCACGTTGGGGTTCATCCGAAGCCCGTTCGAAGAGCGCGTCGCCGTGCTGGTGGTGACCAAGGACGCCGCCACCGGACGGCTGGCGGCGCGCGTGCTGGGCGGACGGCTCGACAAGCGGTGGATGGCGCGACGATGAACCGATCGAAGATCTTGCCAAGAGGGTGGGTGGTCAGGCAGCGTATCGACACTGTCCACCAACCACGTTCCCTACGCCGCGCCGCCGGCATCTCGCGTCCTCCGCGACCGCGCTGTGAAACACCCGCGGATCGGGTTGGTCGATGGTGACATCTTCACGCTCACCTTCGCCTCCGACTGCATGACCCACAGTTGCCGCTGTCGCGACGAGGGTGACAGCCAGCGCGACGACGCCTGTTGCCAGCACGGCGCCGACGTCCTGGTGCCGGAGAAGGCCGCCATTCTCCGGCGGGCGGGCGAGATCGCGTCGGTGCTGCGGCCGCAGTGGCGCCAGCCCGCGACCTGGTTCGACGAGCGCGCGCCCGAGCTGGACCCGCAAGCTCCGGACGGGATCATCCTGCGCACCGGCCTGGTCGATCTGGAAGACGAGTCGTCCGGCTGCGTGTTCCTGCAGCACACCGGCGCGCGCGGCTGCGGCCTGCATCGCGCGGCGCTGGTGCACGGCTTCGACCCGGCCGAGATCAAGCCGGCCGTCTGCCGCCTCTATCCGCTGTCCTACGACGGGCACCGGCTGGGCCTGAGCCCGGACTTCGACCGGTACTCCTGCGCGGCCTTCGACGGGCCCAGCGTCTATCGCTTGATGCGCGGCGCCCTGGGCGAGATGTTCGGCGCGCCGCTGGTCCGAGAGTTGGATCGGGTGGAATCCAACGTGGTCAAACGCAAGCTGCGCGTCGTGGTCGCCCAGGCCACCTGACGCGGCCGGCGCGGCATCGTGTACTCTGCCCGGGTGGTTTGGGGGCTCAACTTCGAGAGGTGGTGCATGCGTTCAGCTCTGGTTCGTCGTTCGTTCACCCGGTCCGCGCTGGCGCTGGCGCTGGCGGGGCTGGTTTCGGTCACCCTGGCGTCTTGCGGCGCCGACGGCCTCGACGTCGCGTCCGGCGACCTGAGCGCCGAGCAGACGTACCTGGTCTCGTTCGCGAGCGGCGGCGGCATTCCCGCGAACGCCGACAGCATCGTGGCCGGGGCAGGGGGATCGATCGTCACCCGTTATCGGAACGTGGGCGCCGTCCTGGCCAAGGGGGGCGCGGGTTTCGTCGCCGCGTTGCGCGCCGACGCGCGCGTCGACGCGGTGGCGTCGGCCAAGGCCGTCTCCAGCTCGCTCGGCCCCGTTCGCCCGAGTCACGCCGTTCAGCATCCGCTGGGGCCCGCGCAGCCGGGCGCCGATCCGCTGTCGAACCGCCAGTGGGACATGGACCAGATTCGCGCCCCGCAAGCGCGCGCCCGGTCGGCCGGACAGAACAGCGTCCTGGTCGGAATCTTCGATTCGGGTCTGGACGTCACCCATCCGGATCTGGCCGGGCAGGTCGACGTGTCGGCCAGCGCTTCGTGCGTCGGCGGCGTGGCCAATCCGGACCCGGCGGTCTGGTCCAACGACGTCTTCGGGCACGGCACGCACGTGGCCGGGATCATCGCGGGCGCCCGGAACGGCGTCGGCATCGTGGGGGTCGCCCCGGGCGTCAAGCTGGCGGCGGTCAAGGTGATCGTCGACGATCTGAACGACCCCAACGCCGGGCTGATCTTCGCCGACGCGTTCGTGTGCGCGATCGACTGGGCCATCGGCCACGGTTACGATCTGATGAACGCCAGCTTGCTCGTCGACCCGTTCACAGGACCGGTCGACGACATCTTCTGCACCGACCAGCCCGATCGCCTGGCCGTGGTCAAGATGGTGCGCCGGGCCGTCATCGCGGCGGCGGCTCGAAACATCTCGCTCATCGCGGCGGCCGGCAACACGTTCACCGATCTGTCGGCGCTGTCCGGCGCCACGCCGGGCGCGACCTGCTCCGAGTTGCCGGTCCAGGCCCCGACCGTCATCGGCGTCAGCGCCGTCGGCGTCACCCGAAAGCTGGCGTCGTATTCCAATTACGGGCGCGGGGCGATCGACCTGACCGGTCCGGGCGGCGACGCCCTGATTGTCGACCCGGCCGTCACCGACACGACGGCGTCGGGGCAGGTCCTGTCCAGCGTGCCGGCCGGCAGCGTCTTTTATCAGGCGGCCGCCGGCTGGGACGGTCAGGTGCAGGACTGTTCGTCGGGAACCTGCGCGACGTACGCGTACCTGCAGGGGACCTCGCAGGCCGCGCCGCACGTCACCGGTGTGGCCGCGCTGGCGATCAGCCGCTACGGCAAGATGGGCCCTCTGGCGCTTCGCCTTCTGCTGAGCGCGAAGGCCACGCCGCTTCCCTGTCCGGCCGGGCCATACGATCCGGGGATGACCGGGACGCCGGCCACCTGCACCGGCGCCGCCCGGTTCAACACTTTCTATGGCGCGGGCGAGGTCGACGCGTTGCGGATCGTTCAATGATCAACCCGCAATCTGCGGTCCAAAACAGCAACGAAGACGCCGCGCTGACGGCGCACTGAAGTTCCCCGGACCGGCTCCCGATGCAGCTTGTCAGGAGCCGGACGAGGTCGTGGCCCGACCTGCGCCCGCGGTCACCCGATTCCGTCGCCCCTGCTTCCTCTCCGCAGCCCCGGACACCGGCGTAGAGCCGCCCTGGCGCTGAGCGCCGCGCTCATGGTTGTGCTTGCCGGCCGCGCGGCGCGCGCGCAGTCGGCGGCCCCCACCGGCGCGGGCTTTGCCGTCGACCGCTTCGAGCCGGCCGGCGGCGGCAGCCAGTGGTTCTCGCTGGAGTCGCTGGACTTCTACGGCCGCGGCCGGCCCGCCTTCGGCCTGGTCCTGGACGGCGCCTGGAAGCCCCTGGTCGTCTACGATCAGAGCGGCAATCAGGTCGCCACGCTGCTCCGCGATCAGCTGGTGGCGCACGCGGACGCGGCGGTGGTGCTGGGCAACCATTTCCGGCTGGACCTGAACCTGCCGGTGGTCCTTTACCAGCAGGGCAGCGCCGTGGCCCTCAACGACCGGACCTTCGCGGCGCCCGCGCGCTCGGCGCTGGGCGACGTGCGCATCGGCGCCGACCTGCGGGTGTTCGGCCACACGGGCGATCTGTTCAGGGCGGCCGTGGGCGCCCAGGTCTTCGTCCCCGCCGGCAAGACGTCGACGTTTGCCGGCGACGGGAGCTGGCGCGTCTGGCCGCGCCTGCTGCTGGCCGGCGACGCCGGCGCGTTCACCTGGGCCGCGAACGCCGGCTATCACATCCGGCCCACCGAGAAGTGCGGCTGTTCGTTGGCCCCCGGTGACGAGCTGACCGCCGGGGTGGCCGCGGGCGTTCACCTGTCGGCGCGCGTGATGATCGGGCCCGAGGCCTACGCCAGCACGGCGCGCGCCCACCTGGGGGATCGGGTGGTCTCGCCGGTGGAGCTGCTGGTGGGCGCGCACGTCGAGGTGGCGCGCGGGTGGACGTTGAGCGTCGGCGCGGCGCCCGGACTCACCGACGGCGCCGGGTCGCCGCAGGTGCGCGGCGTCGTCGGCCTGCGCTATTTCGCGCCGCTGCCAGAGCCGGTGGTGGCCGCGCCACCCCCACCGCCGCCGCCGCCGCCGATCCGCCGGCGGCCGCTTCCGCCTGCGCCCCGACCCGCGCCTCCGGCGCCCCCGCCGCCACCACCGCCCGACCAGGACCGCGACGGCATCATCGACGCGGAGGACGCCTGCCCGTCGGAGCCGGGCGAAAAGTCCGAGGATCCGAAGAAGAACGGCTGTCCGCCGCCCAAGGACAGCGACGGCGACGGAATCCTCGATTCGGAGGATGCCTGCCCGGCCGATGCCGGCCCGCGCAACGCCGACCCGGCGCGCAACGGATGCCCGGTGGTGCGGATCGAGGCCGGACAGATCCGGATCCGCGAGCAGGTGAAGTTCAAGACCGCCAGCTCGCAGATCCTGAAAGAGAGCGATTACATCCTGCAGGCCGTCGGCAAGATCCTGGTCGAACACCCCGAGATCAAGACTGTCCGGATCGAGGGGCACACCGACACGCGCGGCAAGCCCGGCTACAACAAAAAGCTCAGCCAGCGCCGAGCGGCCTCCGTGGTGAAGTGGCTGGTCAAGCACGGCATCGGCAAGAAGCGCCTGACCAGCGCCGGCTACGGTCAAGACCGCCCGCTTGCGACCAACATGACCGCGGAAGGGCGGCGGCAAAATCGCCGCGTCGAGTTCCACATCGTCGACGGCCCCGGCGGCGAGAACGGGTCATGACGGCGAGGCGCGCGGTGAGACGGATCGGCGGGCTGGCGGCGCTGGCAGCGCTGGCCGCGGCCGCGCCGGCGCGCGCCTCGGCGGTGCGCTATCAGGTCGACCAGCACGGCGACTTCGTGCTGCTGGGGAACACGCTGGGTCGCGACTGCGGCGCCGGCGTCCCCAACCCGGTGGTGGGGACGGTGGGCGCCTGCGGCAACAACACCAGCGACACCGCGCCCGACGTGTTCTGGCAAGCGGCCGACAGCGGGGCGGCCGCCGCGGACACGACCGTCACCAACGCGCAGGCGCGCAGCACCGCCATGCTGGTGCTGCCGGCCGGCGCCGCGATCACGTACGCGCGCCTTTACTGGAGCGCGTCGCTGGCGGGGCCCCCCGACGCCACCGCCGTCCTGGAACGGCCGGCGACGTCGGACGCGTTCTCGACCACCATCACCGCCGACGCGTCGTTCACGGCGACCTCCAGTACTTCGATCACGTACTACGAGTCGACGGCGGACGTGACCGCGCTGGTGCAGGCGCACGGCGCCGGCGCGTACCGGGTGGGCGGGGTGTCGGCCACCGATCTGCTGAACCTGAACAACGACACCGTCTACGCCGCCTGGGCGATGGTGGTGTTTTACCGGCTGGACGGCGATCCCCAGCGCAACCTGACCGTCTTCGACGGGCTGGACCTCATCAACTCGACCGGCCCGTCGGTGACCGACACGCTGTCCGGGTTCCTGGTGCCGAACGCCGGGTTCGACGCCAAGCTGGGCGTGGTCACCTACGAGGGGGACGACCAGTTCACCGGCGATTCGCTGTCCTGGAACGGCACCGCCCTCTCGGACGCGCTGAACCCGGCCAACAACTTCTTCAACGGCACGCACTCGCGGCTGGGCGTGGCGGTCTCGAACGCCGGCGATCTGCCCCAGTTGACCGGCGGCGCGCGCAGCATGAGCGGTATCGACCTGGACGTCGTCGACGTGACCGCGCGGGTCTCGCGCGGCCAGACCAGCGCCACCATCACCGCCTCGACCAACCAGGACTTCTACCTGCTGGGGCTGTTCGTCACCTCGATCTCGACCTACAAGCCGGACTTCAGCGGCGCCACCAAGACGGTCGTCGATCTGAACACCCACCCGAACGGCGCGGTGCTGCCCGGCGACGTCATCGAGTACACGATCTCGGCCACCAATACCGGCAACGACGGCGCCACCAACGTCGTGCTGAACGACGTCGTGCCCACCGGTCTGACCTTCGTTCCCGGTTCGATCCGGGTCCTGTCGGGCGCCAACACCGGAACCAAGACCGACGCTGCCGGCGACGACCAGGGCGAGTACCTGTCGGCGTCGCGAACCGTGCGGGTGCGGCTGGGCACGGGCGCGAACGGAACCTCTGGCGGCACGATGGCGATCAACGACTCGGTCTCGGTGGCGTTCCGGGCCACGGTGACCTCGACCGACAACGGCCTCATCGAGAACCAGGCGGTCATCACGGCGTCGGGCGCCTCGGGCGCGCCGCCCGCCGACTACGTGTCCGACGGAAACGGCGGCGGTCCGGGCGCGCCGCCCACGCCGATCACCGTGGACGGCTGCGCCAGCAACAGCGACTGCAGCGGGGCCACGCCGTTCTGTTTGACGACGGCGTCGCCGCGCGTCTGCGTCGGCTGCCTGACCGGCGCCGACTGCAGCGGGACCACGCCGACCTGCGATCCGGGCGCGCACGCCTGCCGCGCCTGCGCCGGTGACGACGAATGCTCGGGCAGCACGCCGGCTTGCGGCACCAGCGGCGCCTGCGGCCAGTGCTCGGCCACCAACACCGCGCTCTGCGCGGGCGCCTCGCCGGTCTGCGACGTGCCCAGCGCCACCTGCGTCCAGTGCCTCAGCGACGCGAACTGCGCCGCGCCGGCGCCGGTTTGCAACCCGACCGCCAAGACCTGCGTCGGCTGTCTGACCAATGCCGACTGCGGGGGCGCCGCGCCGGTCTGCGATCCCGCCCTCCGCGTCTGCCGCGCCTGCTCGGGCGACAACGAATGCGGCGGCGGCACGCCGGCCTGCCAGCCGGGCGGCGCCTGCGGCCAGTGCTCGGCCGGCAACGCCACCCAGTGCACCGGCGCCACGCCCGTCTGCGACGTGCCGGCCGGGGCCTGCGTGCGGTGCGTGGCCAACGCGGACTGCGGGGGCGCCACGCCGATCTGCGACGGCGGCACGCACGCCTGCCGGGGGTGCGGCGGCGACGGCGAGTGCGGCGGGAGCACGCCGGCCTGCCAGCCGAGCGGGGCGTGCGGCGCCTGCTCGGCCAGCAACAGCTCGCAGTGCGCGGGGACGACGCCGGTCTGCGCGACGGCCACCGGCACCTGCCGGGGGTGCGGCGGCGACGGCGAGTGCGGCGGGAGCACGCCGGCCTGCCAGCCGAGCGGGGCGTGCGGCGCCTGCTCGGCCGGCAACAGCTCGCAGTGCGCGGGGACGACGCCGGTCTGCGCGACGGCCACCGGGACCTGCCGGCCCTGCACGGCCGACGCGGACTGTGGCGGCGCCACGCCGGCCTGCCAGCCGAGCGGGGCGTGCGGCGCCTGCTCGGCCACCAACACCACGAAATGCACCGGCGGCACCCCGCTCTGCAACACCGCCAGCGCCACCTGCGTGAGCTGCCTGTCCGACGCGCAGTGCAACGGGGCGACGCCGGTCTGCAACGTGTCGTCGGGGACCTGCCGCGGGTGTGCGACGGACGCGGACTGCGGCGGCGCCACGCTGGCCTGCCAGCCGAGCGGGGCGTGCGGCGTCTGTTCCGCGACCAACGGCGCGCAATGCTGAGGGACGACGCCGGTCTGCAACGTGTCGTCTGGGACGTGCCGCGGGTGCACGGCGGACGCGGAGTGCGGCGGCGCGACGCCGGCCTGCCAGCCGAGCGGCGCCTGCGGCGTCTGCTCGGCCACCGACGCGGCGAAGTGCACGGGGACGACGCCGGTCTGCAACGTGTCGTCTGGGACGTGCCGCGGGTGCACGGCGGACGCGGAGTGCGGCGGCGCGACGCCGGCCTGCCAGCCCAACGGCGCCTGCGGCGCCTGCTCGGCCACGAACGCCGAGCGGTGCACCGGCACCACCCCCGTGTGCAACACCGGCGGCGGCACCTGCGTGAGCTGCGTGTCCAGCGCGCAATGCAAGGGGACGGCGCCGATCTGCGACGTGTCGGCCGGGAGTTGCCGCGGCTGCACGTCGGACAGCGACTGCGGCGGGAGCACGCCCCTCTGCCAGCCGAGCGGGGCGTGCGGCGTCTGCACGGCGGCCAACTCGTCGCGCTGCACGGGGACGGCGCCGGTCTGCAACGTGTCGTCGGGGAGCTGCCGCGGGTGTACCGCGGACGCGGACTGCGGCGGGAGCACGCCGGCCTGCCAGCCGAACGGCGCTTGCGGCGTCTGCACGGCCAGCAACGGCTCGCAGTGCACCGCGACGACGCCGGTGTGCGCGACCGCGACCGGGACCTGCCGTGGATGCACGACCGACGCGGATTGCGGCGGGAGCACGCCGGCCTGCCAGCCGGACGGCGCCTGCGGCGTCTGCTCGGCCGCCAACGGCTCGCATTGCACGGGGACCACCCCGGTGTGCGTGGCCGCGACCGGGACCTGCCGTGGATGCGCGACCGACGCGGATTGCGGCGGGAGCACGCCGGCCTGCCAGCCGAACGGCGCCTGCGGCGTCTGCTCGGCCAGCAACCTTTCGCGCTGCCTGGGATCGACGCCGGCCTGCAACACCGGCACGGGGACCTGCGTCTGCAACAGCAGCGCCCAGTGCAACGGCACCACGCCGGTCTGCGATCTGGCGGCCGGCAGCTGCCGCGGGTGCACGGCGGACGCGGACTGCGGCGGGAGCGCGCCGGTCTGCCAGCCGAGCGGCGCCTGCGGCGTCTGCTCGGCTACCAACGCGGCCCTGTGCGGCGGCGCGACCCCCGTCTGCAACACGGCCAGCGGCACCTGCGTCACCTGCGTGACCGGCGCGCAGTGCAGCGGCACGACCCCCACCTGCGACCCGGCGACGAACAGCTGCCGGGCCTGCGCGGCGGACGCCGACTGCGGCGGGGGCACGCCGGCCTGCCAGCCGAGCGGCGCCTGCGGCGTCTGCTCGGCCGGCAACAAGAGCGCCTGTCAGGGAACCACGCCGCTGTGCGACGCGGCGTCCGCGTCCTGCCGCGGCTGCGCGTCGAACGCCGACTGCGCGGGGGCCACGCCCGTCTGCCAGGCGAGCGGCGCCTGCGGCGCGTGCACGGCCGCCGACACCTCGAACTGCCCGGCCGCGCGGCCGCTCTGCGACACGTCGACCGGGGCCGGCGCGTGCGTGGGTTGCCGCGACGCCACCGACTGCGGCGGCGTGACGCCCGTTTGCTCGCCGTCGGCGCATACCTGCGGGCCCTGCACGGCCGACGGCGCGCCGAGCTGCCCCGATCCCTCGCGTCCGGCCTGCCAGACCTTCGGCCCGCTGGCCGGCGCCTGCACCGAATGCTCGCCGACGAACGGCAGCCGGTGCAGCAGCGCCAAGCCCACCTGCCTGCCGGCCACCGGGCTGTGCGGCTGCGCCGAGGACGACACGGTCTGCGGCGGCCCCATGTCCGGGCTCGTCTGCAGCGGACCGAACGGCGTCTGCACGCCCGGCTGCGGCGCCCCCCCGCGCAACGAATGTCCCAGCGGGCTGACGTGCAGCAAGGCCATGAGCGGCGCGGGCCAGTGCATTTCGCCGACCGGCTGCACGCTGGACAGCGACTGCGCCAACCCGCTGCCGCGGTGTGATGCCAGCCCGACGCCCGGCCGCTGCGTCCAGTGCCTGGCCGACACGGATTGCCCGGCGCCCTTCGTGTGCGACCCGGCGCAAAAAACCTGCGTCGAGTGCACCCCGGCGACGTCCGGGGCCTGCGACCCCGCCGTGGCCGGCGCGCGTTGCCTGTCGGGCGGCCAGTGCGGCTGCGCCGACGACACCGATTGCGGCGGCGCCACCTCCGGCCGGGTGTGCGACCCCGCGCTGGGGCGCTGCACGCCCGGGTGCCGCGGCCTGGGCGGCAACGGCTGCCCGGTGTCGCAAGTCTGTTCGTCGGCGACGGCGGCCGTCGGGACCTGCCAGCCCCCTCCGGCGCCGGACGGCGGCGCCGACGCCGGCGCGATGGACGGCGGGACCGACGGGACCCGCGACGGCTCGAGCGACGGGGCGGCCCCTGGCGACGGATCGAGCCCGGACGGGGCGGTGACGGGCGGCGCGGGTGGCGCCGGCGGCGCGGCAGCCGGGGAAGCGGGCGGCGAGAATGGGGCCGGTGCTCACGGGGGCGCCGGCCCGCCGGCCGACGCGGGGAAATCGGCCGACGCCTCGCCGATCCGCGGGTCCGAATATGTCGCGGGCGGCGGCTGCCGGTGCGACGCCGCCGGCGGCGGGCGGCTCCCGCTGGCGCTGCCGGTGTTGGTCTTGCTGGCGTTCATGCTCCGGCGCGCGCGACCGCCGCGGCGGCGGCACTGACGGCCGGAACGACACGGCGGGTCGACCCGCGCGGCCGGTTCCACGAAATCGTGCGACCGGCCGCGAAAACCCGACCAGAAGCTGCTGCTTGCCGGCGCAGGCGATGTGGTTGCACACGAAATCGTGCGACCGGCCGCGAAAAAAGCTGACCAGCCGGGAGGGTCAAAAGGGACTACCTCCTCACACCGGTTGGAGGCCGTCATGTCGAAGGTTCGAAGTTTGGGGAAAGTCTGTCCGCTATTCCTCGGCCTGGCGATCGCCGGATGCGGCGGCGATCAGGCTCCGGCCACCACCGCGGCCGCGTCCGCGGCGATCAGTCCCGGCGCGGCAAAGCTGGATCTCCTGTTCATGGTCGACGACTCCAGCTCGATGACCACCGCTCAGCAGAAGCTGTTGCAAGAGATGCAGTCCTTCGCGGCGGCTCTCGACGGTTTGCCGGGCGGCCTCCCGGACCTGCACGTCGCGGTGGTCTCGTCGGACATGGGCGCCCCCGGCGATGAGACAACCTCCATCGGATGCACGCCGAACGGCGATGCGGGGCAGTTCCAGTTTGCGCCGCGCGGGGATTGCACGTCGGCCGGGCTGGCCCCCGGCGCGACCTTCATCTCGAACTCGGGGGGCGTTCCCAACTACACCGGCTCGCTGGCGGACGTGCTCTCCTGCATCGCGCCGCTCGGGAGCATGGGCTGCGGTTTCGAGAATCAGCTCGGCTCGGTGGCCCGCGCGCTGGGCGTCGACGGGCGGGGCCCGCCGCCCGCCACCAACAGCGGCTTTTTGCGCCCGGATGCGGAGCTGGCCATCATCCTGCTGACCAACGAAGACGACTGCTCGGCGCCTCCGGACACCAAGCTTTACTCGCTCGATGGCGGCCAGCAGTCGATCAGCAATCCGCTGGGGCCGATCGCCAATTACCGGTGCAACCAGTTCGGCCACCTCTGCAAGGATCCCAGCAGCAGCAGGCCCGATGCGCTGGTCCCGCCGCCGCTGCGGCCGTCCACCGGCTCCGGCGATTCGCCGACGCTCACCATGACGGAATGCGTCTCCGACGACGGCTGTGACGGCCTGTTGACGCCGGTTCAGACCTTCGTGAGCGGAATCAAGGCGCTCAAGGACGATCCGTCGCAGATCGTCGTCGGCGCGATCGTTGCGCCGCCGGACCCATATACGATCTCGTGGGTTCCACCGTTCTCCCCGACACCGGGAATCGCTGGCGAGCTCTGGCCCCAGATCATGCATTCGTGCGGCCCGACGGGGTTGGACGACCTGAACCCCGCCGCGCAGATCAGCGCGGATGACAGCTTCGGGGATCCGGCGGTCCGGATCGCGCAGTGGGTCCGCGCCTTCGGCGACAACGGGTTCGTCTCGTCGATCTGCGATTCGACCTACGTCACCCCCATGCAGCAGTTCGCGGCCTTGATTGCGGCGCACCTACAACCATCCGGCACGCCGCCGGCTCCGTCCACCCCGTCCGGCACGGGGCCGCTGGCGAACTCTCCCGAGTGCCACCGTCCGCAACCGCGGGCGACTCACGGCCTGAACGAACCTGGATGTAGCACCTCCGGCGGGACGCCCAGCGCCGCCAGCCTGCTGCTGGTCGCGGCCGGTCTGGTGCTGGTTCGCCGCCGCCGCCGCTAGTGCACCGCGGTCGAAATAGCGTCACGTTCGGCCGACGATCCGCGCCGGATGCTTCGTTGCTTCTCCTCACAATACCTACGGGTATTCCTCGTCGTCGCGCCTCGCGTCCAGCGCGGCTTGTCGGCCTCGGCGTTGACGTTATTTCGACGGCGGTGCGCTAGGCCGCTTCCGGGCGGCACGTCGTCGGGCGTGGTTAGCTGCCGCACACCGTTCCCTTACGGCAACGCCCTCCTAGTCATCCGGCCCGCTTGTCGGCCGCTCGCCGCTCAATCGAACGACGTTGCCGCCAAACTCCCGCGCGCCCGCTTCAAAAACGGCGGCAGGCGGCCGAACATAACCGGTCATGCGGACCATCGCGCTCGTCACGGTTCTGACCGGTATGGCGTTCGGGTGCGCGCACCGCGGAGCGGGCGAACGTGCCGCGCAGCGGGCGG
>JAICYS010000103.1 GCA_025934105.1 Myxococcota bacterium | reverse complement strand
GGCCGAGCGTGGCGCCACGGGCGACGCGCGGCCGGCCCTGCGCAAGGCCCACGGCGATCAGGACCCCCGCGTTAGCGAGACGGCGGCGCAGGGGTTGGCCAAGGTCGGCGACGCCGCCGCCGGGCCGGCGCGGATCACCGGCGCCAAGCAAGAGCCCTGGCCGTTCGTCCGCCGGGCCGAGGTCGACGCCCTCGGGCACCTGTGCGTGGCCGGCGCCGGCGACCTCATGATCCGGGCCACGGAACGCGACGTCGACGAGGTCCGCCGGGTCGCGCTGATCGGCCTCCAGCACTGCAAGGACCCGCGGGCGCGGGGCATCTTGCTGGCCGCGCTGAACCGGCGCGAGGAGACGCCGTCGCTGCGGGCGCTGGCCGCCGGGTTGATCGCCGAGTCCGGCGACCGCAGCGCCGCGCCGCAGGTCGCGGCGGCCCTTCGCGGCCTGGTCAGCGAGTCGGAGGGCGATCTGGCCCTACAAGGTTTGACCGCCGCGGTGCTGCGCGCGCTGGCGCGGCTGGGCGGCCCGGACGCGGTCAGCACGGCCGTCGCCCTGGCCGGCGACACGCGCCACCCCTATCGGGAGACGGCGGTCGAGGCCCTGGGCACCCTCTGCGACCCGTCGGCCGACCCGATCCTTCACGCCCTGGCCACCGGCCACGATCCCGACCTCGCCGAAGCCGCCCAGCGCGCCGAAAAGCGCTGCGCCGCGAGGTAGGCAACCAAGCCCCGCGCGGGCCGCCGATTCCGGCGGACCACCGCGGCGCCCGTCGCGCTCTGCGGGCGTTCAGGGACCGGTCAGCTGAGGCCGGCCAGCGCGGCTTTGAGGTCGACGTTGCCCGGGGCGACCTCCAGGCCGCGCTCGAACATGTTGCGCGCCTTCGGGATCTCGTTGGCCAGGAGGTGCATGCGACCCAGCATCAAGTAGACCTCGGCCTTTGAGACGCCGGCGGTGGCCTCGTCGAAGTTCTGCAGCAGCAACGATCGGTAGTACTTGCGGGCGGCGTCGAAGTCGCTGCGGTGATACGAGAGCCGCCCCAGCGCGGCGATGGTGGCCGGGTGGCTGGGATCCAGCTTGTAGGCCGCGTTGAAGGCCGCCGCCGCCGCTTCGGTGTCGCCGCGGGCCTCGGCGATGGTGCCGAGCCGCGTGTGCCAGCGGGCCGCGTCCTTGCCTCGTCGCGCCTTGCCGAGCTCGGTGATGAGCTCGCCGATCAGCCGCACCGCCTGGTCGGCGCGCCCGGCCGCGATCAGGGCGTCGGCGAGCTGCTCGCGGCCCGCGATCTCCGTCGGATCCAGCGCCACCAGCCGCTCGAGGTGCGGCAGCGCCGCGCCGGGCTGCCCCAGCGGCCCGCTCAGCAGCGCCGCCAGCTCGCGCAGCAGCTTGGCGCGATCGGCATCCGTCGTGGCGGCCTGAAGCCGCAGGTCCAGAATGCCGGCCAGCCGATCGTGGTCCTGCGCGTCGCGCGCGATGGTCTCCAGCGCAGCCAGCGTCCCCGGGTGGGTCGCGTCGGCGTCCAGCGCGCGCAGCAACGCCCGCTCGACGTCGTCGGGCTCCGCTCCCTTGTTGCGCAGGATGCCGGCCGTGCGGAAGTGGATCTCGGCCATGTCGGCCGGCGTGGCGGCCTGGGCAGCCGCGCGCTCCAGCACCTCGGCCGCCTCGTCCCAGCGTTCGGCCCGCTCGTGCAACCGCGCCAGCGACATCAGCGCGGCGGCGTTGTCCGGCGCCACCTCCAGCACCCGCTCCAGCGCCTCCGCGGCGCTGTCCGGCGAGTCCAGCTCCTGCTCCCAGACGTTGGCGATGGCGACCCGCAGCGCCAGCTCGGTCGGCTTGCGCCCGGCGGCGCCTTCCGTCTCCGCATGCTTGGCCAGCACGTCGACCAGGTCGTACCAGCGCTCGGCGCTTCGCAAGATGCGCTCGAGCTCGAGGTAGCCGAACCCGTTGCCCGGGTCGGCGTCCAGCAGCTGGCGCAAGAACCCGACCGCCTGGTCGACGTCCTGCAGCCGCTGCTCGGCGTTGCGCGCCAGCTTCAGCAGCACCGCGCCCTGATCGGCGCCGGTGGTGTTGCCCAGGCGGCGCAAGAGGACCTCTTGCAGCGTCGGCCAGTCCTGCCGCTTCTCCTCGATGGCCTCCAGCGCCGACAGCGCCATCGCGTCGTCGGGCGCGCCGTCCAGGGCCTCGCGGTAGGCCTCGGCGGCGCCGTCGGCGTCGTCGAGGATGCCCAGCCGCAGCTCGCCGACGCGGGCCCACAGCCGGGCCCGCTGCGCCGGGTCCTCGACCAGACGCGCCTGCTGGGCCAGAACGCCGTCCAGCTCGCGCGGCTGGCCGAGCACCTCGTAAAGCCGCGCCAGCTCCTGCAACGCCTCGACGTCCTCCTCGTCGGCGGCCCGCAGCGTCTGCAGGGCCGCCACCGCAACGGCGATGTCGCCGCGTGCCTCGTGCAGGCGAGCGGCCTCGAGCAGCCGCCCCCGCCGCAGCTGCGGGTCCAGGTCGACCGCCGCGCGGCGCTGCAGCACCTCGGCCAGCCGGACGGCGTCGCGCGCGGCGCGATAGAGCCCCTCCAGCGCCTGCAGGGCGTCGGTGTTCTCGGGGTCCTGTTCCAGCACCCGGCGATAGAGCCGCTCGGCGGCCGCCGGATCGCCCGCTTCCTCGTAAAGCCGCGCGGCCCGCAGCGCCAGCTCGCGGGCGGCGTCGGGCTCGGCGCCGCCCAGCGCGGCCTCGATCTCTTGCGCGCCCGAGCCGGACAGCCCGCCGGCGCTGGCGATCCGTTCCAGGTCGTCCAGCGCGGCGCCCGGCGACGGATCTTCGCGTAGCGCGCGGCCCAGCGCGGCCACGGCGCGCGACGGATCGTCCAGCCGCTCGGACGAGACCTCGGCGATCTTGCGCAGCCAGTGGGCCCGCTCGGCGCGATCGTCGCGCAGCTCGAGGCGCCGTTCGTAAAGCGCGATCAGCTCCTGGTCGTCGCCCCGCGCCTCGGCCAGCGGCTCGAGGACGTCCAGCGCCCCCTCCCGCGTGGCGTCCCGATCGAGGAGCTCGATCAAAGCCTGGCGCGCCGCCGGGTGATCGGGGACCCGTTCCACCGCCTCGCGGAACGCGTTCAACGCGCCGTCGGCGTCGTCCAGCGGCCCCAGGCGCAGCGCGCCCAGCGCGGCCAGGAAATCGGCTTGACGAGGCGGATCGCTGGCCAGCTCGGCCTCGCGCGCCAGCACCTGGGCCAGCTCGTCATTCTCGCCCAGCTTGCGCAGCACGCGCTCGAGCGCGGCCAGCACCGGCTCCTCGTCGCCGGGCAGCGATTGAGACTGCCGCAGGTAATCGGCGGCCTTGGCCGCGTCGCCCAGCTCGTGCTCGTAAAGGTCGGCCAGTCGCATGGCCAGCGTGCGCTGCAGGCCGGCGTCGAACGTCGCCTCCATCCGCTCGGCGTAGACGTCCGCCAGCCGCCGCCAGTCGCCGCTGGCCGCGGCCAGCCGCTCCAACGCCTCGCGCGGCTCGTCGACGGTGCTGTCCTCGGTCAGCGCGCGCGCCCAGACGCCGAAGGCCGCCTTCACGTCGCGCCGCTCGGACTCCTCGATGCGCGCGAGCTCCGCGAGCAGCGCCAGCCGGGCCGCCGCCGCGTCCTCGACCGCCACCCGCAGCTCCAGCAGCTCGACCACCGCGTCCCACTCTTTGCCGGCGCGCGCGATCGGCTCCAGCACGTCGACGGCGGGCAGCCGGTAATCGTCGCCACGGGCGATCGCCAGCAAGGCCTCGCGCGCGCCGGCATGCCGCGGCGACGTTTGCAGGATGCGCGCGTACCGCCCGATGGCCCCCTCCACGTCGCCGATCTCGATCTCGGTCAGCCGGGCGGCGCGGTAGGCCAGCTCGTCACGCGGCGCCGCGTCCTGGGCGCGCCCCACCCGCTGGTCCAGCACCTCGACGAGGTCGGTGTGGCGCGACTCCGCGGTCAGGATCCGATCCAGGTCGGCCAGCGCCTCGCCGTCGCCCGGCGTCTCGGCCAGCAGGGCGCGCAGCTGCTCGATGGCCCGATCGGGCTCGCTCAGCTTCTCTTCGTAAATGTGAGCGCTCTGCATGAACAGCATGCGGCGCTCGTCGGCTCGATCGGTGAGCTCGATCTTGCGCGCGTAGATGTCGGCCAGCTCCCGGTAGGAGCCGGCGGCCAGGTGCAGCTGGGCCAGCGCTTCCAGCGCCTCGCCGTCGTTGGGATCGATCTCCAGCACCGTCTCCCAGGCGCGCACCGCCTGCTCGCGCTGATCCAGCGCGTCCTGATGCAAGAGCGCGATCCGTTTGGCGATGGCCTTGCGTTCTTCGCCGTCGATCGAGATCTCGAGGTGGCGCTGGAGCACGTCGACCAGCTCGGCGGCGCGCCCGCCGGAGGTCAGCAGGCGCTCGATGGCCAGGAAGGCCTCGACGTCGTCGGCCTTGGCCGCGAGAGCGGCCCGCCAGGCTTCGATGGCGTCGTCCGGCCGATTGAGCGGCGACTCCAGCAGCTTGGCCGACGCGGTCCACAGCCGCGCTTGCCGATCCGGATCGACGGCTTCGACCGCGCCCTTCTGCAGAGCGGCCGCCAGCGGCCCGTGCAGCTTGGCCGACCGCCCCAGCGCGTCCATCGCGCCCAGGGTCTCTTCGGACTCGACGTCGGTCAGGAAGGCGCGGCTGCGGGCCTCGAAGGCCAGATCGACGCGCCCCATGGCCTGGTGGATCTCTGCCATCTCGCCCAGCACCCGCACCCGCTCGGCCCGATCGTCGGCCGCCTCGAGCTGCGCGTCCAGCGAGCCCACCAGCTTGCCCAGGTCGTTGGCGCGCCGGTAGACCGGCTCGAGGATGATCGCCACCCGGTAGCGGTGGTCGGGATCGGCCGCCATCGATTCCAGGGCGGCGACCGCCGTCGACAGATCCCGCGCCGACGCCCCGTCGCGCGCGACGATGTCGGCGTAGCGGTCCACCGCCGTCGACGCGTCGCCGAGGCGCGCCGCCAGAATCTCGGCCAGCCGCAGCGTGGCCGCGTCGCGCTCGCCCCCTTCGGGCAGCCGCTCGAGCGCCGAGGCCAGGTGGTCGGCCAGGTCCGGCCAGCGCCCCTGCTGCGCCAGCAGGCGCTCCATCTCGGCCGAGGTGCGCCGGTCCTCGGGATCGACGTCCAGCGCCTCGCGCAGCGTGCCGACGGCGCGCCCGGGATCGTCCAGCTTTTCTTCGTCCAGCTTGGCGCTGCGGCGCAACAGCGCCACCCGCGTGGCCGGATCCGGCGCCCGCCCGGACTGCTCGTCGATGAGCTCGCGCAGGTCCTGCCAGGCGCCCCAGCGTTCGAGGGCCGCCTCGTACAGATGAATGGTGGCCGCGTCGTCGGGGCGCGCGTCGTAGAGCCGCCGGTAGTACTTCTGCGCCTCGGCCCGCTGCCCCAGCCGCAGGTCGAAGATCTCCGCCGTGCGGCGCACGATGTCCAGCACGGCCGGCTCCTCGGAGAGCTCGCCGTCCAGGTAGTTGGCCAGCAGGCTGGCCGCGTCCTGCCAGCGATCCAGCTTGTCGGCCAGACGCAACAGCGGCTCGGCGCTCAGGCGTTCGGTGGGCGCCTCTTGAAACACCTTGCCGTACCAGCGTAGCGCGCTGTCGAAGTCCTCCAGCTGCTCTTCGTAGAGCCGCGCGATCCGCTTGCTCCAGTTCAGCCGCTCGGCCGGCTCCTCGACTTGCAACAGGCGAATCTCGCCGATCTTGATCAGCGACGGCCAGTCGCCGCGGCCGGCGTAGACCGGCTCGAGCAGCGTCGCCGCGGCGCCCTGGACGCCGATGTCGTCCAGCATCCCCTCCAGCATGGCGATCGCCTCGGGGTGATCGGGGTCGCCGGCCAGCACCACCTTCAGGTGCTCGAGCGCCGCCTCCCGATCGCCGCGCTGGTCCTGCTCGATGCGGGCCAGCCGGAAGCGCACGTCCACCAGCTCGCGCTCGGGGCGGGTCGCCTGGCGCAGCTGCTCTTCCAGCAGCCGGGTGAGATCGCTCCAGCGCTCGGCGCGCGTGTAGAGGCGGTCCAGCGCCTGCGCCGCCGCGCGATCGGTGGGCGCGATCTCCAGGACGCGCTCGTAGGCGGCGATGGCCTCGTCCAGGCGTTCCAGCCTGGTCTCGGCGACCTCGCCGATCTGCACGCGCAACGCCCGCTCGCCCGCCGTGTCACGGGCCAGCTCGGCCCGGCGCGACAGGATCTCGTAAAGCGCCCCGTCGTCGCCGCCCGCCCGATAGATCCGCTCCAGCGCGGCCAGCGCGCCGTCGTCGTCGGGGAGGCGGTCGAGGACGCGGCGGTAGTAGTCGGCCGCGACCGCGGCGTCCCCCTGCGCGGCCGCCGCCGACGCGATGCTGCGATCCAGGCGCAGCTTGACCGCCTCGTCGAGGACGTCCGGGCTGATCTGCCGGTAGAACTCGGTGAGCTCGCCGATCCGGGCCGCGCCCGTCAGCCGCTCGTACGTGTCCAGCAATGCGGACAGCTCCGGCTCGGCCAGCGCGTCGCGGACGGCCGCCGCGATGGTGCGCCGCGCCGCTTCGGGATCGCCGAGACGGGTCTCCTCGAGCCCGGCCAGCCGGGTGAGCTCGACCACCCGCGCGTGCGGATCGGTCTGGGCCTCGACGTAGATGCGGACGATGCCCGCCAGCTCGGGATACCGGCGCCCCTTCTCGTAGATCGGCTCCAGGACCTGCGCCGCCGTCAGGCGCAGGGCGGCGTCGGTTCCGGGGGCCAGGAAGCGTTCGATGGCCGCGATGGCCTCGGCGTCGCCGGGCGCGCGCTCCAGCACCTCGCGCCAGCGTTCCAGCGCGCCGGCGCCGTCGCCGAGCGGCCCTTCGAGGAGCGTCGCGATCTGACGCAGGAGCGGCAGCCGCTCCGGATCCTGCGGCGGCCGCAAAGCCAGGCGCCGCTCGACGACGTCCAGCCGATCGCGGTGGCGGCCCTGGTGCTCGTAGAGCCCCGCCAGCCGCTCGAGCGCCTGGTCGTCCTCGGGCTGCTCGTCGAGGATGCTGACGCAGGCGGCGATGGCCTCCTCGAGATCGCCGACGTCGCGTTCCAGAAGGTCGGTGATCTGGCGCCACAGCTCCTGGCGCGCGCCCGCGTCGCCGGCCAGCTCGATCCGTCGCTTGAGGATCTCGACCCGCTGCCGGTGCTGGGCGCCGGCCGCGAAGATTCGATCCAGCGCGTCGATGGCCGCGCGTTCCTGCGGATCCAGCTCCAGGACGGCGCGCAAGGTGGCGACGGCTGCGTCGTTGTCGCCCAGCGTCTTTTCCTGCAGCGCCGCGATCCGGAACAGGATCGCCTTCTTGTCGGCGGCGCGCTCCGCCCAGCGGACCTGCAGCTGCAGCGTCCGAACCAGGTTGGCCGTGTCGCCGGTCTCGTTGTAGAGCGCCTCCAGCGCCGCGGCAGCCGGGCCGGCCGTCTCACGGTTGTTCTGGTCCAGGTTGAGGACCAGCTTCCAGGCGTCGATGGCGGCGCGCCGATTGTTCAGCTTGCCGGCGTAGAGCCGCGCCGCCCGCGCCAGGAGGTCGGCGCGGCCGGCCACGTCGCCGGCGTCCCGGCGGAAGGCCAGGTCCTGGTAGACGTCGACCAGCTCCGAGAAGCGTTCCAGCGTGGTGCCCAGGCGCTCGACCTGCGCCAGCGCTTCCACGTCGGCGGGATCGGCGGCCAGCATCTGCCGCCACGTGCCCAGCGCCATCGCGCGTGCCTGCAGCCGGGACTCCTGCAGATCCGCGATGCGGGCCAGGATGCCGACGGCGGCGTCGCCCTGCAGGGCCTCGCGCTGGACCTCCAGCACGGCGACCAGCCGCGCCCAGGCGCCGCCGGCCTCGTACACCGGCTCCAGAATCTTGGCCACCCGCTGCCGCTGGGCGGGCACCGCCAGCAGCTTTTCCAGCAGCCGGCGCGCGCCTTCGTGCTGCGGCGCGAGCTTGACGATCCCCTCCAGGAGCTGCAACGCGCCCTCGACGTCGTCGAGCCGCGAGGCGCGCAGCTCGGCGCGCCGAAACTCCAGCTCTTGCACCTCGGCCGCGCTCGCCAGCGGGACGCGATTGCCGAGCAAGGTCTCCAGGTCGGCCCAGCGCTCCTTGGCGGCATAGAGCCGCTCGAGGCCGCGGTGCGCCCGCGGCTCGGACGCCTCCAGCTCCAGCATCTTCTCGTAGGCGCCGAGCGCCTGATCGGCGTCGCCCAGCGCGGTCTCGTTCAGTTCGGCGATCTCGGCCAGCAGGTCCAGCCGCTCGCGCCCGTCGACGGACGCCAGCTGCCGCGCGTCGAGCAGCGCGCGCAGCTCTTTGCCGCGCTCGCTTTCGCGGTAAAGGCGCGCCAGCGCCTTGAACGCGCCCGGGTGCAGCGGCTCGCTGGCCAGGATCTGCGCATAGACTTTTTCGGCCTCCCCGGCCCGGCCCAGCTGCCGCTCCTGCAGCTCGGCGACGACCACCAGCAGGTCGCGCCGCAAGTTGCGATCCGGCGTGGCGTCGGCGGTCGCGCGCAGCTTGTCGGCCAGCTCGCCGGTCAGCGTCGCCTCGGCCGCGAACCGCAGCAGCGCCTCGCGGTTCTCGACGTCGGTCGGATCGATGTCGAACAGCGCCGCCGCCGCGCGATAGGCGGCGGCCGGATCCTTCAGCGCGCCGCCGTACAGGCCCCGCAGCTTCTCCAGCCGCTCGACGCGCTCGCCGACGCTGTCGGCCACCTCCAGCAGCGCGGCGTTGGCGGCGGCCAGCTTGGCGGCGTTGTCGGTGCGCTCGTAGTACGGCAGCGTGAGGCGCGCGATCTCCGCCCGGTCGGCGCGCGCGCCGCCCGCCAGCCGCTCGAGCCCCGCCACCGCCGGCGCGGCGTACGGGTTCGCCAGCACGACGTCGCGGTACGACGCGAACGCCCCCGCCCGGTCCTCGAGCCGGTTCTCTTGCAGGTGCGCGATCCGGAGGAGCAGCTCTTCGCGCTCTTTCGCGTCGGCGGCCGAGGAGGGAGCTCCGCCCGCGTTGCCGCCCTCTGCGGCGGCGGCCTCCGTGGAGCGGCGGCCCGCTTCGTCGCCGCGCAGCGCCAGCTCGCGCCGCAGCGCCTCGACCACCCCGGCCCAGTCCTGGCGCGCCTCGGAGACGCGCACCAGCGCCCGGCGGGCGCGCTCGTTGCTGGGATCCGCGTCGACGATGGCGGTCCAGGTGGCCGCGGCCGCCGCCAGATCGCCCACCCGTTCTTCCTCGAGCTGCGCGATGCGCAGGAGCAGCTTGACCCGCTCGGCGGCGTCGGGGGCGCGATCGGCGCGCGCGTGCAGCAGCTTGCCCAGCTCGGGCCAGGCCTTGGCCTGGACCAGAACCTGTTCCAGCGCGACGTCCGCCTCTTCGTCGTAGCCGAGCTCGGACAGGATCTGCTCGGCGGCGCGGCGCGTGTCGAGCGGCCGGAACAGGCGGGTGGCCGAGATGCGCAGCACCCGGCGGAGCAGCCAGATCCGTTCTTCGGCGTCGCCGGAGGCCTTGGCCCGCTCTTCGTAGAGGGCGGCCAGCGGGCCCCACTCGTCGGCCTCGCCGGCCAGCCGCTCGAGGTCGGTCCGGACGTCGGCGTTCTTCGGCGCCACCTGGAACGCCCGCGCGCACCACTGGAACGCCAGCGCCTTCGATCCCAGGCGCTCCTCGCAGATCTTCCGGGCCTCGGCGAACAGCTCCAGCCGCTCGGACTGGCTGACGCCGTCACCGGTGGCGGTGGGCCCCAGCAGCGCCTCGTAGGTGGCGAGGAGGCGCGGCCATTTCTGCGCCGTCCGGTAAAGCGGCAGCAAGGCCAGCGCCGCCTTCCGGTTGCGCGGGTCGGTGGTCAGGATCCGCTCGTACGCCTTGAGCGCGCGATCGGGCTGATTCAGCTTCTCCTGCGCCAGCGCCGCCACCCGTTCGAGGAGGCGCGTCCGGGCGCTCATGTCGGCGGTCCGATCGGCCAGCGACGTGAGCTGGTCGCACAGCTCGCCGAACGCCCCCTGCTCGGCGTACAGCGACTCGAGAGCGGCGTAGTCGCCGGCCTGCGCGTAGATCTCGCGGAGCGCGCGCGCCGCCCGGGCGTTCTTCGGATCCACCACCTGGATGCGCCGGAACACCGCGATGGCCGCGTCGGCGGCGCCCATCCGCTCGTAGAGCAACGTGCCCCGCCGTTCCAGCAGCGGCAGCTCGGCGGCCGGCGTCCCCTCGGCGTTGGCGCGCTGCCGTTCCAAGATCTCGACCAGCGCCGGCCAGCGCCGCTCGCGTTCGTAAAGGGTCGCCAGGCCGGCCAGCCCCTCCGGGTCCTGCGGCGCGATGGCCAGCACCTGGTTGTAGAGCGTGATCGCTTCGCGCGCGTCGTTCAGGCGCTCGGCGGCCAGGCGCGCCATCTCGACCAGCCGCATCCGCCGGCCGGTGTCGTCGACGTGCGGCAGCTCTTTGCGCAGCACCTCGATGAGCGGGCGCCACGATCGGTTCTTGGCGTACAGCTCTTTGAGGCGGGCGGCGGTCTCGGCGTCCCCCGGCTCCGCCTCGAGGATCTTCTCGAAGCTGGCGACCGCGTTCTGGTGCTTGCCCAGCTTGTCGGCCCAGATGGAGGCGATGCGCCGGTGCAGCGCCACGCGCGCCGCCGCATCCGCCGCCGCGTCGGCCTGGCGCGACAGAATCTGCACCAGGTCGCCGTAGCGCCCCTGCGCCTCGTAGCGGCTGGCCAGCGCCGCCAGCGCCTGCGGGTGATCCGGCTTGAGCGCCAGGATGTTGAGGTAGGTCGTCACCACCATGACGTCCAGGTTCAGGCGGTCGCGGTAGATGGCGACGATCTCGAGGTAGCGGTTGATCCGCTCGTCGGCGTCGGCGGCGGGAACGGACTCGAGCTCGTCCTTCAGCAGCTCCAGCAGCGCGTTCCACTTCTCGGTGGCCGTGTAGAGCCGCTTCAAGGCGGCGACGGCGTCGGGCAGATGCGGCCGCAGGCGCAGGACGCCCTTCCAGATCTCGATGGCCTTGTCGGCGTGCTGCGGCCGCTGTTCGGCGGCGCGCGCCATCTCGATCCCCATCGCCGCGCGGCGCTCGACGTCGGGCTCGGTCTTTTGCGTCTGGGCCAGGACCTGAAGGAACTGCGCCTGTTCGTTCCGCGCCTCGTGGTAGGCGCGATAGAAGTCGACCATCTCGCGATTCGAGGGATCCAGCTTGCGAACCTTGCGGAAGAACGGCTCCGCCAGGTCGGGCTGGTCCATCCGCTTCCAGAACAGCGCTCCCAGGTCGACCAGCAGCTCCACGTCGCGCTCGCCGCCGCGGGTGCGCGAGGCTGCCTCCAGCACCTTGGCCAGCTCGGTCCACGCCTGCTGCTGGGCCAGCGCCGCCCGGACGGCGCGCAGGGCCCGCCGCTCGTTGGCGTCGATCTCCAGCGCCTTGCGGTAGTGGGCGAACGCTTCGTCCGTCCGGCCCATCTGCTGGCAGAGATCCGCCGCGTCGACCTCGGCGGCGGTCCGGTCCTCACGGTTCTGGGCCCGCTCGGCCCGCTGGCGGTAGAGGGCCAGCAGCTCCTCGCGCCGCCCGGTCTCGCGCAGGATCCGTTCCTGGTGCGCGGCCGCGCGCCGGTTGGCCGGGTCCAGCGCCATGCTCTTGCGCAGCTGCGCCTCGCCCTCGGGCTGGTCGGGGCGGTATTTGAGGTACAGCTCGGCCACCGAGCCGTGCAGGCTGGCGGCCAGCGCCGGGTCCTTGGCCTCGGCCGCCTGCTGCAGGTAACGCTTGGCGATGGACTCCCAGTTGGCGCGAACCAGGGTCATCTGCGACAGGGACTCGGTCGCCGGCCGGTGATCCGGCACCTCCGCCAGGGCCTGCCGGATGGCCGCCTGCCCGGCCTCGTCGCGCAGGAGCTCGTCGAACAGGAGCCGTCCCTTCTCGTGCAGGAGGTCGGCCCGTCGCTGCGCCGAGGTCGTGAACCCCAGCTCGAGGTCGATGAGCTCGAGACAGAGCTCGAAGTCGGCCCGCTCGCGGTGCCAGCGGCGCGCGTCCGACAGAGCCTTGGACAGGGCTTCGGCGTCGAGTCCCGCTCCGTTTCCGGGGTGGGCCCCCTTGAGGACCTGAAGAGCCTGGACGTCGTCCGGGCGAAGTTGAAGAGTGGCCAGCGCTGACGAAACGGTGGTGGTCATGACTGAGGCGCGATCGCGGACCGAAAAAGACTCTCGACTATAGACCTGCACGTTTCGCCGGTTCAATCGCGAAGATGCGGGAAATCCGGCGGCGATCGGGGATACTCACCGGCCGATTTTGCTTCGCGCGATCACAGCCACCTCACAGGAATCGGTCGTCCGCCGCTTGCGTCCGGAAATCGTCGGGATCGCGGGCGGTTCGCTGTGCCTGGTCGCCACCAACGCCCTGGCGCTGGCCATCCCCTGGCTGATCAAGAACGCCATCGACGTCCTTCGCGCCGGGACGGCGGGGGTGGTTCCGCCGGCCATCGTACGGGACGCCGCCCTCATCGCGGGGCTGGCGGCGGCGCAGGCGGTGATCCGGACCTGGTCGCGCGTCCTCATCTTCAACGCCGGCCGCAACATCGAGTACCGCCTGCGGGGTGACCTGTTCCGGCACCTGCTGCGGCTGGACGCCGGGTTCTACCGGCGCCACGCCACCGGCGACGTGATGTCGCGGCTGACCAACGACCTCGGCGCCGTCCGGTCGCTGTTCGGCCCCGGGCTGCTCAACCTCATCAACACGGCCCTGGTGTACGTGACCACGGTCTGGCTGCTGCTGCACCTGTCGCCGCGGCTGACGCTGTGGGCCCTCCTGCCCTACCCGTTCCTGCTGGCCGGCGCGCGAATGTCGTCGCGGCGCATGTACCACTGGAGCCGGGCCCTGCAAGAGCAGCTGGGTCTGATGTCCGCCTCGCTGCAAGAGGACCTGACCGGGGTGGCCGTCATCAAGCACTACACGCTGGAGCCGGTGCGCGACGCGAAGTTCCGGGCGCTCAACGACGCCTATCTCGACCGGGCGGTGGCCCTGGTCCGGGTGCGGGGTACCCTGTCGCCGCTCTTCGCCGTGCTGGGCGGCGTGGGGACCCTCATCGTCCTGTGGGCCGGGGGGCGCGAGGTGATCGCCGGGCGCCTGACCGTCGGCGGGCTGGTGGCGTTCAACGCCTACCTGGTGCTGCTGTCCTGGCCCACCATCGCGCTCGGCTGGATCATCGGCGTCTGGCAGCGGGGCATCGCCGGCTGGGCGCGGGTGCGCGAGCTCTTGCAGACGCCGCCCCGCATCGCCGACGCCCCCGGCGCCGATCCGGCCCCGGTGGGGCCACCCTCGATCGAGGTGCGGAACCTGACCATCGAGGTGGACGGGCGGCGCCTGCTGGACGACGTCTCGTTTCATCTGCCGGCGGGCGCGACGCTGGCCATCGTGGGGCCGACCGGGGCCGGCAAGACCACGCTGGTCGACGCGCTGGTCCGCATGCAGGAGGTTCCGCCGGGCGCGATCTTCGTGGGCGGCCGCGACGTCACGCAGATCCCGCTGCGGGCGCTGCGCGGCCAGATCGGGTACGCGCCGCAGGACGCGTTCCTGTTTTCCGCGACGGTGGCGGAGAACATCGGCTTCGGCGGCGAAAGTGGAATTTCGCGCCGGCGGATCGAAGCCGCCGCCGCGGCGGCCGGGTTGTTGCCGGATCTGGCGGTGCTGCCCGACGGCTACGAGACGCTGGTCGGCGAGCGCGGCCTGACGCTGTCGGGCGGGCAGCGCCAGCGGGTGGCGCTGGCGCGGGCGCTGGCGGCCGACCCGCGCATCCTGATCCTGGACGATTCGCTCTCGTCGGTGGATGCCCAGACCGAGCGCGAGATCCTGACCCGGCTCGAGCCGATCCTGGCGGGCCGGACGTCCATCGTCATCTCGCACCGGCTGGCGGCGGTCCGCGACGCCGACCTGGTCCTGGTGCTGGACGGCGGGCGCGTCGCCGAGTCGGGCACGCATGACGGCTTGATGGCGGCGGGGGGGCTCTATGCGGCCCTTTACCGCACGGAACGGGCGGCCGAGGAGCTGGAGGGGGCGGCGTGAGCCCGGCGGTGGCGCCGGCGCGCCGCGCCGCCGGCGACGAGATCCTGGGCAAGGCGCTGGATCGCACCCTGCTCCGGCGCGTGTTCGGCTACGTCTGGCCCTACCGCCGGCCGCTGGCCGTCGCCGTGGCGCTGCTGCCGGTGGTCTCGCTGTGCGAGATCGCGCAGCCTTACCTGCTGAAGCGGGCCATCGACGAGCACATCGCCGTCGGGCGCGCCGCCGGCCTGGCGCGCATCGGCCTGGCCTATCTGGCGGCGCTGACCGGCCAGTACGGCGCCGGGTTCGCGCAGATCTACCTCACGCAGTTGGTCGGCCAGCGCGGGATGAACGCGCTGCGGCTGGCCGTGCACCGCCACGTGCTGTCCCTGTCCGCGTCGTTCTTCGACCGGACGCCGGTGGGCCGTCTGATGACGCGGCTCACCAGCGACATCGAGGCGCTGAACGAGATGTTCGCGTCGGGGCTGGTCAGCCTGCTGGGGGACTCGATCCGGCTGCTGTTCATCCTGACCGCGATCGTCGCCATCGACTGGCGGCTGGCGCTGTTCTCGATGGCGGCGGCCCCGGTGCTGTTCGGGATCGCCGGCCTGTTCCGCCGGCTGGTGCGCGACGCGTTCCGCGAGATCCGCCTCAAGCTGGCCCGGATGAACGCCTTCCTGCAGGAGCACCTGTCGGGGATGAAGGTGGTTCAGGCCTTCGCGCAGGAGGCGCGCGTCGACCACGAATTCGACGTCATCAACCTCGAATACCGGAAGGCCAACGCCCGCGCCATCTCGGCCGACGCCGCCCTTTACGCCATCGTCGAGGCGGTCGGCTCGATCGCGGTGGCGGCGCTGCTCTGGCACGGCGGCGGCCGCATCGCCCGGGGCACGCTGACCGTCGGCGTGCTGGTCGCGTTCGTCGAGTACCTGGGGAAGTTCTTCGCGCCCATCCGCGACCTGTCGACCAAGTACACCGTCATGCAGCAGGCGATGGCGGCGGCCGAACGGGTCTTCAGCCTGCTCGACACCGTCGAGCCCGACGCTCCGCCGGCCGCGCAGCCGGCGCCGGTCGGTCCGGCGGCGCCGCTCATCCGGCTGGAGGACGTCACCTTCGGCTACCGCGCCGATCGGCCGGTGCTGGACGGCGTCTCGCTGTCGGTGGCGGCCGGCGAGACCGTGGCCATCGTGGGCGCGACCGGAGCCGGCAAGTCGACCATCATCAAGCTGCTGCCGCGCCTTTACGACGTCCAGCGGGGCGTCATCCGGGTGGGCGGCGCCGACGTGCGGCAGCTGGATCCGCGCGCGCTGCGCCGCCGGATCGTGGTCGTCAGCCAGGACGTCTTCATGTTCGCCGGCAGCTTGCGCGACAACGTCGCGCTGGGCGACGCCGCGCTGAGCGACGAGCGCATCTGGGAGGCGGCCCGGCGGGTGGGCGCCGATCGCGTGATCGCCTCGCGGCCCGGCGGGCTGGACGCGCGCGTGATCGAACGGGGCGCGAACTTCTCGGGCGGCGAGCGCCAGCTGGTGGCCTTCGCGCGCGCGCTGGCCCGCGACCCGGAGATCCTGATCCTGGACGAGGCGACCGCCAGCGTCGATCCCGAGACCGAGCGGGTCATCGAGCGCGGCATCGCCGAGCTGATGCGCGGCCGGACCTCCATCGTCATCGCCCACCGCCTGTCCACGGTTCAGCGGGCCAGCCGGATCTTGGTCCTGCAAAAGGGCCGGGTGGTCGAGGAGGGAACTCACGACGCGCTGCTCGCCGCCGGCGGATTTTATGCGCGCCTTTATCGGATCCAGACCGCCGCGACGGGCGCGGAGCCCGCCGAGGCCGTATCATGAGAGGCTTTCCGTGATCCCCTTTCGCGACATCCGCGCCGCCCGCCTCTCCGACGAGGCGGGGACGATCTTCAAGCAGGCCGAGCTCCCCTTCGCGCTCTGCTATCCCAGCCCGTACGCCGTCGGCATGTCGTCCCTCGGCTACCAGACGATCTACCGCCGGCTGAACGACCTGCCCGGCGTGGCGGCGGAGCGCGCGTTCCAGCCCGACGATTCCCGGGCGGCGCGGGCGGCCGGCGAGCCGCTGCGGACCTACGAGTCGGCGCGCCCGGTAGGCGATTTCCCGGTGGTGGCGTTCTCGCTGGCCTATGAGCTGGAGCTGGCCGGCCTGGTCGACTGCCTGGACCTGGCCGGCATCCCGCTCTTCGCCGAGGAGCGGCTGGCCCGCGCCGAGCGGTTCCCGCTGGTGGTCATCGGCGGGCCCCTCACCTTCTCGAATCCGGTTCCGGCGGCGCCCTACGCGGACGTCATGCTGGTGGGCGAGGCCGAGGAGACGATCGTCGAGCTGGTCGAGGCCATCCGCTCGCTGCCCTCGCGCGCGGCGTTGCTGGACGCCCTGGCGGCGCGGCCGGGCTTTTACGTGCCCGCGGTTCACGGCGAAACGCCGCCGCCGGTGGCCGCCGCCGACAACGCCCTTTTGCCGGCCTACTCGCAGATCCGCACGCCGCACACCGAGCTGGCCAACATGTTCTTGATCGAGCCCGAACGAGGCTGCCACCGCGGCTGCACCTACTGCGTGATGCGGCGGTCGACCAACGGGGGCATGCGGCTGGTCGCGCCCGACCGCGTGACGTCGCTCATCCCGCCCGACGCGCGCCGGGTGGGCCTGGTGGGGGCCGCCGTGACCGATCACCCGCGCCTGCCGGACATCCTGCGGTTCATCGTGGACGGGGGCCGCGGCGTCGGGATCTCCAGCTTGCGGGCGGACCGGTTGGACGACGAGATCGTGGGCCTGCTCCGGCGCGGCGGCTACCGCACGCTCACCACCGCGGGCGACGGCGCGTCCGAACGGCTGCGCGAAGACATCCAGCGCCGGACGCGCGAGCGCCACCTGATGCGGGCGGCCCAGCTGGCGCGCGCGCACGGGATGAAACAGCTCAAGCTTTACATGATGCTGGGCCTCCCCGGCGAGACCGACGCGGACATCGACGAGCTGGCCCGGTTCGGCGTCGAGCTGGCCTCCGCCGCGGGGCGGCTGGCGCTGGGGATCGCCCCCTTCGTGGCCAAGCGCAAGACGCCGCTCGACGGGGCGCCGTTCGAGCAGATCGCGGTGCTGGACGCGCGTCTCGAACGGCTGCGCGCCGCGGTCAAGGGGCGGGTCACCCTCCGGCCGACGTCGCCCAAGTGGGCCTGGGTCGAGTACCGGCTGGCGCAGGGGGGCTTCGCGGCAGGCCGGGCCGCCGCCCGAGCAGCCCGCGCCGGCGGCCGCTTCGCCGATTGGAAGGCCGCGTTGGCCGAGGTCGAGCGCCCGCCGGTGGTGGCGGTGCAGCCACCGGAGCGCCGGCGCGTCCTGCCCCAGGTCGCGTAAACCAGCGTCGCCGCGGCCGCCGCGATCCCCGCCCACCGACGGCTTCGCGGCCGGCGGCGCCCGGGTTCTTCAGTCGAGCGTGGCGATCGCGTCGATCTCGACCAGCGCGCCCTTGGGCAGGCCGGCCACCTGTACGGTGGCGCGCGCCGGCGGGTCCTTGGCGAAGAAGCGGCCGTACACCTCGTTGACCGCGCCGAAGTCCTGCAGGTCGGCCAGATAGATGGTTGTCTTGACGACCGACGCGAACGACGCGCCGCCCGCGGCCAGGACCGCGCCCAGATTTTGCAGCACGCGCTCGGCCTGCACGCGCACGTCGCCGGCGCCCACCATCTCGCCGGTCCGCGGGTCGAGGGGAATCTGCCCCGAGCAGAACCGCAGCCGGCCGGCCGGCGCCGCCACCGCCTGCGCGTAGGGGCCGATGGCCCGGGGAGCCTCGCCGGTCGAGATGATCTGTCGCGCCATGCGGCGAGGATAGCGTATCCTCGGCCCGTGGCACCGGGCGCTCGTCGGTATGGTGGGCGTCCGCGCGCTCGTGGTCCCGTGCGCCCCTCGGCGCCGGCCCCCACTTCCAGCGAGACGCTGATGGGCGAAGTCCTGGCCCGGCTGGGCGGCGCGGGGCGGGCGCGCGAGTTCCGCGCCTTCGACTGCTACGCGCGCGCCGTCGGCCCGACCTTCCGGGCCAAGACCCAGCCCGAGCGGCTGGCCGGCACCACGCTGTTCGTGCGGGTCGCCTCCTCGGCGCTGGCCCACGAGCTGGTGCTGCTGCGCCTCGAGATCGTGGCGCGCATGGCCGCTGAGTTGGGGCCTGGGGTGGTCACCGAAATCCGGACGCGCATCGGGAACGTACACCACGAAACCTGAAGTTCTGCATGATGTTCCTGGCAGCCCTGCTGGCGCCCGCCGCCGCGCGCGCGAACGGGTCGATTACCGGCCTGGCCAGGCTGGCCGGGAGCGCGCCGGCCTTGCCCGCGCGCCAGGTCACCAAGGACAGGTCGGTGTGCGGGGCCGACAAGCCCAACGAAGCGGTGGTGGCCTCGAAATCGGCGGGCGCTGGCCTGGTTCGCCGTCACCGGCGCCGACGGCAAGTTCGACGTCGAAGACGTGCCGCCGGGCCACTACACCGTCGAGTACTGGCACGAGCCGCTCGACGGCAAAGGGCGCGGCGCCACCACGACCGCCGAAGTCGACCTGAAGGACGGCGCCCCCGCCCGGGCGGACGCCGTCCGCGAACTCTGAAGCCGCGCCGCGGTTACTTCTTGCAGGTGTCGGTGCCGACCGAGATCCAGTCCTTGCCCATCTTCATCTCGCCGGTCCAGGTCAGCTCTTTGTCGCTCTTCTTCGTGTAGGTCTCGCGGAACTCGACCTTCTGGCCGCCCATCGACCCGTCGCCGGAGAACACCAGCTTGTCCCCCTCCCAGCCGGGCGAGAACTCGGCGATCCAGCCGCCGGTGTTGTCGGCGCCGATGCTCACGTACTTCTTGGCGGCCTGGTCGTAGCCCAAAAAGCCGCGCGCCTTGATCGGCATGGGATGCGTCTTCGACTTCTTCTGGTCGTACTCGATGGCGATCCAGAAGTTGTCGATGTCCTTCTTG
>JAICYS010000193.1 GCA_025934105.1 Myxococcota bacterium | reverse complement strand
GGCTCGGGCGCGGGCGGCGCGGGCGGTGCGGGCGGTCTGGGCGGCGCGCCCGGCCGCGGCCCGTTCGGCGGCGGCCCGAACACCGGGATCAACGCCGACGATTCGCCGGCCGCCGAGATGGCGGTGGCCGACGCGAAAGCGGCCGGTTTCCCGACCTTCGTGGTGGGCATCGCCACCTCCAGCGACGCGATGGCGACCGACACGCTGAACGCCATGGCCAAGAACGGCGGCTACCCGCAGGCCGGCGCGGCGACGCAGTACTACTCGGTCACCGACACGGCCAGCCTGGAGACGGTGTTGAACAAGATCATCGGGATGACCCTCTCCTGCACCATCCCGCTGACGGACAAGCCGGACAACCTGTCCAACGTGGCGGTCAGCGCCCAAGACTCCAACGGCAACCGGATCGAAATCCCGCAGGACGCCACCAACGGCTGGACGTTCGACCCGACCATGTCCAGCATCGTCCTCAACGGGTCGGCCTGCACCCAGCTTCAGAGCGTGACGCTGACGCAGTATCAGTTCATCTACGCCTGCACCGGCGTGAAAATCTGCATCGACACCAACGACTGCTCCGGCACGCCGTGACGCCGGCGCAGTGACCGAGGGCGCCCAACTGCAAGCGCCCTCGGCCCTGACGGCGTGACGCCTTCGTTACGGCGTGCAGCCCTTCTTCTTGGGGTTCTTGCAGCAGTCGAGGGCGGTCTTGGCTTCCTTCTCCTTGTCCTTGGCGGCCTTGGCGTCTTCCTTGGCCTTGTCCTTGAGCGGCTTCTCGCACGCCGTCTTGTCCTTGCCCTTCTTGTCGCTGCAGCTCGACAGGTCCGGCTTGGCGGCCGCCTTCACCGCGGCCTTCGCGTCGTCGTAGGCCTTCTGCTTTTCCGTGCAGTCCGGCTTGGCGGCGGCCTCTGCTGCCAGCACGCGCGCGCCCAGGCCCATTGAAGCAACGGTCACCATGATCATCAGCGTTCTCTTCATCGTTCGTCCTTGTTTGTGAGTGAGGGTGTCGTGGGTGTGGAGGCTCAGTACCTGACGGTGAACTCGTTGTCCGGATCGCGCTTCCAGCGGTCCAGGTAGGGAGAATACGTCTGCACGGCGACCGTGCGCCGCGCCGGCGAGAACCGCATCAGGCGCAAGTACCCGCCGCCGCCCAGCGCCGCCGTCTGGAAGTTGGCCAGGATCTCCTGAACGACGGTGCCGTCCGGGCGCCGGCTGGTCAACCGCCCCGTCCCGTCGTCGAGCGCGTGCCCGCAGAGCACGAACCGCAGGTTGTCGTGGCGCGAGACCAGCTTGTCCCAAATCTCCTGGCCGTCGTTGACGCCGCCGGGCGCGCCGGCCGCGAAGTAACGGTGCGGGTTCCAGAGCTGCCCGGGGTGGCCCACGTGGTCGTAGCGACTGCCGTCGGCGTCCAGATAGGCGTGCGTGACCAAGATGGCGGGCACGCCGGAGTAGCGGTCCAGCAGCGCCTCCGCCCAAGCCAGCGCGGCGTCGCGCGGGCCGAACTCCAGCGACACCACCAGCCAGGGGCCGCCCGGCGCCGAGAGCAGCAGATAGCTGTTCTCCAGCCGCCCCGGCTCGAACGTTCCGGTGTCCTCGACGGTGCCGCCGACCGGCGTCGGCCAGAAGTACTGGTTGATCGACGTCTCGCGGTCGATGTGGCGCCCCTCGCGCCGATAGTCGTGGTTGCCGGCGCTCAGCAGAACCGGCACCACGCCGTCCAGCCCGTGCAGGCTGGACGCGGCCCGCTGCCACTGTGCCGGGTCGTCGGCGTCGACGATGTCGCCCTCGTGCGCGACCAGGGCGATCCCCGCCCGATTGCGCTCGCGCGCGATCCAGTCGACCTGGGCGGCCAAGATATCCGGGTACTGACGCGCGTAGTACTGCGTATCAGGGAGAACCACGAGAGTGAAGCTGGCCTCGTCGGTCTTGGCGACCGCGGCATTGCAGCCGGTGCCCACCAGTGCCGCCGCCACGCACACGGTGACAACAAACCAGACACCGGATCCCAGCGTCGTCCAATTCCGCACCGGTTGAGCCTCGATGTCGTGCAACGGCGGCAGCCAATAGCAAAGGACGGGCCACTTCGCGGGCGGCGCGCCGGGCCGCGTTTCAGTTCGGCCGATCGATTTCGCCATCCGGCGCGGTATGGTCTTTTCCGACGATGCGCGCGCGAAGCTGGACTCTGCTGGCCCTTGTGCCCCTCGCCGCCTGCACCACGCCGCCCCGGCTGAAAGAGATCGTCGCGCTCGAGAAGCTCCGCAGCGACCCGGCCCTCTCGGACACCGACCGCAAGGCCTTCGATCTGCTGGCGGCGGCCGATCAGCTCCTGATCTCGTCGCTGTCCGAGTGGGAGCACCGCAACCTCTATGAGGCGCGCCGGGACGCGCTGATGGGCCAGATCAAGCTCAAGACCGCCCTGGCCATCCTGCAGGCCGAGGCCGCCGCGCGACACGTGGCCCAGCTCGAGTCCGAGCTGGCCATCGCCCAGGACGAGCAGAGCCGCCTGGACGAACAGCTGGCCAGCGCGCGCGAAGAGGTGGACCTGTTGCAGCGCTGGGGCAGCGTGAAGGCCTCCATCGCGAAAGAGCGCGAGGCGATCTCGGGCGAGCGCAAGAAGCTGACCGACCAGCTGGCCGACGCGCGCCGGCGGGCCGACGCCCTGGACGGGCTGCGCCAGGCGGAGCTGGCCCTCAAGACGGCCGACACGGTCGAGGCCGGCCGGTTCGCCAAGGCCAAGTACGACGCCGCCGTCGGCATGCTGCAGGCCGCCCACACCGAATTCGACGCCGGCCACTGGGCCGAGGCGCTGGCGCGCACGAAGATGGCCGAATCCGAGGCGCGGGCCAGCCTGAACGAGGCGCGACCGGCTTACGAGAAGGCGGCCCACTCCATGAGCGCCGAGGCGCGCGACCGCGCGCTGGAACGCGACGCCACCGCCGTCGCCGGGACCGCGGTGCGCCTGACGCGCGACGGAGACCTGCAACGCCTGGTCCTGGTGCTGCACGGCCTCTTCACCGACGGAAAGACCACCCTGTCCGCCAGCGGCGGCAAGGCGCTGGACGCCGTCAAGGACCTGCTGGCCAAGTACCCCACCTACCCGCTGCAACTGGTCGGATACACCGACGACCAGGGGAAGCCCGAGGACCTGGTGGCGCTGTCGCTGGCGCGCGCCAACGCCGTCTACTGGGCGCTGGTCTCGCGGGGGATCGATCCCAAGCGGATCGGAATCGACGGAAAGGGCGCCGCCAATCCGCTGGCCGACAACGCGACGCCCAGCGGCCGCGCGGCCAACACGCGCATCGAGCTGTCGATCCTCTATCACGCCTCCGAGTGACGCCCCGCAGGGCCGGTCGTCCTTCCCGCGCCGGTCGGACCTGGCCGGACGGGCGGCCCAGACCTTCGCCGGATTCGAACGCCCGGCCCCCCCGCCCGAGGGCGACCCGGATTCGAACGCCCGGCCCCCCCGCCCGAGGGCGACCCTCCGGGCTGACCCGCATTGCACCTGCCCCGCCGGTTAACCAGGTTGCTCGAGAAGGATGACGAGCGGACCAGCGAACCGTTCCACGCTGAACCGCATCGTCCGGACGCTGGCGCCGCATCGGCGCCGCGTCTTCGCCGTGGCCGGCCTGATCGTGGCGGGCGCGATCCTGAACCTGGCGCCGCCGCTCTTCGTCAAACGGATCGTCGACACGGCCATCCCGCAGCGGCGGCTGGGGCTGCTGTGCGCGCTCTGCGCGGCCATGGTCGTCGGTCCGCTGCTGGCGGGCTTGCTGCAAGTCGCCGAGCGCTACCTGGCTACCGCGCTCGGCGAGGGGGTGGTGCTGGACCTGCGCGTCGATCTGTTCGCGCACCTCCAGCGCCAGTCGTTCCGGTTTTTCAGCGACAGCCCGCCCGGCGAGCTGCTGTCGCGCGCCCTCAACGACGTGCAGGGGATCGGCGGCGCGCTCTCGGGCACGCTGGTCAAGGTGCTGGAGAGCGCGGTCGTGTTCGTGGCCAGCGCCGGCCTGGTGGTCGCGCTCGACTGGCGGCTGGGGCTGGTGGCGATCGGGTTGCTGCCGATGTTCGTGATCCCCACCCGCCGGGTCGGCGTGCGCCGCAAGGCGCTCAAGCGCCAGACCCAGCGCGTGATGGCCGAGCTGACCGGCGTCCTCACCGAGAGCCTCTCGCCGTCGGGCGCGCTGCTGCTCAAGCTGTTCGGCGCCGAGGGACCCTACACCGGACGGGTCGCCGACAAGAGCCACGAGCTACGCACTCTGTCGGTGCGCCAGACCTTGCTGGGCCGCTGGTTCCAGCTGGGCCTGGGCCTGTTCGAGAGCGCCGGCCCGGCGGTCATCTTCCTGATGGGCGGCTTTTGGATCATGCGCGGCCAGCTGAAGCTGGGGACCGTGGTCGCGTTCGTGACCGTGCTCAAACGGCTCTACGGCTCGCTGTCGCAGCTGGCCGGCGTGCACGTCGACGTCATCACCTCCTACGCCTACTTCGAACGGGTGTTCGAGATCCTGGACCGCGCGCCTGACGTGCAGAGCGCGCCCGGCGCGCGGGCGGTGACCGCCGTCCGCGGCGAGCTGACCTTTCGACGGGTGTCGTTCGCGCATGGGAACACGCCCTGCCTGCAGGGCATCGACGTCACGGTGGCGCCGGGTGAGACCGTGGCCGTCGTGGGACCCTCGGGCGCCGGCAAGAGTACGCTGGTCGGACTGGTCCCCCGCCTCTACGACCCGACCGACGGGCAGGTCCTGCTGGACGGGCACGACCTGCGCGAGCTGGATCTGACGTCGTTGCGCGCCCACCTGGCGGCGGTCACCCAGGACACGTTCCTGTTCCAGGGGACGATCGAGGAGAACCTGGCGATGGGCCGCGCCGGCGCGTCCACCGACGAGGTGGTGGCGGCCGCGCGCGCCGCCGGCATTCACGAGATGATCCTGCGCCTGCCGGACGGATACCAGACGGTGGTGGGCGATCGCGGCCAGCGGCTGTCCGGCGGCGAGCGCCAGCGGATCGCCATCGCGCGGGCCATCTTGAAAGATCCGCGCATCCTGATCCTGGACGAAGCCACCAGCGCGCTGGACGCTCAGACCGAGGCGGCCATCCAGGCCGCGCTGCGGCCGCTCACGCGCGGGCGCACGACGCTGATCATCGCGCACCGCCTGTCGACCATCCGCGACGCCGACCGGATCCTGGTCCTCGACCGCGGCGCCGTCGTCGAACAAGGCACGCACGACGAGCTGCTGGCGCGCGCCGGACTCTACCAGCGGCTCTGGATCCACCAGAACCGCCCTGCCCCGCGGCCCGAGCCGGAGCCGGTCAATCCAGCCGTCTGCGCCTGACGGTCAGCGGCGGCGCGGCCGGCCCCCGCGCCGAAACGCGGGGTGGTCCGGATTGGGACCGGTCATGGCCGGCTGCGGCGGCCGTTCCAGACCCAGCGCGTACCAGTCGGGGCCGAAGGTGCGCATGTGCATCTCTTTTCCGTTTTGCAACGCGATCTGCAGCCGCTTGAGCCGGTCGTCGCTGGGGAGCCGCTTGCGCGCCTCGGCCAGCACCTCCAGCGCCTGCGCGCGCCCGCCCTGCCGCCACCGGCACCAGGCGTAAGTGGCCCAGACCAGGCCTTCCTTCGACCGCTTGCGGGCTGCGCGCGCCAGCACCTCCAGCGCCTCTTCGGGCTTGCCGCGGCGATAGAGGCTTGCCGCCAGCATCGTCCAGCCCTGGACGCCCTTCCAGTGCGCGCGCTCCAAGAACGGGCGCGCGGCGTCCGGATCGTTGAGCGCCGCGTAGTGAATCACCCCGATCTGCTCGTCGATCTGCGAGCCGAGGAGCGGCTGCCACAGCGCTAGGCGCCGCGCCTGTGAGAGCCGTTCGATGGCCCGCTCGAAGCGCCGCCCCTTGAGGTGCCCCTCGACCTCGGTCATGGCTGCCTCGACGGGCTTGCGGAGTCGGCGCAACAGCACGACCAGGGTGATCACCGCGCCCGCGATGCCCAGGAAGATGCCCGACCCGAGCCCGAATTTGGCGCGCCCCAGCACGAAGGCTGCGGCCGACACCAGGACGGTCAATGCAATGCTCAACACGGCGGACTCGTCTACCACGGGCCGGGCTTTCCCGCTTCCCCCGTCCGTCGTCATCCTCAGGGCGTCCCCCGGTTGCGACCCAGCGCCACGTCCCTGGCTTGACGCGGGCCTCGCCCCGGGAGCAGAACAGGAGCCGAAGCAGGACGCGCCCCGCGGCTCGCGCGAAGGCTCTCGACCGACCAGCGACCAGAGACATTCGACGACGTGAAGCCCGCCACCGAGAGCCAGACGCATCGCCACCCCGAGAACGACGGTTCGGCGCTTCCGGATCCGTCCGGCGGGCCGGCCTAGGGACGTCAAAACCCGGTGCCCGACGACCCGCCCGATGAAGCATCCGGCCCACCGCCCGGGCGGCTGAGCTCGCTGGCGGCGGGTTTCCAGCGGATGCGCCGCCGCAGTCAGGCGCGGCTCCTGGGCGGCCTGACGCTGGGCACGGCGCTGGGCGTCTCGACCCCGCCCCTCGACTTGCGGCTGCTCGGCCGCACGCTGCTCCACGCCGCGCTGGTCGGGGTGGGCGCCGGGCTGGTCGGGGCCGGCTTCTTCGCCGGCCTCGAATACACGCAGGACGGGCTGCTCGGCCACCTCGGCGGGTACGCGCCGCTGCGCGCGCACGGCGAGCGGCTGATCAGCGAGGGGCACGCGCTGGTGCTGCGCCCGCTGGTGGTGATGCTGCTGCCGCCGCTCGGCGCGCTGGTGGCCGGGCTGCTCTGCCAGTTGGCGCCCGAGGCCCGGGGCGGCGGGGGCGACGCCACCATCCACGCCTTTCACCACCAGGGGGGCGCGGTTCGCCGCCGCGTGATCTGGGTGAAGGCGCTGGCCTCCATGTTGACGCTGGGGACCGGCGGCTCGGGCGGGCGGGAAGGGCCCACCATGCAGATCGGCGCGGCGCTGGGCTCGACCGCCGGGCGCCTGCTGCGCGTCGACCCGCGCGAACGCCGCATCCTGATGCTGGCCGGCGTGGCGGCCGGCATGGCGGCCGTGTTCCGCACGCCGCTGGGGGCGGCGCTGCTGGCCGCCGAGGTCATCTACCGCGACGACTTCGAGGCGGAGGCGCTGGTCCCGGCCATCTTGGCCAGCGTCATCGCGTACTCGATCGTGATCTCGATGTACGGCGAATCCACGCTGTTCGCCCGGGCACCGCGGTACTTCTTCGTTCCCCAGCACCTGCCGCTCTACGCCGCCCTGGCCGTGCTGATCGCCTTTTCCGCCTCGGTGTTTCTGGCGGCGTTGCGGGCGGTCCAGCACGTGACGGCCAAGCTGCCGGTGCCGGTCTGGGCGCGCCCGGCGGTCGGGGGCCTGGCGCTGAGCCTGTTCGCCGTTCCGCTGATCCTGATCGTCGGCACGCGGTTCGGGACGCCCGGTCATGCCCTCGGCATCCTGGGTGGCGGCTACGGCGCGGCGCAGGTGGCGATCACGGGCGCCGACTGGCTGCCGGGGGGATGGCGCGGCGCCGAGCTGCTGCTGTTCTTGGGGGCGGCCAAGCTGGTCGCCACCTCGTTCACGATCGGGTCGGGCGGCAGCGCCGGCGACTTCGGCCCGTCGCTGGTGCTGGGTGGCCTGTTCGGGGGCGCCTTCGGCCGGGCGGCGGCCGTGCTGCTTCACGATCCCACCATCGATCCCGGCGCCTTCGCGCTGGTCGGCATGGGAACCTTTTACGGCGGCATCGCCCACGTTCCGGTCAGCTCGTTGATCATGGTCAGCGAGCTGGCCGGCAGCTACGACCTGCTGGTGCCCCTCATGCTGGCCGAGGCGATCGCGTTCGTGGCGCTGCGCCGGCGGTTTCTCTACGACGCCCAGGTGCCGACGCACGCGGACTCGCCCGTCCACCGCCCGCCGGCGGCGCTGGGCGCCTTGAGCTCGTTGCGGGTGGCCGACGTGATCGTCGCGCCGCCCGAGGAGACCGTGCGGTTCGAGCCGCGCACCACCATGGCCGAGATGGCGCGCGCGCTGGCGAACGGAGCGCCGCAGCTCACGTTCCCGGTCGTGAACGCGGCCGGGGTGGTGGTCGGCGCGGTGAGCGCCGCCTCGATCCGCTCGCTGATGACGGACGCCGGAATGCAACTGCTGGCCGTCGCCGCCGACATCATGCAGATGGACGCCAAGGTGACCGTGACCGAACAGCTGGGCCGGGTCATGGAGCTGACCCACAGCACGGGGTTGCGGCAGCTTCCGGTGGTGGACGTGGACGGGCGGCTGATGGGCCTGGTGGACGAAGCCGACGTGACCCGCGCGTACGTGAAGCTGCTGCAGACTTCCACCGCGTAGCGCAAAATCGGCTGGCGGCCGGTTGGCCGGCCGAGCTCAGCATGGACGTCATTGCGGCCCAGGGACTCACGCGTCACTTCCGGTACTTCGAGAACCAGCCCGGCCTGCGGGGCTCGCTGCGCAGCCTGTTCGCCCGCCGGCACAAGCTTCGCCGCGCCGTCGACGGCGTCTCCTTCACCGTGGCCGAGGGCGAGATCGTCGGTTTTTTGGGCCCGAACGGCGCCGGGAAGACCACCACGCTCAAGATGCTGTCGGGCGTGATGGTCCCGACCGCCGGCCGCGCGCAGGTGCTGGGGCACGTGCCGTGGGCGCGCAAGAAGGACTTCCGGATGCGCATCGGGGTGGTGATGGGCCAGCGCAGCCAGCTGTGGCCCGACCTCCCGGCCCGGGAGACCTTCAGCCTCAACCGCGCCATCTACGAGATCGACCGGCGGGTGTACGCGCGCACGCTGGACGAGCTGGTCGCGCTGTTCGGGATCGGCGACCTGCTGTCGGTTCAAGTCCGCCGGCTGTCGCTGGGCGAGCGGATGAAGATGGAGATCACGGCCGCCCTGCTGCACGACCCGGCCGTTCTGTTCCTGGACGAACCGACCATCGGGCTCGATCTGCTGTCGCAGCGGGCGATCCGCGAGCTCATCAAGACGCTGAACGAACGGCGGCGCACCACGGTCATGCTTACCAGCCACCACCTGTCCGACATCGAGAAGCTGTGCGAGCGCATCATCCTCATCAACGGCGGCGTGCTCGCCTACGACGGTCCGCTCGCGCGCGTGAACGAGGCGCTGGGCGCGGGGAAAATCGTCACCCTGGCCTTCTCCGAGCCGGTGCCGCGCGCCGCGCTGGCGCCGTACCAGGGGCCGCTCGACGCCGGCGGCCTCGGCACGGACCTGCTGGGCGCGAGGTTCCACGTCGACCGTGCCCAGGTCCGCGACTTTTCGCGGCGGGTGCTCGCCGAGCTCCCGGTCGCCGATCTCACGATCGAAGAGATCCCCCTCGAAGAAGGGATCGCCCGCCTCTACGAGCGCGGCCGTGATTGACGGCGCCGCCAAGTACCTGCGCGCGTTCTGGCTGGGGGTGCAGGGGGCGCTCGCCCATCGGGCCAATCTCTTCTTGAGCCCGCTCGGCGCCATCGCGCCCGTCATCGTGCAGGTGGTGCTCTGGAAGCGCGTCTACGCCGGGCGCCCCGCCGCCGACACGCTGTTCGGATTCACGCGCGACCAGATGCTGGCGTACGCCGTGTTCGCCAACCTGGTCGCGCGCCTGGTGCGCACCGGGTTCGAGTACGACCTTTACGACGACATCAAGTCCGGCGGGCTCGATCGCGTCTTGGTCAAGCCGATCGGATACTTCGGATTCCGCGTGGCCCACTTCGCGGGGACCAAGTTCGCCGACACCGGCGGCAGCGCCGTCTGCCTGGCGGCGGTCTTCGCCGTCCTGGCGTCGACGACGACGATCGGCGCCAGCCTGGCGGGTCTGTCGGGATTCGCCGAGGCGCTGCTGGCCGCCTTGCTGCTGAACTTCCTGATCTTCTGGTGCGTCGGCCTGCTCGGGTTCTGGATCACCGAGACCGGCTACCTGTTCGAGGCGGTCCGGGTCGTGATCACGACCGCCAGTGGCGGGATCTTCCCGCTGTCGGTGTTCGGCCGGCGCGCCGAGGCGATCCTGAACTTGCTTCCGTTCCGCTTCACCATCCAGTTCCCGACGGAGATTCTGTGCGGGCGGGTCGCCGGCGCGGCCCAGGGCACGGGGCTGGCGCTGGCCGCCGCCTGGACGGCCGCGCTGGGCCTGCTGGCGCACGGCTTGTGGCGGCGCGGGCTCCGTCGCTTCGCGGCGGTCGGGAGCTGACCGATGCGGGGCGTCTGGCACGAGCTGCTCAAGCACGCCGCGGTGTACGGGCGGCTGGTCCGGATGAACGTCCTCAGCCAGCTGAGCTACCGGACGAACTTCGTCACCGGCGTCGTCATGGAGCTGGCGTTTCTGCTCAGCAAGCTGCTCTACGCCGTGGTGGCGTTTCGCGCCGGCCGCGACATCGCCGGCCTCACCCCCGACGAGATGCTGGTCTTCGTCGGAACCTTCGTGACCGCCACCGGCTTTTTCGCCGGGCTGTTCATGATGAACCTCTTCCAGCTCTCCGAGCGCCTGAGCGACGGGTCGTTCGACACGCTGATGACCAAGCCGGTGTCGCTGCAGTTCCTGGCGACGCTCTGGCGGTGCGACGCCGGCCTGTTCCTGGTGGACGTGGCCGGCGGCGCGATCGTGACCGCCGTCGGGTTGACCCGGCTGTCCGGACTGGTCGAGCTCTGGAGGATTCTCGGGTACGTGTTCTTCCTGGCGAGCGGGACCATGCTGGCGTACGCGATCTACCTGTTCCCGCAGTCGTTGGTCTTCGCCGTGCGCAAGGCCGGCGGCCTCGCGAGCGTGGCGGTGTCGTTCTGGGAGGTCAACAACGTGCCGGTGTCGGTCTACGGCCGTCTGGCGCGCGTCGCCGGCACCTACCTGGTGCCGATGTTCGTCATCACCAGCTTCCCGTCACTGTTCGTGCTGGGCCGCTTGACCGGAGCCCAGATGCTCTGGGGCGTGCTGGCGCCGGTCGCCTTCCTGATGCTGTCGCGGCTGGCGTGGCGGGCCGGGCTGGGGCGGTACATGCGCGAAGGGTGATCAATCCGCGAGAGGGACCGGCAGGGAGACCGTCAAGCAGGTCCCCGCGCCGCCGTCGACGGCGGCGC
>JAICYS010000407.1 GCA_025934105.1 Myxococcota bacterium | reverse complement strand
GTTGCGGCGCCAGGGCAGCTGATGGGGACGAAGGAAGAGCCGATCCTCGATTTCTCGCGCGCCGCCGAGTGGGAGGCCTGGTTGGCGGCGCACCACGACCGCTCCGGCGCCGTGCTGTTGCGGATCCCGAAAGCGAAGGGGAGCGACCTGACCTACGCGCGGGCGCTCGACGCCGCGCTTTCGTGGGGCTGGATCGACAGCCAGAAGCGCGCGCTGGACGCGTCGGCGTGGCTGCAGCGTTTCTCGCGGCGTGCCGCCAACAGCCCCTGGTCGAAAATCAACCGCGCGCGCGCCGAGGCGCTCATGGCGTCGGGCGCGATCCAGCCGCCTGGCCTGGCCGAAGTCGAGCGGGCGCGCGCCGACGGCCGCTGGGCGCGCGCCTACGACGGCGCTCGCGTGGCCGAGGTGCCGTCCGACCTGAAGGCCGCCCTGGCGCGCGAGCCGCGGGCCGGCGCGTTCTTCGATGCGCTGGACCGAGCCAACCGCTACGCGATTCTCTGGCGCGTGCAAACCGCGAAGCGGCCGGAGACCCGCGCGCGGCGCATCGAGCAATTCGTCGCCCTCTGCCTGGCCGGTAAGACCCTGCACCCCGCCCGCGGCGGGACCCGCCCGACCGCCAAAGGCAAGTCGACCCGGACGTGAGGCGCGGCGGGGCCGCGGCGGCAGGTCACGCGGAACGCGGCCAGGAGCGGCGTCAGGCGAACAGCTGGTGGGCGCGGGCGGCGAGGCCCCAGGCGACGGACGTCAGCTCGTCGCCGCCGGCCAGCTTGGCTTCGCCGAAGCGCGCGCTCAGGCGGCGGCGCACGGCCGGCACCAGCGACGAACCGCCGGTCGCGAAGACCGTGTCCACGTCCGCCGCCGCGACCCCCGCGCGCTCGAGCACGCGGCCGATCACCGCGTCGACGCCGTCCAGCTCGGGGGCGATCCACTCCTCGAACGGCGGGCGCTGGACGGGGAGCAACAGGTCGAGATCCGCGCAGGTCAGCTGCGCCGCCGCGTCCCCCGACAGCGCCTGCTTGCTGGCTTCCACCGACTGGTGCAACGCCAGCCCCAGGTCTTCCTTGACCACGCGCACCAGGCGCTGGATGCGGTCGGGGGCCAGCGCGCCCTGTTCCAGACGGTCGAGCAGGCGCAGCGTATCGGCGTCCTTCAAGAACGACAGGTGGTGCCAGCGCCGCAGGCGCGCGAACAACCAGGTCGGCACCGCGGTCACCGCGCCGAAGGCGTCGCGATAGCTGGTGTCCCGACCCAGCGCCGGCGCCACCACCGCGTCGATGATGCGCGCGTCGAAGGCGTCGCCGCCCACCGCCAGCCCGCCGGTGCCCAGGATGGCCGACGGATCCCCGGGCGCGACGTGGGGCCCGACGCGGACCAGCGAGAAGTCGCTGGTGCCGCCCCCGAAGTCGGCGACCAGCACCAGCTCGTCGTGATCCAGCTTGCTGGCGTAGCGCAACGCGGCCGCGATCGGCTCGAACTCGAACACCACGTCGGTGAATCCGGCCGCCGCCAGCGCGGCGCGCATGCGACCGAGGGCGCGCGCGTCGTCGTCCTCGTCGCGAGAGCCCCAGTAGCGGACGGGACGGCCCACCACCGCGTGCCTGGCGTCCGTCACGGTGGCGGCGGTGCGCAGGCCCCGCAGGAACTGGGCGACCAACGATTCCAGCGTCCAGGTCTTGCCGAAGATGACGGTGCGGCTGAAGGCCGCGCTGGCCAGGTGCGACTTCACGGACTGGATGAGGCGCCCCTCGCCTTCGGTCTCCGCGTAGCGGTCGATGGCGGGCGCTCCGGCCAGCACCCCGGCGTCGGGGTCGAAGTACAGCACCGTGCGCCAGGTGGTCGTCGCGCCGCCGCCGCGGCCGGGGAGGGGGGCCAGGCGCACGCTCCCGTCGGCGGCCGCCAGGCCCAGCGAGGTGTTGGTGGTGCCGAAGTCGATCCCTAAAAAGGGCGCGTCGGGTCGGGTCGTCATCGGGCGCATGCTGGACGGCGCGCAGCGCATTTACAATCTGCCGGGCTGGTTCTATCGTGTGCGAGCCGTTTGGGATGCCGGCGCGCCCGGACGCCAGGCCGCCAAGTCGCCAAAACGATCGGCCCGCTCCGGTCGGCTTCGGAGCTGGCTGGTCCCCCGGGTGGCCGCCGCGGGGCGCGCTCCCGCCACCTCGATCCGTAGTTATCGTGAAGGCAGACATGGCCGAGGTCGGGTCGGGGCTGGAACGGAAGGCGGCGCGGGGCCGGCTGGTGGTGATGCTGGCCGTCGGAATCGCGGCCTTGGCGCTGGGCGGCTGCGGGGCGGTCGCGCGCCAGGGCCGGGCGGCGCCGGCCGGCGATTACCTGCCGTTGCGGGTGGGCGCCGTCTGGCGTTACGCGATCACGGCCGACGACGGCCGGACCGGCGCCGGCACGCTGCGGGTCGACGGACTGGATTACGACGCGGTCGACGACGGGGTCGCGTATCGCCTGCGAGAAGACCTGCTGGACGGAACCGTCTGGCTCTGGGCCACCGACAGGAACGGGCGCATCAGCTGCCCGCAGGAAGAGGTCGACGATCGGGCCGGTGCCGTGCGCGCCGAGGAGACCTACGATCCGCCCATCACGATGCTCGACGAACGGGCCGGCCGGCTGGTCGCGGGCGCCAGCTGGCCCGAGGCGTTCCTGGACACGACGCCGAACCTGCGCGGCCGCCCCAAGACCCGGCGCGCGGAGCTGAAATGGCAGGTCGAGTCGCTGGCCGACCGGGTCACCGTCCCGGCCGGCACCTTCACCTGCTTGCGGGTGCGGAGCTCGCGCAAGCACCACCCGGCGCTGGTCTCCTGGTACGCCAAGGGCGTCGGGCTGGTGAAGCAACAGGGCGCCGGTCTGCTGGGCGACCAGACGCTGGCGCTGGTCGAAGCTCGCGTTCCATAGGCCGCCTCCGGGCGGCACGTCGTCGGGCTTGGTTCGCTCCCGCTCACCGTTGCCTTACGGCAACGCCCTCCTAGCGCAGCGCCGTCGAGATGGCGTCGCGTTCGGCCGACGATCCGCGCCGGACGCTTCGTTGCTTCTCCTCACAATACCTACGGGTATTCCTCGTCGTCGCGCCTC
>JAICYS010000057.1 GCA_025934105.1 Myxococcota bacterium | reverse complement strand
TGGGCCCGGCGGCAGCGCGGGCGGCGGGCAGGGCGGCCACGCCGGCGGCGGCGGGCAGCTCGGAGGAGCGGGCGGCGGCGCCGGGCAGGCGGGCGGCCCCGGCGGCAACGGCGGCGCGGGCGGTGGCGTGGTCTGCCCGGTCGCGACCGGCGGCACGACGCCGGCCACCCTTCCCGACAGCGTCAACTTCGTCCCCAACGTGACCGTCGCGACGGTGGCGGGAGGCGCCAGCGCGACCGGCTTCGTCAACCCGACCGGCCTCGTGCTGGAACCGGGCGGCAACAGCCTGCTGGTCAGCGACAACGACAGCGACACGATCGATCGCGTCACGCTGACCGGGGGCATCACACCGCTCGCGCACCAGACCAGCTTCTCGCGGCCGTACGCGCTGGCCTATGACGCCGTCCGGAACGTGGTGTACGCGCAGACGGACTTCGACCCGGCCGGGGCGCACGATCACCTCACCACCTCGACGATCTGGACCGTCGACCGCACGACCGGCCTGGCGTCGACCGTGCTCGCGGACGTCGGCTACACGCGGGGAATCGGGGTGCTGTCGGACGGGCGGCTGGTCCTGGCCGACCGCGGCAGCCACCTCATTCGGCTGCTCGACCCGGCCACCGGCGCCGCCTCGGTCCTGGCCGGCAGCGCCGGCTGCGTCGGCGGCGTCAACGGAACCGGGACCGGCGCCACCTTCACGGACCCGTACGGCGTGGCCGTGCTCCCCGACGACAGCATCGTCGTCGCCGACTACGGGCTGCGGGTCTTGCGAAAGGTCACGCTGGCCGGGGTGGTCACCACCTTCGCCGGCGACGGCCAGGCGGGGACCATCGACGGCCCGGCGCTGAGCGCGCGGTTCAACCGGCCCCAGGCCGTGGCCGCCGACGCGAACGGCGCCGTCTACGTCTCGGACACCGGCGCTTACCGGATCCGCCGCGTCGGCACCGACGGGACCGTCTCGACGCTGGCCGGGAACGGCACGGTCGGGTCGATGGACGGAACGGGCGCCATCGCCAGCTTCGCGGGCGCCGAAGGCATCACGGTCTCGGCGGACGGTTCCACCCTCTACGTCGCCGACGGCGACGACGGCGTCGATCCCCCGCAGCCGTACAACCGCGTTCGCAGCATCACCGTCGGACACTGACGGCCTGGCCGGCGCCTCAGCGCGCCGACACCGGGCGGGGACCCGCGGCACGCTCCCGCTGGACGGCGGGCGTCGGCGCGGGCAAGGCCGGGGGGGCCGGCGCGAAGATCGGCGCGAGGCGCGGCTCCAGCAGCGGGCCCGCCAGCGGACCGACGTGGTTGTTGTCCACGTACAGCGGCCGGCCGTCGCGCTGAAACCGGCAGTCCGCGGCGTCGCAGAACAGATCGTGCGTGGTCACGAAGTGAAAGCCCGGTTCGGACGCCAGGCGGTCGGCGATGGCGCGCAGGGGCGCCGCGCGGTCCTCCACCGGTTGCCGGGGCTGGTCGAAGCCCGCCAGGCTGCGGTGGAACAGCAACGCCCGCCCGCAGACGGCCAGCGCGTCGACGGTCAGCTCCGGCACGGTCTCGACGAGGTAGACCGTCTTGCCGGCCGCCAGCAGCGCCTGAACCGTGCGCACCGCCCGCTCGGCGATCTGGGGCCGGGACAGGCGGGCGCCGCCCGGGTCCAGGATGGCGGTGCGGTGGAAACGGTCCGCCCCGAATCCGGTCCCCCACAGGTAGTACGGCCAGCGGGCGACCAGCACCACCTCGCGAATGCCGGGGTCGCCGGTGATGGCCGCGAACGCGTTTCGGTTCTGGGCCGCGCAGTCGTTCGAGAAGCCCGGCGCCGCCTCGCTTTCCACCAGCCTCACGCCCAGGAGCGGCGCGCAGCCGTTGCTTCCGAAGAACAGGCCCGCCTCCCCGCGGGCCGCCGCCAGCTTGTCGAGGTGCCGGTAAAACACGCGCGCGTGCGAGTCTCCCCAGACGGCGAACGTCGGGTGAGCGGCGGCGGGCGCGCCGATCGGGCAGACGTTGGCCTCTGGTGACGTCGCGCGTCCCAGGCAGTCGAAGTCCTCCGGCTCGGTGACCGCCGCCAGCGTGGCCCGGTCGAAGCGCCGGGCCGCGCCCGAATAGCCGAGCCGCCCGAACGCCAGGCAGCCCAGCATGGCCAGGCCGGCCAGCGCGAAGATCCCGCGCCGCCCCGCCACGGCGTCGGGACCACGAAACGGCCGCTCGACGAACCGCCACGAGAGCACGGCCAGCAGGAAGGCCGCCCCCAGCGCGCCGGCGACCTCCAGCCCGGTGAGGGGCCGCATCAAACAGGTGCGGGCCAGCGCCAGGATCGGCCAGTGCCACAGGTAGAGCGAGTAGGAGATCAGCCCGATGAACACCATGGGCCGCGTTCCCAGCCAGCGCCCGACCAGCGAGCGCCCGTCCTTTCCGGCGTGGATGATGGCGCCGGCCCCGACGCAGGGGAGCAGCGCGGTCAGCCCCGGGAACGGCGTCGCGTCCGAGTAGCCGACCACCGCGCCCACGATCAGCGCCAATCCCGCCAGCGACAGCAGGTCGCGCGAGCGCTGGCGCGACGGCACCGGGACGGCGTCCAGGGCCAAGAGCGCGCCGATCAACAGCTCGTTGGCCCGATGGGGAGCCAGGAAGAAGGCGGCCTTCGGGCTTTTCCAGGCCGCCCAGGTGGCCAGCGCCAGGCTGGCCAGCGCCAGCGCCGTCGTGAGCTTCACGACCGCCGGCCGCGACAGCTTCTTGAACGCCGCCCACAGGTAAAGCGGGAAGAAGATGTAGAACTGCTCCTCGACCGCCAGCGACCAGGTGTGGAGCAGCGGCTTCAGCTCGGACGCGCCGTTGAAGTAGCCGACCTGCCGGTAAAAGAAGATGTTCGAGACGAACAGGGTCGCCGCAATCAGGCTGCGGGCCAGCGGCCGCAGCTCCTGCGGCAGCAGCCGGGCGTAGCTCACCGCCGCCACGACGGCCAGCATGGCCATCAAGGCCGGGAAGATGCGGCGGACGCGCCGCTCGTAGAACCGCAGGATCGAGAAGCGGTCGCGCGCGATGTCCTTGAGCAGGATTCCGGTGATCAGGTAGCCGGAGATGACGAAGAAGACGTCCACGCCCACGAAGCCGCCGCCGACGCCCGGGATGTGGGCGTGGAACAGCAGCACCGGCAGGATGGCGACCGCGCGCAGGCCGTCGATGTCGCGGCGGTGGCCGGCTGGGCTGCTCGTCGGGGCCGCGGGCGCCGGCATGGGTTCTTCCTGGGCCCCAACTCTACGCGGCGGGATAGCCGGTGCCAGGGCCGGCCGCCGCCACAGGCGCCGGGGCCGGTGCGCGCGCGCGGCCGAGGCGCGACTTCAACGCCAGGAAGCGCTTCTCGAACCCGTTATAGCTCACGTACGAGACCGTCCAGCAGGCGGCGCAGGCCAGCAGGAAGCAGACCACCGCGTTGTGCAGGTGGCCGTCGTAGAGCCGCGCGGCCGCCATCACGATCACGTAGTGAAACACGTAGAGGCCGTAGACGATCTTGCCCGCGGCGACCAGGGGCCGGCTGTTGAACAGGCCGCGGTAGCCGGGCGAAGCCAGGTGCAACGTCACCGCCATGAACATCACGTCGATGAGCGTGTAGGACCAGACGCGATCCGCGTGATCGTGGAGGGCGCCCCCCAGCCCCAGCGCCCACAGGTTGCCGAGCGAGACGTGGATGCCCTGCCGGCCCAGCACCCACCAGTGCACGAGCCCGGCGGCCAGCGCCAGCCCGATGAGGCCGCCCGCCAGCGCGCCGGTCCGCTTGATCCGTTCCGGCAGCCGGAAGACCGGGATGGCGGCGCCCAGCGCGAACGCGTCGAGCTGGCTGAAAGTGAAGGCGTACGTGATCATCCCGACCTGCGGCGGCGCGTAGCCGCGCGACGCCAGATAGAGGCCGAAGCCGTAGCGAAACAGCGGCGCGCCGACGACGATCGCGATCAGCAGGCGGCGCAGCGCGCGCTCCTCGAGGAAATAGATGATGAACGGCCAGAACAGGTAGAACTGCTCCTCCACCGCCAGCGACCAGAACTGCAGGAACAGCCCCTTCTTCGGCATCGTCGGATCGAGCCGGCTGAAGTTGTAGGTGTACGTGTAGAGGTAGGGCGCGAATCGGTTGAAGCCGGCCGGCTTGTGCAGGACCAGGTAGGCCGCGGTGCAGACCAGGATGAAGCCGAAGTAGAGCGGGAAGATGCGCAGCGCCCGCCGCCCGTAAAAGCGCTTCAGGTAGTCGGGCAGGCGGTGGCCCTTGTCGGCCAGCAGGATTCCGGTGATCAGGAAGCCCGACTGGACGAAGAACATCTGCACCCACACCCACGCGAACCCCAGGCTGGGCCGATCGATCAGCAGCAGGTAGTGGAAAAGGACGACGAAGAAGATCCCGAACCCGCGAATCCCATCGAGGGCCTTGATGTATCGGCCCGCACTGCTCACGCTCGGTCGATTTTCGCCGATCGCCCGCCGTCGATCAAGGACCCCGTCGGCGCGGCTGGAGGCCAGGCGCGGCGGCTAGGGTTGAGCTCGCAGCTGGTCGAACCGCTCGGGGAAGGCGTCCCGCGCCGGCCCCGACAGGCAGAGCAGGAAGCTGTCGCATGACGGATCGATGGCGATCGGCCGCGCGCACGCCTGGGGGCTTCGGGTGAAGGGGATGCCCGCCTCCGACAGCCGGACGTCCAGCGACCGGCAGGTCCCCGTCCGCCACACGCTGACCGGCGCGCCGCGCGCGGCATCCCGCAGAAACGCCAGCTGCCGGCGCAGGAGCGCGTTCCGCCGGAGCAAGGTCGCGCCGGTCGCCGCCCCCACGAACAGCGCGTTCGCCAGCAGCAGGCCGGCCGTCGCCAGGGCCGCCCCCCGCAACCATCCGGGCATCTCCGCCGCCACCGCCGGCAGGCACAGCACGGCCGGGATCAACCAGAGCTGGGGGACGAAGCGCGCCCACCAGGGATCGGAGATCGCCAGCGCCGTCGCCAGCGCGATCCCCGCCACGCCGGCCGCCGCCGCCGCCGCGCGCCGGTTCACGCGCGCGGCCGCCAGCAGGACGGCGACGGCGCACAAGAGGCATCCCCCGAAGAACGGCCCCAGCCCGCCGAAGCGGGGGTCGAGCTTGGTGTACGGGCGGATCTCGTCGCGGTGAAGCGTGAACGGCACCTTGAGCCGCGGCGGCCGATCCGAGGCGTTCGACCCGCGCGCGAACAGCGAGACCAGCAGCTTGTGGACGCGGCCGTGCGCCAGGAAGCCCGGGTCGGCCTGGCCGCTCAGCGTGGTGGACGTCGAAACCGGGTAGAACGGATTGCCGTCGGCCACGGTGTTCACCACGTAGGGCTGGAACCCGACCAGCAACAGGGCCAGCGCGAACGCCGCCGCCGCGACCACCGCCACGCGCGCGCGCCGTCCCCGCAAGAACGCGGCCCAGAAGGCGGCCACGATCAGCGGCGCGAACACCGCGCCCGTGAACTTCAGGTTCACCGCCAGCAGGATCAGCGCCGCCAGCGCGGCGTCGGTCGCCGCGTCGGCGCGCTGCCGGGCGCGCCACAGGACGAGGAACAGTGCGGTCAGGGTGCTGGCCAGCGCGCCGTCGACGTAGAACGAGAAGGCCTGCGCCAGCGCCACCGGGTTCGCGGCCACCAGCAGCGCCAGCCCGATCGCGGTGACGGGCCGCCGCGGAAACAGGGGGACCAGCGTCCCGACGGCCAGGCCGGCCGTCGCCAGCAACAGGAAGAGGTTGATCGCCTTGCCGGTCTCGACGTGGCCGGTGGTGCGGTAGATGGCCGCCGCCACGATCCACGCCCCCTTCGGATAGTGGGTGACCGAGCCGGCGTCCACGCCCGGCTCGACGCCCGGGACCTGCCAGTTCCAAAACGGGTTCCAACCGCGCGCCAGCCGCAGCACCCCCTCGAGGTGGTAGTTCTGCCCGTCGAAGGACATGTCGTAGACGCGCCCGGCGACCACCAGCACCAGCACCACCGCCGCGAGCCAGCCCGCCGCCAGGGCCACCCGCCGGCTGCCGCGCAGGCGGGCCATCCGCGCCAGGAAGGTGGCGTCGCCCAGCGCCACCCCCGCCAGCCAGTGCCAGGCCGAGACGTGGCCGCCCGCGGCCAGGGTGGCGGCGGCCAGCACCAGCGTCGCGGCCAGCGCGACCAGGATCGAAACCCCGAACGCGTCGCAGCCGCCGGCGAAGGCCGCCAGGCGCGATGCGCGCGGCTGCTGGTCGCCGCCCGCCTGCCGCGCCCCCTCGGAGAGCATGGCGAGCCAGTAGAACAACCGCGTTCTGGCCTGTCAAGGCGGCGGCGGGCGGCGGGCGGCGGCCGGTCGGGCGCGGCGGCGCGCCTCAGCGAAGCCCGGTGTCGGTGCGCCAGATTCCGGTGATGGTCAGCAGGCCCGCCTGCCGGTGGAGGCTGGGGAACCCGACGTTGCCGGCCTGGTAACCGACCTGTTTCTCGATGTTGTAGTCGAGCGACACGATGATCGCGTGTTGCAACGGACGGAACGAAAAGCCGACGTCGCCGGTCACCAGGTCGACGGCCGTCTCCAGGCTCTCGCCGGCGATCACCGAGCCGTGCTGGGCCGTGCCGAATCCGACCAGGTGAAACCGCTCCAGGCGATCGAGCGCCAGGTAGGCGCCGGCCGACAGCATGTCGGTGAGCAGGTACTGTCCCAGGAACGGATCGATCTGCGAGGTGTGGGCCAGCGACGCCTCCGCCAGCGCGAACCCCCGCTGATAGCGGATGGTCGCCTGGCCGACCGGCTGGATCGAGGTGTCGCTGCTGCCGAACGAGTTGGTCACCAGGAGTCCGGCCGCCAGCGTCCCGTTCGCGTACGCGGAGAACTCGTGCTTCCAGCCGGCCAGGGCCTGGGCGCCGCCGGTCCGGGCGGCCGGCGCCGCGGTTCCCATGGCCGGGGTCACGCCGCTGGCATCCAGAAAGTTGAGCAGCAGGTCCGCTGTGAAGGAGTTCGGGCCCCAGGAACGCTCGAACCGCCCGTCCTGTGTCAGCGAGAAGGACTGCGGCAGGTTGTCGCTGCGTGGAAAGACTTCGCTGACGCTCGTGTACTCGGACCAGGCGTGTCCGCCGTCCGGCTGGTACGCGCCCACGGTGCCCGCGCTCAGTCCCACGTACGACGCGGCGCCGGTCGGGCCGGCCAGCGCGGTCGCGGCCGCGACGGCCTGCGGGTCGATGGCGCCCGTGGCGGCCAGCGGGTTCACGCTGCTGAGGTGCGCGTACGTCGCGTCGGCGAGGGCGCGCAGCTCGGTGCGCCCGGTCGGCGAGAGGTGCAGGCGCCAGCCCAGGTCGTGCGTCTGGACGTCGGCGTCGGAATGGGTCGCGTAAAACGTTCCGCTGTACGAGTACGCCAGCGTCTGGTCCGAGCGCCGTCCGGTGTAGGCGCCCTGCAGTCCGGCCCGCAGCGCGGTGAACGCGTCCGGCGAGATCAGCATCGGCTCGGTGTCGGGCGCCCGAAAGACGTTGTTGGTCGCGCCGGCCGAAGCGTTGGCGAAGACCTGTCCGACCAGCTGCGCGCGCGCCGCGCCGGGCAGGGCGACGAGGAGCGCCGCCCCCCACGCAAACGCCAGCGGCGCCTTGAGGAACATCGGAGCCAACACGTTATCAGAACGGCCTCATCGCGACAGTGACGCCCGCCTCGCGGCGGCAGCGCGCTGGTTTGGCCGGCGCAGCCCACCCCTGACCGGGGCCGCGCCTGACCGTGGACAAACGCCTCGAGCGTGGTTAAGTACCGGCCCACACAGGGCTCATGGCGGCGCGCGCGAATCCACGAGGCAAGAGTTCCCATTCCGGTGCCGGCTCGGCGCGCGGGGGATTGGCCGCCATCGTGCTGGCCGCCGGCAAGGGAACGCGCATGCGGTCCGGCCGGGCCAAGGTGCTGCACGAAATCCTGGGCCGACCGATGGGCGCTTACCCGATCGAGCTGGCGCGTGGCCTGGGCGCCGACCCCGTCGTCGCCGTCCTGGGGCACCAGCGCGAGGCGGTGGAGGCGGCGCTGCTGGGCCGCTTCGGCCCCGGCGTGGTCACGGTCGTCGAGCAGACCGAGCAGCGGGGGACGGGTCACGCGGTCCGCCTGGCCATGCCGGCGTTGAAAGGGTTCGCGGGCGGGCTGGTGCTTGTGCTTTACGGAGATGTGCCGCTGCTGCGGCGCGAGACCCTGGAGGAGCTGATCGGCACGGCGCGGCGCTACAAGTGCCTCGCGCTGGTCACCACCACGCCGCCCGACGCCGCCGGCTACGGCCGCATCCTGCGCGACCAGCGCGGCAACGTCATCGGCGTCGTCGAGGAGAAGGACGCCTCGGTCGAAGAGCGCGCCCTCACCGAGGTCAACGCCGGGATTTACTGCGGCCCGACGGATTTCTTCCGCGAGGCGACCGGCAAGCTGTCGGCCCGCAACGCGCAGGGCGAGTACTACCTGACCGACATCATCGCGCGCGCCGCCAACAGCATCGGCGTCACCGCCGTCGACGCCGACTTCCGCGACGTCTCCGGCGTCAACGACCGCCACCAGCTGGCCGACGCCGAGGCCGTGATGCGCGACCGGGTCAACCGCGCGCACATGGCGCACGTGACCTTCCGCGATCCGGCCACCACCGAGGTGCAGCCGGACGTGACCATCGACGTCGACGTGGAGCTGGGCCGGTTCGTGGCGCTGCGCGGCCGCACCCGGGTGGGCCACGGCGCGCGCATCGGCGACGGCGCCATCCTGACCGATGTCGAGGTGGGGCCCGGCGTCGTCGTCCAGCCCTACACCGTCGCGGCCGACGTGGTGATCGGACCGCACGCGACGGTGGGGCCGTTCGTCCACCTGCGCGACACCACCGTCCCGTCTGCGGCGCAAGTGCCGTCGTCGGGGCTGCCCCTGGCTTCGAAAGGCGGTTTCCCGCCCCGGCCCGCGAAGAAGTACGCCGCCGCGCGCAAGTCCGGGTAGGATGGCGCCCCGGAGGTCTCGATGCCGACGTCGGTCAAGGCGTTCTTCGATCAGAAGGTTCCCTCGGTGCTGGCCACCAGCCCGGACAAGGCCAAGGACGTGGCCGCCGTCTACCTGTTCAAGATCAGCGGCCCTGACGGCGGGACCTGGACGGTCGACCTGCTGTCCAATCCGCCGACCTGCGTGCCCGGCGAGAAGGGAGCGCCCCAGTGCACGATCGAGGCGAGCGACGCCGACTTCCGCGGGATGATCGACGGAGGGATGCAGGCGGCGATGTCGCTGTTCTTCAGCGGGAAGCTGAAGGTGACCGGCGACCCGGTGCTGGCGACGAAGCTGTCCAAGCTGCTGCAGATGGCCGGCTGACCCGCGGCCGTCGCGCCGACTGGGCCTGGTTCGCGGCGCTGGTCGCGCTGGCCACGCTGGCGCGCCTGGCCTGGGTGCTGGCGGTCCCGACGGTGCCGGTCAGCGACTTCGCGATGTATCGCGAGTCGGCCAACTATCTGTCCGAGTTCCGGCACCTCGACCCCGGCTTCATCTACATGCCGGGGTTCGTGGCGCTGCTGGCGCTGGTGAAGGACGCCGGCGGCGACCTGCTGGCGCAGAAGCTGCTGGGCGTGCTGTTCGGCGGCATCGGCGCGGCCGGCGTGTTCGGGCTGACCTGGGCGCTCTTGGATCGTCGGGCCGCCGCCGCGGATGAATCGCGCCGGCGCTGGCTTTGCCCCTGCCCGTACGCGGCGGTCGCCACGGCGCTCTATGCGTTGTGGCCGGCCGGCATCGCGATGGCGTCGGTGGTCGGCACCGACGTCCCGGCGGCGGCGCTGATCCTGGCGGCGCTGGCGCTGCTGGCGGTGCTGGCTCCGCGGCGGCCCTGGACCGCCGCCGTCGCGTTCGGCGTCGCGCTGGGCCTGGCGGCCTGGATCCGGGCCGTCGCGCTGCCGCTGACGGTGCTGTCGCTGGGGGTGTGGCTGGCCCGCCGCCAGCCGCTCCGGCGCGCGCTGCTCCTGACCGGCGCGTCGGTGCTGGCGACGCTGGCCGTGCTGGCCCCCTGGGGCGTCCGCCACCTGCGGCAGAGCGGGGCGCTGTACTTCACCGACGACCACGGCGGCATCACGGCGCTCATCGGCGCGAACCCCGACTCGGAGGGGACGTACACCCGGGCCCTCAACCGGATGTTCAACGACGTCACGGGGCGGAGCGTGCTGGCCGAGCCGCACCGCGAGACCGACCAGCTGGCGTACGGCATGGTGCGCGAGTGGTGGCGGTACGAGCCCGGCTACGCGCTGGGACTGGCGGTCATGAAGACCGAGCGGTTCTTTGACCCCGAGGACCGCCTGTTCTACTGGCCGATCTTCCGGCCGGGCGTCCTGGTGGGCCGCGCCGCCCAGCGGGTGGCCGCGCACCACGACGCGCTGGCCGCCGCCGGCTACGGGTTCGGGATCGCGGTGCTGGGGCTGTCGCTGTTCGGGACGGCGGTCGCCGCGGCGGGCCGGCGCTGGCCGCTGCTGGCGTTGCTTCCGTTCCAGGCGGCGCTGACCGGCACGTACACGCTGTTCTTCGCCGAGCCGCGCTACCGGCTGCCGGTCGAGATGCTGGCCTTGCCTTTCGTGGCGTACGCGCTTGGCGAGGTGGCGCGGTTTGGCCGGGCGGTGGCGCGGCGCGACCGGCGCGCGCTGGCCCGTTCGTGGGCCGGCTGGATCGCTGGCCTGGCGACCATCGTCCTGTGGCTGGCGGCCTGGCCGCGCGTCGTCGAGGCGGGCCAGGGGCTGCGGACCCGACACCGGTGGGCGGCCGCCGAGGTGTCGCTGGCGACGGAGCCGCGGCCGCGCCTGCTGCTCTGGCGGTCCGCGCCGCCGCTGGCGCCGGTGTCGCCGCTGGCCGGCGCGCCCGAGGGGGTCCACCTGCGCGCCACGGGGGACGGCACCGCGCGGGCCCAGGTCCTGCTGGCGGGCCGGCCGCTGCCGGCGGGAACCTACGAGCTGACGGCCCGGGTGACCGGGCAGCGGGGCAGGGGGCGGGCGCGGCTGGCCGGCTCTGAGGTGGAGGTCTCGACCGAGCAGCCGGTCGAAATCCGGGCCCGGCTGACCCACTCGGGCGGGGCCCTGCGGTTCGACGCCGCCTTCGCCGCCACGCCCGGCGACGAGATCTGGATCGATCGACTGCGCCTGTCGCCGGCGAGCTGATCCGGACGGCGGCCCGGCCTTTGGCTTCGGGCCCGCGCGCAAGCACCCCCTGGCGTCCCCGGCCGTTTGCGGGTCAAATGGGGGACTCCCGATGACCTCCGATTGGGCAGGTCAGATCGCGGCGCTGTTCGACGAGGCGGAGGCCACCCCGCCCGGCGCCGAACGGGCCGCCGTGCTCTGCCGCATCGCCGAGATTCAAGAGCGGCGCATGGGCGATCCGACCGGCGCGCTCAGCGTGCTCGAGACGGCGCTCGGCGAGGCGCCGGCCAGCGGCCGGGTCGTCGAAGGGCTGGAGCGCATCGCCCGCAACAACGGCATGTGGAGCGAGCTGGTCGCCCTGGCCACCGGCGTGGCCGACACCCTGGAGGATCCCAAGACCGCCGCCGACCTCTGGGTGCAGATCGCGTTTTGGAACGAGACCGGCCGCGCGCAGCTGGACGAAGCGGTGGCGGCGGCGGAGGCCGCCCTGCAGCTCGACACCACCCACGGCGGCGCGCTGGTGGTCCTCGGCAACCTGCTGCGCCGGCTGCGCAAGTGGGACCGCTACGTGGCCGTGCTGGAGAACCGCCGCGATCTGGCCGGCCTCGACGCCGCTCGTCTGGCGGAAGGCTACCGCGAGGTGCTGCGGTACCAGCCGCGGCACGTGGGCGCCCTGGACGGCCTGGCGCGCGCGCTCGAGGACCTGGGCGAGTGGGGCGAGTCGGCCGACGTGCTGCGCCGCCTGGTCGACATGGTGCCGCCGGACAGCGCCGAGCAGGTGTCCGCCCGGCACCGGCTGGCGGCGGTGCTGGCGGATCGGGCCGCCGATTCGCGGGGCGCCGAGGAGCAGCTCCTGCTGGCGCTGGCTGCGCCGGCCGGCGCGGCGCACCTGCCCAGCTTGCTGTTGCTGGCGGCGATCTACCGCCGCCGCAGCGAGTGGCTGAAGGCGCGTCAGATGCTGGCCCGGGCGGCCGAGGCGGCCGGCGATCGGGCCGAGCGCGCGCGCCTTTTGGGCGAGGCAGCGGAGATCTGCGCCGTCCATCTGGACGATCAGGCCCAGGCGGGCGAGCTCTACGCGGCGGTGCTGGCGCTCGACGACACGCGCGACGATCTGGCCGAGAAGTTGGCGGAGGCGCGCTATCGCCGCGGCGATCTGGCCGGCACCCTGCCGCTGCTCGAGCGGCTGGCCGGGCGAGCCGGCGACAAACCCGCCGCCGAGCAGGCGCGGTTGCAGTACCGGCTCGGCCAGGCCCGGGAAGCCGCCGGCGACGAGGCAGCGGCGCGCGACGCCTATCGCGCCGCCGTCGGCGACGGCGCGCCCGCGACGGAAGACGCGCGCGCGGCGCTGCAGGCTCTGGCCGCGCTCTGTTTTCGATGGCAAGAGTGGGCGGAGGCCGCGGCCGCTTCCGAACGGCTGGCGGCGGATGCCGACGCGGGACCGCGCGAGACGCGGCTGGCCGCGCTCGAGCGGCTGGGGCTGGCGCGGCTGCGGGCCGGCGATCCGCGCGCCGCGATCGAGCCGCTGGAAAAGGCGCTGGCGCTGGAGCCGCGGCGTCTCCAGGCGTTGCAGGCGATCCTGGAGGCCGCCCGCGCCGCCGGGGACGACGAGACGGTGGTCCGCTACACGCCGGCGCTGGTGGCGGTCACCGGCGACGCCAAGACCAAGCTGGATCTGTTGGAACGCGTGGCCTCCATCCACTACGAGCGCCGCCAGGATCCGCACCGCGCCATCGCCGCCTACTTCGAGGCGCTGGAGCTCTGGCCCGACGAGCGCAGCATCCTGCTGCGGGTGCTGGAGCTGCTGTCCGAGACCAAGCAGTGGAAGCCGGCGGTCCAGATCCTGCGCAAGCTGGCCGAGATCACCGAGGCCGACGCGCGGGCGCCGTATTTCAGCGCCGCGGCGGCCATCCTGGCCGACGAGCTGGCGTCGCCCGCCGAAGCCGTCGAGGCCCTGGACGACGCGCTGGACCTGACGCCGCGCGACCCGGCGCTGTGGCAGCGGATGGAGCGGCTGCTGGCCGATGCGGGCGACGCCCGGCTGCAAGACCGCGCCTGCCGCCGCCAGATCCAGCGGCTGGGCGAGGGCGCCGACGACGGTCCGGCCCGGCTGGCCCTGTGGCGCGGCCTGGCCGACCTGGCGCGCCTGCGCCTCAACGATCACGGCAGCGCGGTGGCGGCGCTGGAAGCGGTGCTGGCCCTGGACCCGGACGACCTGGCCAGCCGGCGCGTGCTGGCGGACCTCTACTGGGTGTCCGATCCGCCGGCGCACGCACGCGCCATCGCCCAGCATCGCGCCATCGCCGCCCGGGCCCGCACCGTCGCCGACCTGGAGCCGGACGTCCGGGCGCTGGTGCGCCTGTTCGTCGAGACCGGCGCGCTCGACGAGGCCCACGCCGCCGCCGGCGCGCTGGTGACGGCGGGGCGCGCCGATCCGCAGGAGCGGGCGCTTTACGACCAGTACCGCCCGCGCGCGCCGCTGTCCGCGCCGGGCCAGCTCACCGAGACGGGCTGGCAGGCGCACCTCCGGCACCCGGATCAGGATCCGGTGCTGTCGCTGGTCCTGGCGGCGATCGCGCCGGCCGTCGCGGCGGCGCGCGCGCGGCCGGCCAAGGATCTGGGCCTGAAGAAGAAGCTGCGGCGCGACCTAACCAAGGATCCGTCGCGCGCCTGCCGGATGCTGGCGCGGGCCGGGCAGATGCTGGGCGTGGCGCTGCCGGAGGTGGACCTGCTGGAGGACCAGGCCTTCGACCTGGAGGTGGCCAGCGCGAAGACCGAGGCCGGCGCGGGGCCGGTGGTGTTGATCGGCCGCGGCATGAGCGACGCGCGCCCCGAGCTGGAAGCCGCCTTCGTGGCCGGGCGGGTCGCCGCCTGGCTGCGCCCGGACCAGGTGCTCCGCTGGCCGTCGGTGATGTCGACCGCCGGTGAGCTGTCGGCGGCCGTCACCGCCGCGCTGCGCGCGGTCGACGCGGAGTTTCCGGTCGCCCCCGAGCTGGCCCAGGCGGTGGCCCCGTTCGCGGCGCTGCTTGGCCAGTTGCCGCCCCAGGACCGCGAACGGCTGTCGGCCGCCGTCAAGCGTTACCGGGCCTCGGCGGCCTGGACGGAGGACCTGGGCGCGGTGGTGGCGCGCTGGATGCGCGGGGCGGTCTTCACGGCCATCCGCGCCGGCTGGCTGGTGTGCGGCGACCTGGAGATCGCGTCCCGCCTGGGCCAGTCCTTGGCCGCCGGCGCCGCCATCGATCCGGCCGACGTGGTGCGCGATCTGATGGTCTTCGCGGTCAGCGCCCACTTCGCCGAGCTCCGCGCCGAGCTGGGGGTCACCACCGTCGATCTGAGATATCGCGCCTGAGAGGCCACGGCCAGGCCGCCGCAGGAGCGGGCGACCTGCCGGCGTCCGCGGCGTCCGGTGCGTGCCGAGCCGAGACGAACGACGCCGGCCGCTTGCCGAGAGACCTCGCCAGTCATGCCCTCACGCCGCGGTGATCGGGTCCGGCCGACCTCGCCGAAAGGACGCTGTTTCGACGGCGGCGCACCGGCAAGAATTGCTAAAATCGCGGCCCTCCTGGCTGTGACGCCGACTCTTTCCCTTATTACGGAGGCCCCCATGCGCTGCTTCACCCGGCTCTGGTCTGCTCTGCTGATGTTGGCTGTGGGCTGCGGCTCGTCGAGCGCCGTCACGGGTGCCGGTGGGTCGGGCGGCTCGGGGGCGACCGGCGGGACGGTGACCGGCGCGGGCGGGTCGAACGGATCGGGCGGGACGGTCAGCATCGGCTCGCCCATCGAGCCCGGGGACCCCGGCGCCGCGGACGTCACGTTCACGATCCGGACCGACATGGACGTGCACCCCATCTCGCCGCTCATCTACGGCTGGAACGGCGCGGACGCGATCGCCACCGACGGGCAGACGGTGGTGCGCGCCGGTGGGAACCGGTGGACCGCCTACAACTGGGAGAACAACGCGTCCAACGCCGGCTCCGACTACATGTTCCAGAATGACGACTACCTCGACAAGTCGGCGGCGCCCGGGCACGCGCTGCTGGCGACGCTTGACCCGGCCAAGGCGTACGGCGCGGCGGCGCTGATCACGGTGCCGATCGTCGATTACGTCGCGGGCGACACCTCGCCGGGGGGCGACGTCCGCAATTCGGGCGCCGACTACTTGACGACCCGGTTCAAGCAAAACCAGCCGACCAAGGGGAGCGCGTTGTCGCTGGCGCCCGACGCGACCGACGGCGCCGTTTACCAGGACGAGTTCGTGAACTGGGTGAAGACCAGCTACGGCAACCAGCAGGTGATCTTCTCGCTCGACAACGAACCGGACCTCTGGTCGTCGACCCACGCCGAGATTCATCCGACCCCGGTCACCTACGCCGAGCTGGTCATGCGCAACACGGAGTACGCGGCCGCCGTGAAGAGCGTCTGGCCGGCCGCCGAGGTGGCCGGCTTCGTGAGCTACGGCTGGACCGGCTACCTCTACTTGCAAGAGGCCTCCGGCTCGAGCGACGTGAAGACCTACGGCCAGTTCATCCCGTATTACCTGGATCAGATGAAGGCGGCCGAGCAGGCGGCGGGCCGGCGGCTGGTCGACTATCTGGACCTGCACTGGTACCCGGAGACCTACGTCACCGACAATTACCAGGCCGGTCAGACGCAGACCCGCATCGTCGACCAGGCGGATCCCAGCGCGGCGATCCAGGCGGCGCGGCTGCAGGCGCCCCGGTCGCTGTGGGACCCCAGCTACGACGAGAACAACTGGATCAGCCAGGGACTGAAGGGGCCGATCAAGCTGATCCCGCGGCTCAAGCAATGGATCGCGGACCACTACCCGGGGACGAAGCTGTCGTTCTCCGAGTACACGTTCGGCGGCGGGCACGACATCAGCGGCGGCGTCGCTCAGGCCGACGTGCTGGGCATCTTCGGCCGCGAGGGCGTCGACCTGGCCACGGCCTGGAACTGGCCCGATTCGATGATGGGCAACGTCTACGAGATCGCCGGCCTGCAGGTGTTCCGCAACTATGACGGCCAGGGCGCGGCCTTCGGCGATACGTCCATCCACGGCGTGACCACCGACGACGCGGTGTCGTCCGTTTACGCCAGCGTCGAGAGCGGAAACGTCGACCATGTCGTGATCGTCGCCATCAACAAGAAGACCACGGCCGCCACCGCGGGCATCAAGATCGCCCACCCGACGCAGTTCCACACGGCGGCGGTCTACACGCTGACGTCGGCGGGCGCCGCCGTGACGCCGGCGCCCGCCATCACCGCCGTTGCCACCAACGCCTTCAGCTACACGATGCCGGCCATGTCGGTGTCCGTGCTGGTGCCGCAACCGTAGCCGGGCGCCCCGGCCGCCGCGGGGCGATCGAGGACCGGCGGCCGGGACAGGCGCCGGTGCCGAGCGCGGGCTGCGGCGCGCTCGCGTCGGTGGCGGCGCAGCAGGCTCGATGCCCTGGGCTGGCCGCCGGCCGCCGGTGCCGTCACCACGGCCAGGTCTTCGGCGGGGTTGTCGGTCTGCGTGCCGGCGGCGGGACGCCGGCGCACCCCGGGGTTGCCGCTGGCCGGCGCCGTTGTATATACAACCATCATGTCCCGGGTCCTGGCCGCCGAAATCGCCGCCGACTGCCTGGCCTCGCGCGTCCGCCGGCTCGAGCGCGTCGTCTCGCGCATCTACGACGGCGCGCTGCGCGCCACCGGGATCACGGGGCCCCAGCTCTCGTTGCTGGTGGCCGTGGAGCTGGCCGGTCCCACCACCGCCGCCCTGGTCGGACGGCGGCTGCAGCTGGAAAAGTCGACCGTCAGCCGAAACCTCGCCCGGCTGGCCGCCGCCGGCCTGATCGAGACCGAAGGCGGCCTCCGCATCACCGAGCGCGGCTCGGCCGCCATCCGGCAATGCCACCCGCTCTGGCGGCGCGCGCAGCAGCGGCTTCGGGCGCAGCTCACCCCGCGCGAGCGGCGGCTGGTCGACGCCCTCGAACCCAACCTCTCACCCAACCCCAGGAGCCGTCATGCAAAACGTCGCCACGTCTGAAAACGGCCGCGCTGCCGCGCTGGCCACCACGCTGTCGGTCCTCACCGCCTGGTTCCTGCTGTCGGTCTGGCTGGCGCTGCACGATCGGCTGGGCGCTCCCGGCCAGCCGCCGATCGGCCTGGCGCTGGCGCTGCTGGTCCCGCTGGCGGCCTTCGCGCTGGACGGCCGGCTGCGCGCGCCGCTGTTCGCGGGGCTGCGCCGGCTCGACCTCGGCAGCCTGATTGCCGCGCAAACCTATCGAATCGCCGGCGTGTTCTTCCTGGTCGCCTGGCGGGCCGGCACGCTGCCGGCCGCCTTCGCGCTGCCCGCCGGCCTGGGCGACCTGGCCATCGGCCTGAGCGCGCCCTTCGTCGCCGCCGCCGTCGCCGGCCGCCGCCGTGGCCACCGCGCGCTGGTCTGGGTCTGGAACCTCGTCGGGCTGGCCGATCTGGTCATTGCTCTCTTCCAGGGCGTCACGCACACGCGCTCGCCGTTCGGCATCTTCGCCGGCAGCCTGAGCAGCGACGCCGTGACACGCTACCCGCTCAGCCTGATCCCGATCTTCTTCGTTCCGCTCGCGATCATGCTGCATGCGCTGGCCATCGCGCGCGCCGTCCAGCAGGGCCGCGACGGCTCAGGGAATTCCTGAGAGCCGCGCGCGACCGCCGTTCCGGGCGAAAGATCTGCTCGCCGACAGGTTGTTCTTGGGGCCGCCGCCGGAGCGTGGCGGCGCGGGCGTGACAGTCAACCAGTCGACCAGGAGGGAGTCATGAAGGGTGTCGTGACGTTGCCGGGGAGCCACAAGACGCTGTTGCCGAACTCGCGCGCGGCCGGCCCGGTCGATCGCAATCAGACGGCGAGCCTGACGGTGCGGGTGCGCTCGGTCGGGCAGCCGGACGACATGGCCAAGCTGGCGTACGACCTCGCCGCTCAGCCCCTGGCCGGCCGCCAGTACCTCACCCACGCCGAGCTGGCCGCCCAGCACGGCGCCAGCGAAGTCGACCTCGACAAGGTCGAGGAGTTCGCGCGCCAGCACGACCTGACCGTGGTTCACCGCAGCGCCGCCGAGCGATCGATCGTCCTGCGCGGCAGGCTGGGCGATCTGCTGTCGGCGTTTCACGCCGACGTTCAGATGTACCACCACGCCTCGGGCACCTACCGCGGCCGTCAGGGCGAGATCGCGCTGCCCGCCGAGCTGAACGGAATCGTCACCGGCGTGTTCGGCTTCGACACCCGTCCGAAGCACCGCTCGCCGCACTTCTTGAAGGGGATGGCCGGCGGTCCGGGTGGATCGAACGGCGTGGCGGCGACCGAGTTCGCCAAGCGCTACAACTTCCCCGACAAGTTCAAGGGCGTCACCCTCGACGGAGCCGGTCAGACCATCGCCTTCATCGAGCTGGGCGGCGGGTATCGCAGCAGCGATCTCAAGGCCTTCTTCCACGAGATCGGCGGGCGGACGCCGAAAGTCGCGGCCATCTCCGTCGACCACGCCGGCGACTCGCCGTCGACGCCGGATTCGGACGATGGCGAGGTCATGCTCGATCTGGAGGTGGCGGGGGCGGTCGCTCCGGCCGCCAAGCTGGCGGTCTACTTCGCTCCCAACAACGGCGACAAGGGCTTCATCGACGCCATCAGCGCCGCGGTTCACGATCGGGCTCGCAAGCCGGGCGTCATCTCGATCAGCTGGGGCGGCCCCGAGGTGTCCAGCGACGCGCAGGCCATCCAGGCGTATCACGAGCTGTTCGCGGCGGCCGGCGCGCTGGGAATCACCGTCTGCGTGGCCGCCGGCGATCACGGCACGGCCGACCTCGACGCCGGCCACTGGGACGGCAAGATCCACGTCGATCATCCGGCCTCGGACGACTTGGTCCTGGCGTGCGGCGGAACCCAGGTTCACGGCGACGAGGACGTGGTCTGGAACGACGGGACGCCGTTCGACGCCAATGTGTCGGGCGGCGGCGGATGGGCGACCGGCGGCGGAATCAGCGCGCTGTTCAAGGTTCCGCCGTATCAAGCCGGCGCCGATCTGCCGCGGTCGATCGACACGCACCAGGCCGGGCGCGGAGTCCCCGACATCGCGATGAGCGCGACCAACTACTTCACGCGCGTCGACCGGTTCGAGGGCGCCTCCGGCGGGACCAGCGCGGTGGCGCCGCTGATGTCCGGGCTGGTGGCGCGGTTGAACCAGGCCAAGCAGAAGAACGTCGGGTTCCTGAACCCGTTCCTCTACGGCAACGCGGCGGCGGTCGCGCGCGACGTGACCGTCGGGACCAACGCCATCAAGAACACGGTCAAAGGTTACGAGGCCGGGCCCGGCTGGGACGCTTGCACGGGCCTTGGAACGCCCGACGGAACCGCCATCCTGAACAAGCTCTGACAGTCGCCGGGCTGTGGGGCGGCGGCCGCGGCGCCGTCTCCCTCCGGCCCACCAGCACCGCCCGCCGAGAGCCGATCGGGGCCGAGAAGCCGGCGGTCGTCGCCGGGGCAATCAGCCGGGCGGGTAGGCCTCGGACCCCATCTCGGAGGGGTCCAGGCCCGACTGCTCCACCTCGCTGGAGACCCGGTTGCCGATCAGCCGATCGGTGAGCTTGAAGAAGCCGAACGCGACCGGGAACACGAACAGCAGGTTGCTGGCGGCGCCGACCAGCTGCGCGACGAATTGGCGCGGGTCGCCGAACAGCAGCCCGCGCACCGGCCCGGCGACCCCGTTCCAGCCCGCGCCGTAGGTGCCGTCCGCGAACAGTCCCAGCGCCAGCGCGCCCCAGCAGCCACAGACCCCGTGAACCGCGACGGCCCCCACCGGATCGTCGACCCGAAAGCGCAGCTCGATCCACCGGACCGCGCGGACGACCAGCAGGCCGGCCACGACGCCGATCAGCACCGCGGCCGCCGGGCTGACGAAGGCGCACGAGCCGGTGATGGCGACCAGGCCGCCGAGGAGGCCGTTGCAGGCCATGGCGACGTCCGGCTTGTGCAGCGTCGTCCAGACCGCGATCACCGCGGTGAACGCGCCGGCGCAGGAGGCCAGCATGGTGTTGACGGCGATGGTGGCGATGCGCGGGTCGGCGCCGGCCAGCGTCGAGCCCGCGTTGAACCCGAACCAGCCGAACGCCAGCACCAGCGTGCCAACCACCGTCATGGGCAGGTTGTGGCCCGGGATGGCGCCGACGGTGCCGTCGCGCCGGAACTTGCCGGCCCGCGGGCCGAGCACGATGGCGCCGGCCAGCGCGGTGAGCCCGCCCGTCATGTGCACGACCGACGAGCCCGCGAAGTCGACGTGGCCGTGCCCAAGCCCCCAGTTCACGCCCAGCGCCGCCAGCCACCCGCCGCCCCAGACCCAGTTGGCATAAAGCGGGTAGAGCAGCATCGACATGAACAGCCCGTACACGGCGAAGGAGGCGAACCTCCACCGCTCGGCCATGGCGCCGGTGGGGACGGTGGCGGCAGTGTCCATGAACACCGCCGAGAACAGGAACATGGCCAGGTTCGCCGGATCGTGCGGCGCGCTCAGCAGGGCGAATCGGCCCCACCCGAACAGGCCGTACAGGTGGCCGCCGGCCTGGATGCCGATCTCGCGCGCCGCCGTCGCCTGGGGACCCAGCGACGGCCAGCCCGGGTGACCGCCGGCCAGCAGCCCGTAGCCGGCCAGCCAGAAGCCCATCACGCCGAGTGGGTAGATGAACATGTTCATCGCCATCGTGTTGACGGCGTTCTTCGCGCGCGTGGAGCCGGTCTCGACCAGCGCGAAGCCGAGCTGCATGAACATCACCAGGAAGGCGGCCAGCAGCACCCAGACCAGATTCAGCGCGACGTCGTGTTCCGCCATGGCCGCCCCTGCCGCGGTTCAGCGGGCCCGGGCCGGCGCGGCGGCGGGCGGCTCGGCGTGGCGGCTGCTGACGTAGACGAGCGCGCCCAGGCCGGCCAGCACGGCCAGGACCAGGGCGGGTCTGGCGGCGCGGCGAAGCACGCGGGTGGTGCCGCGGCGCGGGTGCGGTGCCTCGGGCGCCCGCGCCAGCGCCGCCGGCGGGTCGCGCAGATCGGCCAGCAGCGCCTCGGCGCTCTGGTAGCGGTCGTGTGGCACGCGCTGGATGGCGCGCATGGCGATCGCCTCCAGCGCCGGGTCGATCTTGGGCTGGTAATACGAGGGGGGGCGCGGGTCCTCGTTGGCCTTGGCGCGCAAGAGGGCGCTGGCGTTGGTGGTGTTGAAGGGGAGGTTCTTGGTCAACATCTCGTACAACATCGTGCCGACCGCGTAGACGTCCGTGCGCCCGTCGCCCCGCCGGCCGCCGATCTGCTCGGGCGCCATGTAGTCGGGCGTCCCCAGCGTGGCGGACAGCCCCGTCCAGGTGAGCCGCCGCTTGGTCTCGTTGAGCGCGATGCCGAAGTCGAGGATCTTCACTTTTCCGTCGGCGGTGAGGAGGATGTTCTCCGGCTTGACGTCGCGGTGGACCACGCCGTGCCGGTGCAGGTAGACCAGCGCCTCGGTGACCTGACGGGCCACGTCCAGCGCGCGCTCGGGCGGCAGCGGCGCGTCGGCCTGGATGATGCTGCGAAGCGAGCGACCGTCGACGTACTCCATCGCGATGTACATCCGGCTCTTGCCGCGCGGGGTGAGCACCTTGACCACGTTGGCGTGATCCAGGCGCTGCCCGATCTCTTCTTCGCGCTTGAACCGCTCGAAGAAGATCGCGTCGCTCTCCAGCTGCGGGTGCGGGATCTTCAGCGCCACCGTCTGGCCGGTGGCGGTGTCGGTAGCCCGAAAAATCGAGGCCATCCCGCTGCGCGCCAAGAGCTCGCCGAGCTGATACTGATCCAGCCGCTCCCCCGCGACGGGCTCGCGCATCTGCCGCGAAACTTAGCATGAACGTCGAGGCCCGGTTCGCGCCGGAGCCGGCCCCGGCGACCGGCGTCGGACCGTCCACGCCACGCGACGCAGCTTTGCCGAGCATGCGGCCGGCGCGCGACGGCGAAGCGTCTCCATCGCGCGGTCTCGCAGGCCGACATCGAGATCCGCGGCCTCGCCACCGCCCGTCCCCGAGCGGCGCGGGATGACGACCACGCCGGCCCGCCGGTGACGGCGCGCGCGCGTGACGCGCGCCTGTCGGCGGCCGCCGGCGGATGGTGCACCGACCGGAACGGCCGGCCGGGTCCCAAGGGCGGGGGCGCGAGCTGGCCGCCCGGTTCCGTCGCGGTTGAATCTGGGGGCGACCTGACGTAAGAATCCGGCCGCTCGAAAGCTTTTCGCGCCGAGGGTGGATGGGCCTGGCCCGGCCACCCTCATCGCGGGAGCGCGGGCGCGGGGCCCTCTCGGGGTCCCGTTGACAAACGGAGAGGTGGCTGAGTGGCCGAAAGCGCCTGATTCGAAATCAGGTTTGGGCGCAAGTCCAACGTGGGTTCGACTCCCACCCTCTCCTCTATCTTATCGGACCCGCAAAGGGCCCGCGTTTGCCGCGATGAGGTCAGCCGGGCACCGCCCGTCCGCTCTCGAAGCGACCTGAAAACTGAATGCCCGGAGAGATGCCCGAGTGGCCGAAGGGGCACGATTGGAAATCGTGTGTACCGCGAGGTACCGAGGGTTCGAATCCCTCTCTCTCCTCGACCATCGCGTTCGACCGCGGCCGGACAAGGCGCGCCCGGAGGCGGCCCGCCCCCGGCGCCGGTGATTTGACGAGGGGTGGGGCCCGGATCATGGATCGCCGCCCGGCCGTCGATGCGCCCCGACGCCCATCGCCCTGCCGCGCGCCGATTGGGTTTGTTCGGATCGGCGCCGGTGTCTATGTTCCGCGACGATGACCATGACGACGTCGGCAAGGCGGTTCGGCCTCCTGGTGCTGGTGCTCTCCGTGACGAGCGGGACCGGATGCGTCGGCAGCTACAACAAGCTCGTTCAGCTCAGTCAGGCCGTCGACGCGCAGTGGGCGCAGGTCGAAAATGCCTACCAGCGGCGCGCCGACCTGGTCCCCAACCTGGTCGAGACCGTCAAGGGCGCCGCCAAATTCGAACAGAGCACGATGGTGGCGGTCACCGAGGCACGGGCCAAGGTGGGCCAGGTGCAGGCGCAGCCCGCGTCGTCGGTGGTCAACGACCCGGCCGCGCTGCAGCGGTTCCAGCACGCCCAGGACCAGCTTTCGTCGGCGCTCTCACGCCTGCTGGTCGTGTCCGAGCAGTATCCCGACCTCAAGGCCACCGCGAACTTCCGCGACCTGCAGGCGGAGCTGGCCGGCACCGAGAACCGGATCGCCGTCGAGCGCATGCGCTTCAACGAAGCCGCGCGCGCGTTCAACACGGCGCGGGACAGCTTCCCCACCGTCGTCGTGGCCGGAATGTTCGGCAAGCGGTTCGCCGAGAAGGCCTACTTCCAGGCGCAGGCCGGCGCGTCGACCGCGCCCAAGGTGCAGTTCTGATTCGGGCCCGCCCCTCCGCGCTGTTCCTGGTCGGCGCGTTGCTGGCGGCAGCGGCGGCCCGCGCCGAGACGCCGATCCCCGACCCGCCCGCGCACTGGGTCACCGACCGGGCCGGATTCCTGACCGCCGCCACCGCCGACGATCTGGACCGCAAGCTGGGCGACTACGCGCGCGGCAGCGGCCACCAGGTGCTGGTCTACATCGACCACACCACCGGCGGCGTCCCGATCGAGGACTGGGCGGTCAAGGCGTTCGAGCGCTGGCAGGTCGGCCGCAAGGGGATCGACGACGGGCTGGTGCTGTTCGTGATGGCGGATGATCGCCAGGTGCACATCGAGGTCGGCTATGGCCTGGAGCCGACCATGACGGACACGCGCGCCTCGCGCATCATCCGCGAGGCGATCGTCCCGCGCATCCAGGCGGGGGATCGCGACGGCGCCATCCGAGCCGGCGTCGCGTCGATCCTGTCGACGCTGGGTGGGGCGGCGGCCACGGACAAGCAGGCCGCGCCGGCGGTGCAAAAGCCGGTGCCCGTCCACACGCTGGTGGGCGGCGTTGTGGTGGCGATCGTGCTGCTCTTGCTGCTGGGCGGGTTCGCGGTCAGGCACCCGGGCCTGGCCTGGCTGCTGGCGACGATCATCGGCTCCGGACGGCGCGGCGGCTGGGGCGGCGGGGGCTGGTCGGGTGGCGGCGGCGGGGGCGGCGGGGGTGGAGGCGGCTTTTCGGGGGACGGCGGCCGGTCCGGCGGCGGCGGCGCGTCCGGGTCGTGGTGAGGCGATGAGGGGCATCCAGACGGCGCGCGTCGAGGCCGCCATCCGGGCGGCCGAGCGGCGCACCTCCGGTGAGCTGCGGGTGGCCGTGGCCCGCTTCTTCCTGGGGCGAGACGTGCAGCGCGCGGCCCAGAAAACCTTCGAACGCCTGGGCATGCACCGCACCAAGCGGCGCAACGGCGTGCTGATCTTCGTCGCGCCGCTGGGACGTCGCTGCGCCGTGGTGGCCGACACCGCCGCGCACGGCGCCGTCGAGCCCACCTTCTGGGACGGCGTGGTGCAAAAGCTGGTGGCCCGGTTTCGCACCGGCGATCTCACCGGCGGCCTCGAGGCCGGCGTCCAGGAGATCGCCGAGCGGCTGGCCGGGCCGTTCCCGTTCGAGCCCGGCGACGTCGACGAGCTCCCGAACAAAGTCACGCGTTGAGGCTCTCGCCGGCTCGGGCCGCCAGGCCGCCTCCGGGGGGCCCGTCGTCGGGCATGGTTTGCTGCCGCTCACCGTTGCCTGACGGCAACGCCCTCCTGGGCCGCCTCCGGGCGGCACGTCGTCGGGCATGGTTCGCTGCCGCTCACCGTTGCCTGACGGCAACGCCCTCCTGGGCCGCCTCCGGGGGGCCCGTCGT
>JAICYS010000361.1 GCA_025934105.1 Myxococcota bacterium | reverse complement strand
GTGCAGCGCCTCGGAGAAGGCGACGAATCCCTGGCTGACCCCGCCGGTCTCGGCGAGTTCGTAGAGCTGGGCCTCGGCCTGCTCGATCTGGTCCTTGGCCGAAAGCTCGGCGTCGCCCTGTGCGGCCAGGGTGGTGATGTCGCCGCCGATGCGGATCAGGTCGCGGCGCAGCGCCAGATCGTAGACGGCGCGGGCGTAGTCCGGCGCGTTGGCGGCCGGCGGGGCGCGGTCGACGAGATCGGCCAGGTAGCGGACGCCGCCCAGCTCCTCGAAGGCGGGATCGCGGGCGAACTGCTCGGCCAGCAGGATCGGCTCGGCCAGCTGGCCCTTGCGGATGTGGCTCTCGATCGCCTCGAACAGGCGCTGGTGGAAGGGTTCGAAGAAATGGCGGCCCTGCAGGTTGTCGCCCAGCCGCTCGAAGGCGGCGTTGTCGTACAGCAGCGCGCCCAGCAGCGCCTGCTCGGCCTCGACGTTGGCCGGGGCGTGGGGGATGTCGACGTCGTTGGAGGGGGTGCGAAGATCGAGCGCGGGAATGATCGCCATGCGGTCATCGTTAGCCAAGGCTCGCGCGGCCGGCACTGTGACAATCGGGCTCTGCGCCCACTCGTCCACGAAAATCGCCGGCGCCTGTGGACAAGCTTGACCGTAGGAGAAACGAAAACGGCGCGGGGCTTGCCCGCGCCGTTCCCCCCGTCCCCTTGCGAGACCTGGTTCCCCCTACCAGGTCGCGCTGAGACGCGCGTAGATCCGACGACCGTTGAAGCCGAAGGGCGAGAACGAGCTCCAGGGCGCAGCCCCGGTGTTGTCCAGCGCCGTCGGCGGGGTGGTCGTGTTGTTGAACAGCGGAACCTGGTTCGGATACTCGTCGAACAGGTTCTCCGCCCCGACCGCGATGGTGAAGTGATCCATCAGCGTGTAACGGCCTTCCAAGTCCACCACGGGATGGGCTCCGGTGTGGGTGTCGGCGGCGCCGCTGTCGAGCGTGCCTGGCGAGAGCACGTCGCCGTAGTAGGTGACGCGGCCGGTGGCGCTCCACTGGTCCAGCGACCAATCGCCCTGCAGCGTCGCCTTGTACTTCGGGGTGCCGCGCTCGAACCGGTAAGTGGCCTGGCGCGCGAATAGGTTGAGCGGGGTGGGCAGCAGGCCGGGCTGGCTGAACGGCGTCTTGGTGACCTCGAAGTCGTTGATGTTGCCCGAGGCGGTCAGCGCCAGATCGCCCCAGGGCTGGCTGTCGAACCGGTAGGTGGCCACCGCATCGACGCCGTCGGTCTTGGTGTTGACGCCGTTGATGAAGAAGCGTGCTGCCGAGGCGCCAGTGCCCTGCAACAACTGGAAGATCACGAAGCCGTCGGTGTTGTGCGCCGCGGTGGCGCTGCCGGTGAAGTTCTCCGACAGCACGATGCGGTTGGTCACGTCGATCCGGTAACCGTCGATCGTCACGTCGAGCGAGCCGAGCCGGAAGACTGCGCCCAGGGAGTAGTTCTTGGACTTCTCGGGTTCCAGCGCCTTGCCGCCAAGCGCGGTCGCGACCCGGCTCGTGGCCGGGAAGGTGCCGGTGTCGAACTGCACGCCGTTGATGAACAGGCTGGAGGTGGAGGTGAAGAACTCCTGCTGCAGGCTGGGCGCCCGGAAGCCGGATTCCGCCGAGCCCCGGAACGCCAGCCACGGGGTCGCCTCGTAGCGGAAGGAGACCTTGCCCGAGGTGTTGTCGCCGAAGTCGGAGTAGTGCTCCTGGCGCACCGCCCCCGACAGCGTGAGCTGGTCGAGAACCTTGCCTTCGAGGGCGATGTAACCGCCGACGTTGCTGCGGTTCACCCGCACGATGTTGTCGGGCAGGAAGCCCGGGAAGCCTTGCGCGCCCTGGCCGCCGACCGCGGTCTGTCCGGGGTTGACGAACGTGCCTTGTTCGAACGACCCGAGCTCGCCTTCGCCGATGTGATAGCTCTCGCGGCGGGCTTCGGCGCCGAACGCGACGTTCAGCGGACCGGCGAGGCCCACGTCGAAGTCACGGTTGAAGTCGGCGTTCCCCACCAGCTGGCCGTAGATCATCTTGCCCGCATAGAAGCTGTGCGGCGACGTCGGGCCGAGCGAAACGTTGATCGTGTTGACCGTGTCGAACTTGATCTCGTTCCAGCCGTAGTCGGCCGCGAAGCTGGAGTGCCAGCCTCCCAGATCGCCCTTTAGCTGGGCGCCGGTGTTGTAGTCCTCGTTGTGCGTGTGGATGTGCGGCACGAAGCCGTTCGGATAGACCGACTGGATGTTCTTTGTGGGGTCGGTGGGGATGCGGTAGGTGGCCGCGGTCTCGGTCTGCCGCAGCTGCCCGCCGGCCCATCCGAACAGCTCCCAGCCGGCGCCCAGCGGCTTGCCGGCGTTCAGGTACAGCGTCTTCTGGTGCACGTCGCCGTCGCCGAAGCGCGAGGTGATGCCGAGGTTCAGGCGCGGATCGACGTCGCTGCGGTTGGTGTGGTCGCGGTGCAGCAACTCGCCGGAGATGGTCAGGAAGCCGTCGGAGCCGAGCTTCAGGCCCTGCCAGGCGTCCCAGGAGATCGTCGTGCCGTCGTGGATGTTGCGCTTGCCGCCGACGAAGCCGTTAAAGCTGGTGTCGTACTGGCCGACATTCACGTCCGCGCCGCCGCCGTGGTCGGCCTGTCTCAGCTGCAGGCTGATGACGCCGGCGATGGCGTCGGAGCCGTAGAGGGCCGAGGCGCCGTCCCGAAGAACCTCGACGTGGTCCAGGGCGACTTCCGGGATGGCGTTGAGGTCGACCCCCGACGAGCCGCGGCCGACCGAGCCGTTGAGGTTCACCACCGCGGAGGTGTGAAGGCGAACGCCGTTGAGCAGCACCAGGGTCTGGTCCGGCCCCTGTCCGCGAAGGGTGGCGGGGCGGATCGCGTCCGTGGCGTCGGTGTTCGACGGGCGCGGGAAGTCGATCGAAGGGACCGTCACGGCGAGCGCGGCGCCGAGTTCGGTGTTGCCTTGCCGCTTGAGGGCCTGGGCGTTGACGACGTCCACTGGCGACAGGGATTCGAGGGCCGAGCGCGGCTGGGCGCGGGTGCCGGTGACCACCAGCTCCTCGACCTGGGTGCCGCCGTTGGCCGCGGGCGCGTCCGCGGCGAAGGCGGAGGTGGAGACCAGGACCGCGGCGGAGGCCGCTGCGAACAGCAGGACGCGTGAATTCATTCTCGGAAAATCCCCCGTGAGGCTCCGCCGCGCGGAAACCTGAACAATGATCAGTATGGCTTAGCTAGGACGCGTCGCGGCGGGGCGAAATGACAATTCCGCAACAGCGGGATGCAAAAACGGCGCGGGAGGGCTCCCGCGCCGGAAATTGCTTAGATGTGCGTCGAATGGTCTCGCTTACGGGGCCTCGGTGAACTCCGCCGCGATCTGGCCGGCCCCGCCCTCGAGCAGTTCGGCCGCGGCCTCTTCGGCGGCGATGCGTTCTTCCTCGAACTGGGCGTTGATCACGTCCTCGCCGCGCGCCTGGCGCTCGGCTTCGTCCTGGCTGCGGGCGATGTTGAGCGTGACCGTGACGGTCACCTCCGGATGCAGCCGGATCTTCACGTCGTGCAGGCCGAGCGTCTTGATCGGCTTGTCGAGCACCACCATCGAGCGCTCCACCTTGCCGCCCCCGCCGACCGCCTCGGCCACGTCGCGGCCGGAGACGGAGCCGTAGAGCTGGCCGCTTTCGCCGGCCTGGCGGATCAGGATGTAGGAGGTCCCGTCCAGCTTCTCGCCGGACTGGCCGGCGGCCTCCTTGGCCTTGGCGTTGCGGGCCTCGATATCGGCGCGCTGGCCCTCGAACACCTTCAGGTTGGCATCGGTGGCGAGCAGCGCCTTGGAGCGAGGCAGCAGGAAATTGCTGGCGTAGCCGTCCTTGACGTTCACGTCGTCGCCGAGGCCGCCCCAGCCTTCCACCCGCTCGAGCAGGATGACTTTCATCTTATCCGCCTCCCTTACTTCACAACGTAGGGGAGAAGGGCGAGGAAGCGGGCGCGCTTGATGGCGCGGGCCAGCTCACGCTGCTTCTTGGCGGAAACCGCGGTAATGCGGCTGGGCACGATCTTGCCGCACTCGGAGACGTAGCGCTGCAGCAGCTTGACGTCCGTGTAGTCGATCTTCGGGGCGTTGGCGCCGGAGAACG
>JAICYS010000046.1 GCA_025934105.1 Myxococcota bacterium | reverse complement strand
CGGCCTTCGCGCTGGCCGCGGCGCTGGGCGGCGTGGCGCCCGACAGCGCGCCCGCGGCCGCGGCGGCCGAGCCCCTGCCGGCGCCGCTGCCCGCCGACGTGAACGCCTGGGTGTTGTCGTCGCCGGCGCTGTCGACCCGGGTGTTGCCGCTGGTGGTCGCCGCGCCGTGGGTGCTGGACGATCAGCCGCGCGCGTTGCGGTGGGCCGACCTGCTGCTCGACGAGGATTCCAGCTCGCCCGACGTGCTGGCCCTGGTGGCGCTGATCTTCGGCCGCGCCGGCCGCTTCGGCGGGACCGAGCGGATGCTGATGGAGCTGACGTTCTACACGCCCGACCGCGCGTCCGGGCTGGCCCGCGGCGCCGAAATCTGGGAACGCCTGGGGCGCGCGCGCCAGGCCTGCGCCCAGTGGATCAAGGCGGCGCGCTGGCGCGACGAACCGGCGGATCCGCTCTGGCGCAAGGCGATCTCCTGCGCGCGCCGCGATCCCGGCGCCGGCGACTGGCGGGAGATTCGCGCCTACGTGCTCGACCGCGCCCCCGCCGACCAGCGCGCCGACATCGCCGTCCAGCTCGACGCCCCGGATTGACGCCCGCCAGCCCGGGCGGTTCGGCCGGCGGGCAGCGGTCCACCCGCCGGCCGGGTGGCGGAGCCTATCGCGCGCGTTCTTCGAAGGCGACCAACTTGGCCTTGAGCTGCGCGAACAGCGCCGCCTGCGCCGGCTGGTTGGCCAGGTTCACCTTCTCCCCGGGATCGCGGCGGAGATCGTACATCTCCCAGCGGCGTTCGGTGATCCGATGCAGGATCTTGTGGCCGTCGGTGACCATCATCGAGGCCTGGTGCGGCCAGGCCGTGGCCGGCATCAGCTCGGCGTAGATCGGCGCCGGGCCCAGCGGCTTGCCTTCCACGGCGGGCAGCAAGCTGCGGCCGCGCATGCCCGCCGGAATGGGCGCCCCGACCAGATCCAGCAGCGTCGGCGCGACGTCGACCAGCTCGACGTCGGTGTCGACCACGTGCGGGGCCTGACCGGGCACGGCGAGGATCAGCGGGACACGCGTCTGCTCGTCGTAAAGGTCGGTGCCGTGGAAGTAGGCCTTGTGCTCGCCCCAGGCCTCGCCGTGATCGGCCATCACGACGACGGCGGTGTTCTTGTCCAGGCCGGTTGCGTGGAGGGCGTCGAACAGCTTCTTCACCCACAGGTCCGTGAACGCGATCTCGTAGTCGTACTTTTCCATCAGGCCGGGCACGCCGCTCAGCGAGGTCGGGAACTCCTTGTGCGTCATGTACGACGAGTGCGGTTCGAACAGGTGCGTCCACAGGACGAACCGCTCGTGGCGCGCCGCGGCCTGCTGCAGCCGCGCGATCACGCGCGGGACGATGCGCGGCGACGCGCTGTCCTTGTTCGACTCGGCGATCGACAGCGCGCCCTCGTCCGACCATTCCGCGAAGCCGCGGCTGATGCCGCGGTCGGCGGTGAAATAGAAGTGCGAAAAAATTCCGATGGGCGTCAGGCCGACCGCGCGCAGGCTCTGGAAGAAGGTGTGGTTGCTGGGGAGCAGATTCGGGTAATTGACGGTCGGCTTGTCCCAGGCGATGTCGCCCGGGTACCGCCCGGTCAGGATCGACGGGAAGCTGCGGGGCGTGTTCGGCGCCTGCGACCAGACGCGCTTGAAGTAGGTCCCGCGGCGCGCCAGCGCGTCCAGCGTCGGGGTCAGCGAGTGTCCGGCCGGCCGGCCATAGCCCGCCACGCCCAGGCGGTCGCCGCGGAACGCGTCGATGGTGACCATGAGGATGTTGCCCTTGAACGCCCCGGCCCGTGCTTCGACGTGGGCCGCCGGCGTTTCGGGGGTGCTGCTGGGCGCGGCGGCCACGGCCTTGGCGTCGCCCCCCTCGCAGTTCTGGTCGATGCCGTCGCCGGGGACGTCCTCGGCGCCTGGATAGACGTCGGCGCGATGGTCGTCGCAGTCGCCGCCGCCGAACCGGGCCGAGAACCCGTCGCCGTCGTGGTCGGTGAGCCGGCGAGCCACGCCCACCAGCGCCCGCAGGCCCAGCGCGTGCTCGTCGACGGCGGCGAAGGCCGGCGCCCCCTCGGGCAGCCCGGCGCCGGCCACCAGCCCGACGACCGCCGCGACGGCGATCAGCGCGGGCAGGACGAGGCCAAGGGCGGCCGGCAGCCGGCGGCGCAGCGTCTGGCCGGCGCGCGCGCCGAACCAGAAGAGGGCGTGCCCGGCGCAAAGGACGGCGGCGAGTCCCAGCGCGTCCAGCGGCCCCAGATCCAGCACGCGCCAGTCCGCCCGCGAGAGCGCGCCGACGAAGGCCAGCACCGCCAGCACCGCCAGCCCGACCAGCAGAAACCCGGTGGCGCCCAGGTGCCGCGGGCGGGGAAGGGCCCGCGCCGCCCGCCGCCCGAGCGGCAGGACCGCCAGCGCCACCGCCGCGCCCGGCAGCGCGCCGATGATCGCCATGCCGGCGGCCGCGATCGTCGCCAGTTTCTGGCTCTGCATCTTGCCGATCAGCAGCTTCTGTCCGGCGGCCGCCACGGCCGCCACGACCAGGACGCCGGCCAGCGACGCCAGGATCCCGGCCGCCACCGCCCGATCGCGCTCCGGAGCTTCGCGCAGCGGGGGCCAGCCTTCCGGGCGCGCGCCCTCGACGGCCAGCGCCACCAGATCCGCGGCCAGTCCGGCCACCAGCGCCGCCGCGCCGTAAAGGCCGACGGCCAGCGCGGCCACGCCGCCGGCGCCGCCATGTCCGGCGGTCACCAGCAGGTCGACCAGGCCGGCTCCCGCCACGCCGGCCAGGACTGAAGCTCCGACGGGATGGCGCAGGCTGGGCAACTTCATCGGACGGGCTGCCAGTGCCCTGGAAACGTGAAGGGGGGCATCTCTCGACGCGGCATGTTCGTTCCTGGCGAGGCGGAAGGAACGCGAAGACCGGACGTATTCAAGTGTCGAGCAACGAACCCAGGGACGATGAGGACCGTCGACAGATACATGGATTCACGTCTCCACGGGACTAGCACGCGCGCCGGTGCTTCACAACTTTGTAGCGCTCCGACCCAACGCCCGCTTGACGAGCGGGGGCGAATCGCGATACTGGCGGCGCAATGGGACGACGGGACAATCGCCGATCGATGAAGATGCGCCGCCGCACGGCGCAGCGGAAGCTGAAGGCTCGGATCGCCAAGAAGCGGGTAGCCGGCCGCGAAAAGGCCGCCGCCGGAGCCAAGCCGGCCAAGAAGAAGGCCGCCGCGCCCAAGGCCAAGTAACGCAACCAAAGGAAACCGCCCCGACGGCCCTGATGCGCCAGTACCTCGACGTTAAGTCGAGGTACCCGGACGCGCTGGTGCTGTTCCGGTTGGGCGATTTTTACGAGCTCTTCTACGACGACGCGGTCTACGCGGCCCGCGTCCTCGATCTGACTCTGACCACGCGGGACAAGGGCAAGGAAGACCCGGTCCCGATGTGCGGCGTCCCGCACCACGCGGTGCGCGCGTACCTGGCCAAGCTGACCGAACTTGGGCATCGGGTCGCGCTCTGCGAGCAGCTCGAGGACCCCAAGGTCGCGCGCGGGATCGTCAAGCGGGACGTCGTCCGCGTGATCACGCCCGGCGTGGTCCTGGACGAGGAGTCGCTGGACCCGCGCGCGCCCAGCTACGTGGCCGCCGCTGTGGGCGATCCGCGGGCCGGCTACGGCCTGGCGTTGCTGGACGTGACCACCGGCGACTTTCGCGCCACCGAGGCCGCCAGCGTCGAGCTGCTGCTGGAGGAGATCGCCCGGGCCGCCCCGCGCGAGCTGGTGCTGGGGCGCGGCGACCGCGACGGGCCGCTGGCCGATTGCCTGCGCGCGGCCTTCCCGCGGCTGCCGCGCGCGGCGGTGGTGGACGGCGACGCGGCGCCCGAGCTGGCCCGGGCGCTGGGGGCGCGTCACGACGCGGCCGTGCTGGATCGCTGGCCGCAGGCGTCGCGGGCGGCGGCGGCGGTGCTGCGCTACGCCCGCGCCACCCAGCCCGGGGCCGAGCTGGCGCTGGCCGGCCTGGAGCTGGCCCGGCGCGACGAGGCGCTGATCATCGACGAGCAGGCGCGCGCCCATCTGGAGCTGGTCGAGTCGCTGCAAGAGCGCCGGCGCTCCGGGTCGCTCATCGACCTTCTGGATCAGACGCGCACCGCGATGGGGGGGCGCCTCCTGCGGCGCTGGTTGCTGTTCCCGTCGCGCGATCTGGGCGTCATCCGGCGGCGGCACGACGCGGTCGAGCGGCTGGTGGCGGCGCACGGCGCCCGCGACAAGGCCCGCAAGCGGCTGGGAGAGATCGCCGATCTCGAGCGGCTGGTCGGCCGCGCGCGGCTGGGTGTCGCCACGCCGCGCGACCTGGCGGTGCTGGGGCGCTCGCTGGGCGAGCTGCCGGCGCTGGCGGCGGAGCTGGCCGAGGCGCACCGGGGTGAGATCGACGGCGCCACCGCCGGCGAGCGAGACTGGTTGTCGCTGGGCGAGGACCTGGCCGAGGAGCTGGCCGCGGAGCTGTCGCGCGTGCTGCGGCCGGACGCGCCGGCGCTGACCAAGGACGGCGGGTACGTCAATCCGGGCGTGTCGCCGCAGCTGGACGAGCTGCGGGACATCGCGGCCGGGGGGCGCGACCGCATCGCCGCCATCGAGGCGCGCGAGCGGGAGCGGACCGGCATCCCGTCGCTGAAGGTCAAGCTGAACAGCGTCTTCGGCTACTACATCGAGGTCACGCGCGCCAACCTGGCCGCGGTGCCCGCCGACTACCGGCGCAAGCAGACCGTCGCCAACGCCGAGCGCTTCGTCACGCCCGAGCTGGCCGAGTTCGAGGCCACCGTGCTGTCGGCCGACGAGCGCCGGATCGCGCTGGAGCTGGAGCTGTTCACGGCGCTGCGCGCCCGGGTGGCCCGCGACGCCGAGCGCCTGCTGACGCTGGCGGCGCGGGTGGCGGCCACCGACGCGCTGGCCGGGCTGGCCGAGGTGGCCCACCGCAACGGCTACTGCCGGCCCGAGGTCGACGACGGCGGCGTCATCGAGCTGTGCGACTCGCGGCATCCGGTCGTCGAGCAGCTGGCCGCCGCCGGCAGCTTCGTCCCGAACGACGTCCGGCTGGACCCGGCGGCCGAGCAGCTGCTGATCGTGAGCGGCCCCAACATGGCCGGCAAGTCGACGCTGATGCGGCAGGTGGCGCTGGCCGTCATCCAGGCGCAGATGGGCGGCTTCGTGGCGGCGCGGACGGCGCGCATCGGGCTTTGCGATCGGATCTTCACGCGGGTGGGCGCGGGCGACAACCTGGCCCGCGGCGAATCGACCTTCATGGTGGAGATGCGTGAGACCGCCCAGATCCTGCGGCACGCCACGCCGCAAAGCCTGATTGTGCTGGACGAGATCGGCCGCGGGACGTCGACCTACGACGGGGTGTCGATCGCGTGGGCGGTGGCCGAGCACATCCACGACCGGATCGGCGCCAAGACCCTGTTCGCCACGCACTATCACGAGCTGGCCGCGCTGGCGGCCGACCGCCCGCGGGTGCGCAACGTCAGCGTGGCCGCGCGCGAGTGGAAGGGCGAGGTGGTGTTCCTGCGCAAGCTGGTGCCGGGGGGCGCCAATCGCTCGTTCGGCGTCGAGGTCGCCAAGCTGGCCGGCCTGCCGGAGGCCGTCATCGCCCGGGCCGGCGCCATCCTCCGGTCGCTGGAGGCCATGCCGGCGCCGGGCGGCCGGGCGGGTCCCGGGCAGCTGGGGCTGTTCGCGCCGCCGCCCGGGCCGCCGCCGGCCGCCCCTCCCGACGGCGCGGCCGAGGTTGCCGAGATGCTGCGCGCCGTCGATCCGGACGATCTGTCGCCGCGGGCCGCGCACCAGTTGCTGGTCGAGCTGAAGAGAAAGTTGACTCAGCCCCCCTAGGTCCGGTCAAAATCAAGGGAGTCTCCCGGCATGTTCCGCAAGCTGGCCACCCCCGCGTTGCTGACTGCGCTGCTTGCGCTGGCTCCCGCGCGCGCCGGTGCCTCGCCGCGGCCGTCGGCGGCCCGCCCGTCCACCCATGGCGGCAAGCCGCGCACGAAGGGCTCGAAACATTCGAAGGTTTCGAGGAACGCGCCGGTGGTGCTCTACGCGGTGAACCTGCGCGAGACGCTGCCGCTCAAGTTGCGCGACGCGCACGGCCGCCCGGTGAAGGGGCTGCAGCGCCGGTTCGATCATTTCTTGCGCTGCCACCACACCAACACGCAACACAGGATGGACCCGCGGCTCATGAAGCTGCTGTTCCAGACCGGCCACCATTGGCCGGGCCGGCGGCTGGAGATCGTCTCGGGCTACCGGCACCCCAGCGTGGCCAAGAACCCGCACAGCCCGCACATGAAGGGGCTGGCCTGCGACTTCCGCGTCGAGGGGGTGAAGACCGCCGATCTGCGCGACTACCTGCGGCGAACGTTCGACAAGGTCGGCGTGGGCTACTACCCGAACTCCAGCTTCGTCCACCTGGACGTCCGCAAGGATCGGTCCGCCTTCTGGATCGACTACTCGGGGCCGGGCGAGCGGGCGGTCTATTCGCCCACCCCCGACGAGGACCTCAAGACCGGCCGCGCGGACCGCTATCACCCGACCAAAATCGATAGCTCCTGGGCCGACGCGCCGCCGCCGGCGCCCGACCCGGATGGTCGAGCATCGGCCCCGTCAGAAGTCGAATAACTCGCGAATTCGCCGCGAATTATTGTGCTAACGTCCGGTTCCCCGACGGCCGGACCGTCTCGGCCCGCCGCGCCCCACACGGACACGAGGAGGCCTCGATGAGAATCACTGGTGCTTTTGTGCTGGCTCTGTCGCTGGGTGTTGCGGTCTCCGCAACCAGCGCAACAGGCTATGCCAAGGCCAAGGCCAAGGCGAAGAAGAAGGGGGGCGGCGAAGGGGCGGCGCCGACCGCCAGCGCAGCCGAGGTCAACAAGCTGAAAGCGGTCCGTCTGGGCGACCCGAGCGCCGGAACCTTCAAGTGGGGCATGAAGCCCGAAGAGGTCATGGCCGCCGTCCGCACGGCCATCGAGGGCAAGTACCAAAAGCGCGTCAAAGAGGCCTCCGCCGATCCGGGCAAGCAGCAGCGCGTCCGCGACGAGATGGAACGCGAGATCAAGGCGGTCAAGAAGAGCTACACCAAGTTCGAAGGGCAGAAGAGCGGCTGGGACGTCTCGATCATCGGGCCGGAGTTCCAGCAGGGGACCTCGGAGTCGGTGCTGGTCACGAAGGAAGACCAGTGGACCCGCTACTTCTTCTTCTTCGAGGACGGCCTTTACAAGATGTACCTGGCCTTCAATCGCGACGCCCTGCAGGGCAAGTCGTTCGTGGACTTCGGCAAGAGCATGGAGGCCCGCTACGGCAAGGCCAAGGCGGTGTACCGCGACGAGCGGGCGCCGGGCGGCATGAAGCACACGCTCGACCACTTCACCTGGAACGCCGGCGGCGACAAGCTGAAGCTGGTCGATCGGTCCGAGTTCTACGGTGTCTATTGCCTGGTGCTCTACGACGCGGCCACCGACGAACGCGTGCAGGAGCGCCGCAAGGTCGTCAACCCCGGCAACGTCGAGAAGGACGCGCTGGTCGAGGCGGTCGCCAAGCGCGGCGACGAAGGCCGCGACGAGAACGACGACATCATCGACCGCGTGACCGGCCACGAGGTGAAGAAGCCCGGGACCGAGCAGCACGCCGACGTCGTGGTGCCGTCGCCGAACGCTGGCTTCACGCCCGACGACGACAAGAAGAAGGCCTCGTCCAAGCCGGCGTCGTCCGAATCGGAGAGCGGGAAGAAGAAGGGCGGCAAGAAAGACAATGCCCTCGACGGGCTCGAGCTCTAGCCGCCCGTGTGAGCAACGCGGTCGGTAAGATCGGCCGCGGCTGGCTGCTGCTGGCCGCGGCGGTGGCCGCGCTGCCGCGGCTCGCCCGCGCCGACTGCACCGTCCTCGAATACACCTTCCAGCCGGATTGCTTCCGCGCGCCGTCCGCCACCGGGTGCGCCTTCGACGCGCGGCACCCGGACATGGGGCCGCAGATCGCCGTCTGGCTGGAGAGCGCGGACGGCGCCACCTTCGTCGACACGCTGATGGTGACCAACGCCGTCGCCGTTCACGGCATCGGCAATCGCCCCGGCACCTGGAACGTGCTGTCCGGGCCGCGTTTCCCCTACGGCCGGCGCCAGATGGCGCTGCCGATCTGGGCGCACGCGCGCGGCAAGCTCTACACCCTCGTCACCATGAACGACGGGAACGACGATCGCCTGACCGATCACGAGAACACGTCGTCTCCCGAGCCGTACTTCTGCCGGCCGATGCTGATCAACGAGGTCGTCGACGCGGTGACCTGCGCCAGCGGACTGTTTCGCAGCGCCAAGGGGCTGCTGGACGCCAGCCAGCCGGCGTCGTACTACCCGCCGCGGGCCGATCTGTTCAACTTCACCGGCTCGGTCTGCGTCCCGCGCATCGACTACCCGGGATCGTGCGATCCGGGCGACTCCGCGCAGTACGTCGCCATGAACGACGTCGACGTGGTGGCCGCCGCCACGCCGCCCTACGGCGCCCCCTTCACCGGGCGCTGGGTGGTGCCGGCGGAGCTCGCGCCGGGCGACTACCGCCTGTCGGTCGAGGTCGCCAAGGAGTTCGACGGCAACGCCGACCATCAGCACCCCACGGCCGAGGCGGCGTACGACGCGCAGTACTACGCGGGGTACGGCCAGAGCGGCAACGTCGGCCAGCCGTCGGTCCTCTACCGCGTGCCGGTCGCGCTGGGCGGGCCGCTGCCGGCGGTCTCCAGCACCGCGGACCTGGCCGGCTACGGCGACTGGTCGGGCGCGACCGGCGACGTCATGCCGCCCGACGCCACCATCAGCGACGCGCCGGGCAGCGGGGCAGGGCGCCTGCTCAGCTTGTCGGGCGCGAACGGACCGGCCCGCGTGCAGGTCTCGCTGGCTGCCTGTCCGCCGGACGATTGCTCGGGACCGAACCCACCGGTGCCGCTGCCGGTGTCGTTCACGGCCGCCCCCCTGGATTCTGGGACGTCGGCCCAGCTGGTCGTGCGTCAGTCCAGCGAGGCGGGCGGCGGCACCGTGATCGGCTACGAGGTGCGGTACACGACCGCCCCCAGCGAGTGGGGCAACGTCGATCCCACCTCGTTCCCGGCCTGGAGCGCCGCCGGCAGCTTGCCGGTGTCGGCCCCCGGCACGACGACCGGACTGCAGATCGACGGACTCACGCCGGACAGCTTCTACGCGGTGGGCATCCGCGCCATCGGGGTCTGCGGGGCGTCCGCGCCGACGTTCCAGCGCTTTCAAACGCCGCCCGTCAAATACAAGCAGCTCTCCGGCTGCTTCGTGGCGACCGCCGCGTTCGGGTCGGACCTGTCGCCCGAGGTCGCGACCCTGCGCAAGCTCCGCGATCTGGCGACGGCCCACAGCACCCTGGCCGCGACGGCGGTCGATCTTTACTATCGGTCGTCGCCCCCCGCCGCCGCCGCTTTGTCACGCTCGCCGGTCGCCCGCGCCCTGGTGCGGACCGCGCTCAGAACCTTCGTGCGCTGATGCCGCCGCGCTCCACTCCGTCGTCTGGAGCCGCAGCCGTCCTCACCGGCGGCGATCTCCTCGGGCTCTGACGGCCGGGGAGGGCGACGGCGAGGACAGTCGAGCCGAGGGCGGGCCGAGGCCGCGCCGCCCGACGTTACAGCGGCGCGAACATGTCGGGCCGCGCGGCGTCCTTGGTGATGCCTTCCATCAGGTCCTTGCCGTTGGCGGTGATCTGCGCCAGCAGCGTCCGGATGTTGGCCACGCGCTGCTTGTAGCTCTCTTGCCGGACCTGGTCGGGCGAGCCGGTCATCACGGCGTCCATGAACGGCGTCGGCTTCAGCGGGACCAGGTTGCCCGCGTCCAGCTTGCTGCCGGTCTTGCGGTCGACCCACGGGGCGCCCGAGCCGGACCGAATCTTGAAGCCGAGGAGCTGATCGGCGCCGCACTCTTTGCTGCCGTTCTTGCACACCTGGTCGCCCACTTCGACCAGGTTGGCGACGATGATCTTGCCGCCGTTGTCGAACACCACGCCGTAGTTCTTGGAGGTCGCGCCGGCCGACTTCTCGGCGTAGCTCTTCAGCGCCTCGGCGTCGTTGTCGGACCGGCGGACGTGGCGCTCGACCTCGTTATAGAGGGCGATCGTGTCGTAGTAGTAGTTGAAGAGCTTGTCGACGTCGGCGTCGGGCAGGCGGTAATAGTCGACGCGGAAGATCGTGGCGGTGTTGGGCCGCGGCTCCAGCTTGATGCTCTTGAGGTCCGCGATGAACTGCGGATCGTAAGCCACCGGTTCCTTCTTGGCCGCCGCCAGGCGCTGCTGGCTGCGGGCGACCGCCGTGCCGATCTGGCTCAGCGTCTTTTGCATGGCATCGAGCTCGGTCTTGACCGCCTTGGCCGCGTGGTTCGCGGTGTTCATGTTGGCGCGGCCGACGCTGGCGATGCCCATGCCGGCGCCCAGCGCGAAGCCGCCCGCTCCGACGATCACCGAGGCGATCAGGACGGCCTTGCCGCGGCCCGATCGGACGTTCTGGACGGGGGCGCCGTCGTCGATCGAGCGGATGTCGAATCCGCCCTGCGGGGCCCTGAGGTTGCCGAACGGGTTCATTCCGGGCGGCGGCGGGCCGCCACCCAGGACGGGCTGGCCCGGCGCCGGAGTCGGCCGGCCACCCACGGGAATCTGCGGCCCGGTGGCGGGGCGCGCCCCGGCGTGCGGCTGCGCGAATGGAGGTCCACCAGCCGGAGGACGGGCGCCCGGCGGGATCGGCGCGCCCGGGCCCGGCGCGCCCGGAGGCCCGCCTGCCGGCGCCTTCAGGCCCAAACGAGCCTTTAGGTCACTGATATCCTTGGTCGGGGGGACGCCTGGCTTCCTGTTCTGATCCACTGAGCTCCTCCGGCGCGGGGCCTTCACGCGCTTCGACTGGTCGGCGGTGGGCGGGACTAGGGGGCGGGCACGGACTAGGGGCGAACTAAAAAAGAGCAGCCAAAAAAACGAGACAGAGGCGGACCATACTGGTGCCCTCCGCACCTGTCAAGCCAGCAAACCCGCTAAATAAAACGCGTTGACGGAGCTGGGCTTGGCCCAGCGGAGGCGTCGCGGGAGGTCCAAGGAACCCTTTTAGGTTCCTTGCTGATCGCGGGAGCCGCGTTGCGCAAGAGCGCGGACGCGAGCCCGGCGGGCGGGTCCTCGGCGGACGGATCGGCTGTCAGACGAAGCTCAGAAACGACTCGATCGCCCACGCAGAATCTGGCGGCAGGTTCGTGAAGCGGATGCCCACCGTCTTGCCGCCGCGGCGGATCGCCTCGCCGGACGCCGTGATCACGTCGTCGCGATCGGGAAGCTGGAACTGCAGCCCCATGTAGCGCGGCCCGCGCTTCGAATCCGGTTCCAGGATGGGAACCAGCCGCGCGCCGGTGCGGCTGATGTCGAGCATCCGGCACAGGTACGGTTGTCCGTCGACGAACCGGTTCATGAACAGATCGACGGTGACGCGCTTGCCGCTGCGCCGATCCGGCCCGTGCGTCCGCCTTTGCGCCCGTCGGTCGATCGTCTTCGGCAAAAGGCCCGTCGTCTCCGGTCGTGGCGAGCTCTTCGTCTTCGGCATCGGCCCCTCCTGAGCGTGATGTCCTACATGTACGCTCAGGTGCGATTGAAATCAATTTTTTGGCGCCCCCCTGCGAACTTGCCACGCAGTTCCGCCAGCTTGGCGGGGTGGAATGATTGACTCTTGCTGCAGTGCTGCCGATAATCCGGTCTGCTCACCCGTGTCCGGCGCTTGTTTTTGCCGCATCGCGCACGGCGACTTTAGTCCTGTCGGACAAACGTCGAAACCGTCCCCAACCATCCCCCAAGCCGAGCAGAGGAGCCAGGCATGCACCGCATGAAGATCGGGCTTGTCGCCGCCATCGTCCTAGTCGTGGTCACGGCCGGCGTGTACTCCGCCGTCACCCACGAGATGCGCGACGCGAGCATCCGCACCGTTGAATTCGACGTCTCCCGCGCCCAGCGGATGCACGGAGACATCGTCCGCCTCGAGGCGCTGGAGTTCGCCAATCTGGTGGCCGGGCTCGCGCACCGGCCGGGCGTGGTGGCCGTCTTCTCCAAGCCCGACGAGACCGGCCGGCGCCAGGCCGCGTTCGACCAGGCCGAGCAGCTGAACGGGCTCTTGCAGACCGGGGGCGCCCGCAAGGCCGACATCGTCGCCATCCTCGACGCCGAAGGGAAGGTCATCGCCCGCGACCTGAACGTCAACGCCATGTACGGCGAGGATCTGCGGACGAAGTTCCCGGCCGTGGCCACCGCCCTGAGCGGCGAGCCGACCAAGGACATCTGGACGCTGCAGGGGCGCATGACGCGCGTCGCGGTGGCGCCGATCATCCATCCCGACGGGACCATCCGCGGCGCGCTGCTGGTCGGCTACGTGGTCACCGCGCGCGACGCGCAGGCCAAGCGCGACCTCCTGGGAACCGAGGTGGCCTACTTCCACAACGGCAAGGTCCACACCTCCAGCTTCGTGTCCGAAGGGACGGGTGAAAACGCCAAGGAGGACGGCAACAAGACGCAGGCGCTGAACGCCATCCTGTTCTCGTCGCCCGAGGCGTGGGGACGGCAGGCCCTGCAGAAGAACGCGCCGACGGAGGTCTTCCACCTCACGCTGGACGGCCGCGAGTACGCCGCCGTGGCGGCGCCGCTGCACGGCAACTCCTTCGACAAGACCAGCGGCGTCATCACGCTGATGTCGATCTCGGACGCGCTGGAGTCGGTGTCGTCGGTGGGCATGAAGATCCTCGGCTTCGGCGTGCTGTCGATCCTGGTGATGCTGGCCGCCGTGATGCTGACCTCCCAGCGGTTCATCCGCCCGCTGGACAAGATCGAGCTGGGCGTCGCCGAGATCATCAACGGGAACATCGACTACCAGTTCAAGCCGGTCGGTCCGGACTTCGAGGGGCTGTCGAACGGCCTCAACGTCATGCTGGCCCGGCTCTTGGGGCGCGAGGAGCCGAACGAGGACGAGCCCGAGGAGGAGCAGGACGAGACCTCGCGCTGGCGGTCCGACCAGATGCTGGTCGAGGAGGGCTCCGGGCCGTCGGCGGCCTCGTCGCCCGAGGCCAGCGCGCTCAGCCAGGAGGCCGAGCCGGTTTACTTCACGCGCATCTTCAACGAGTACGTCGCCGCCCTCAAGAGCCAGGGCAAGCCCACGAAGGGGATCACTGTCCAGGCCTTCACCGCCAAGCTGCGTCTCATCGAAGGCGGCCTGAAGCAGAAGTGGAAGTGCCGCATGGTGCGCTTCAAGGTGAACACCCAGGGGGAGCAGGTCACGCTGAAGCCGATCCCCATCAACTACCGCCGATCTCCGGCGCGAGAGGGCGGGGGAGCTCGCGGCCCCGCCGGCCTCTCGGTTCGGCAGCGCATCGGAGCCGCGCTGAACGCGGCTCCGGCGCGGCTTGGACCGCTCGCCGCGCTCGCCCCGGCGCTGTATAAGGGCGGGATGGTCGAGACCGGGTTGGACGTGCTCTGCCGGGATCGGCTGGCCTTGCTGCGCGGCCGGCGCGTCGGCGTCCTCTGTCATCCCGCCAGCGTGGCCGGCGATCTGACCCACGCGGTCGATCGCCTGATTCAGGCCGGCGTGCGGCCGGTGATGTTGTTCGGCCCCGAGCACGGCGTGCGCGGCGAGGCGCAGGACATGATCGGGGTCGGCGACGATCAGGACAGCCGCACGGCAATCCCGGTCGCCAGCCTGTACGGATCGACGTTCGCCTCGCTGGCTCCTCGGCGCGAGCACCTGGCCCAGATCGACGTGCTGGTGGTCGACCTGCAGGACGTCGGCAGCCGGTACTACACGTACGTCTGGACGATGGTGCTGTCGATGGAGGCGGCGTTCGCCGCCGGGGTCGCGGTGGTGGTCCTGGATCGGCCGAACCCGCTCGGCGGCGTGGCCGTCGAGGGCGGCCCGGTGGCGGAGTCGTGCCGCTCGTTCGTGGGGCTGTGCCCGGTTCCGGTGCGCCACGGGCTGACCATCGGCGAGATGGCGCGACTGCGCGCCGGCGGAATGCCCTGGGCCGGCGACAGCCGATTCGCGCGGCCTCTGGACGGCGAGCTGACGATCGTGCCGATGCGCGGCTGGCGCCGCCCGATGACCTTTGCCGAGACCGGCCTGCCCTGGGTGATGCCGTCGCCCAACATGCCGACGCCGGACACGGCCCTGGTCTACCCCGGGCAGTGCCTGTTCGAGGCCACCAACCTCTCCGAGGGGCGGGGCACGACCCGGCCGTTCGAGATCGTGGGCGCGCCGTTCCTGGACGGGTACGCCTGGGCCGAGGCCGTCGCCGACGCGCCGGGGCTCCACCTGAGGCCGCTGTCGTTCCGGCCGACGTTCCACAAGTTCGCGGGCCGCTCGTGCGGCGGGGTGCAGCTGCACGTCTCCGATCCGGCCGCCTTCCGCCCGTACGCCACCGGTCTGGCCCTCATCGCCACGGCTCGCCGGCTGGCGCCCGGCGAGTTCCGCTGGCGGACGGAGGCGTACGAATTCGTCGAGCACCCGCCGGCCATCGATCTGCTGACGGGCGACGAGCGGGCGCGCCGCGCGGTCGACGCGGGGGCCACCTTGCGGGATCTCCTCGACGCCGACGCCGGCTTCGAACGGACCTTCGTCGAGGCGCGGCGGCCGGCGCTCATCGCCGACTACGCCTGATGCGCGTCGCGATCTTCGGCGGCAGCTTCAACCCGCCCCACGTCGCCCATCAGATGGCGGCGCTTTACGTGCTGGAGACGGCGCCCGTCGACGAGCTGTGGCTGGTGCCGGCGGTGCGGCACGCCTTCGGCAAGTCGCTGGCCCCCTTCGCCGACCGTCTGGCCATGTGCGAGCGGGCGGCCGCCGCGCTGGGTCCGCGCGTCCGGGTCAGCGCGATCGAGCGCGACCTCGGCGAGGAGAGCCGCACCCTGCGCACCATCCGGCGCCTCCAGCAAGACCACGCCGGCCACAGCTTCTCGCTGGTGATCGGCGCCGATCTGCTGCCCGAGGTGCCGTCCTGGTTGGGCGGCGCGGAGCTGCAGCGCACGGTCCCGTTCGTGGTGGTGGGCCGGGCCGGGTTCGCGACCTCGGCGGAGGCGCCGGCGGCCGTGGAATTGCCGGCCGTCAGCTCGCGCCGGGTGCGCGCGGCGCTGGCGGCCGGCCAGGACGTCTCGAGGCTGGTTCCGCGCGCGGTTCTCGATTACATCTCGGCCCACAACCTGTATAAGGCTGGCGAGGAACTCGCATGAGCTACATGTCCGAAGCTGAAGTCAACGCCCGGGCCGCCGCCGAGGGCCCCGCCGAGCCGACCCCTTCGGTGTTCGTGATGGGCGCGGGCGTGGTGGGCACCGCGCTGGCCGCCCGCCTGGTGCGGGCCGGCATCCCGGTCACCGGCCTTCACGGACGGCAGCGCGAGCTGACCGATCAGGCGCGCGCCATCTCCGGCGTGGTCGCGACGTCCGACGAGATCCCCGAGATCCTGTCGCAGTCCGACGTGGTCATCATCTCCGTCCGCGACGAGCGCGTGCCCGAGGTGGCCGCGCGGTTGGTCAAGGAGAAGCGCCTCCGGCGCGAGCAGATCCTGCTGCACACGTCGGGCGCCAACCCGGCCCGCACCATCCTGGCGCCGGCGGTGGGCCACGTGCGCGCCGTCGGGACGCTGCACCCGCTGGTGTCGTTCGCCGACGCGCGCGTCGCCGACGAGGCGCGGTCCGAGGTGGCGTTGGGGGTCGAAGGGGACGAGCCGGCGCGATCGATCGCCAAGCGGATCGTCCGCTCGCTGCAGGCGCGGGCCGTGTTCCTGGAAGCGGACAACCTGGCGCTCTATCACGCGGGCGCGGTGCTGGCCTCGAACTACGTCGTGGCGCTGGCGGACATGGCGCAGTCGCTGCTGATCAAGGCCGGCGTGCCGGCCGACCAGGCGCTGCCGGTGCTGATCCCTCTGCTGTCCAGCGTGGTGCAGAACCTGGCGCACGTCGGGCTGCCGGGCGCGCTGACCGGCCCGGTCGAGCGCGGCGACGTCTCGTCGGTCGAGCGGCACCTCAGGACGTTGCAGGCGCGGGCGCCCGAGTTGCTGGAGCTTTACAAGCTGGTGGGACGCGACGTGCTGCGGCTGGCGAAGGAGAAGGCCAACGTCGACGCCGCCCAGGCCGCCCGTCTGGAGGCGCTGTTCAAGGGTGTGCCGGCGGCGGGCAGCAACGGCAAGCCCGGCGCATGACCCGGGGAACCCGGGGAGGGTTCCCGGAGCTCGGCGACGGCTGCGCTCGCCAAGGCCCGGCTTCACCGGCGCGCGGGCCACGGTTCGGCCTGGCAATCCGTCGAGCTCTTCGCCTAATATCGCACCCTGTTTCAACGTAGCGCCGACGGCGCGGGAGCTCCCTGATGCACAAGCGATTTGCGCTCCGGTTCGGGACCTTGCTTGGTTTGCTGCTGCTGGCCAGCGCGCGCCCCAGCGCGGCCGCCAAGCCCGAAGACGTGTTCAAGGGGAAGATCATCATCACCAAGAACCGCTTGCCGATGCACTTCTCGTCGCAAGGGGCGTTCGTGAGCGCGATTCACAAGAACAAGATCGACAAGATCTGGCCGACCGAAGAGAGCGGCGCCGACAAGGGGAGCTGGAACCTCGAGTACCTGGCCTTCTTCGCCCAGCCGCTGGACGACAGCGAGATCGAGGTGAAGTTCTACGACATCACCCAGGGCGGCAAAAAATTCGTCGCGGGAGATCCGCAGTACACGCGCGAGCGCGGCTCGCGCATCTTCGGGTCCAACATCACGCTGTCGAAACCCGACTTCGACGTGCGCAAGCGCTACATGATGACCATCGAGTCGCGGGGCCGCATCATCGCCACCACCAGCTTCTGGCTGCTGGGCAAGGGCGCCAATTACAGCGGCAAGGTCGAGTTCTCCGATTCGGAGGCCCGGGGCAAGTGACGCGCGCTGACCGAGCCGGGCTGAGCCCGGCGAAGTCGCCGCGCGAAGTTCGCGGAGCCCTCCCGGGGCTCCCGCATGATCGGCCTCGGCCGTGACGACGGCGCGGGTGGACCGCCGGGTCCTGGCGATCGTGTCGCTGGTCGGGGCGCTGGCCGCCGCCGGGCCGGCCGTGGCGGCGCGGGCCGGCGGCAAGGCCAAGGCCAAGGTAGCGAAGAGCAGGGGCGCCGCCGCCCCGGCAACCGAGGCGGCGGCGGCGCCGTCGGCGGCCGAGATCGAATCGCTGCGCCAGCAGTTGATCGGCGGCGACGACGAGGCCGCCATCGACGCGGCCACCAAGCTGGGCGACGCGGCGACCGCGCGAGCCGCCGAGCCGTTGCTGGAGGTGCTGGCCGAGGGCGAGCGGCCGGCCCGCGTGCAGGCGGCGCTGGACGCGCTGGGCAAGCTGGGCGCCGCGCACGCGTTGCGCGGCGATCAGGCGGTGCTCGACGCGCTGGTGCTGTACGCGGGGCACCGGGCGCCCGACATCCGGCGCCGCGCGGTCAAGGCGCTGGGGAACGTGCCGGACGCGCGGGCAACCGACCCCTTGATGGACCGACTGGGCGACGCGGCCTCCGACGTGCGGGCCGCCGCCGCCGACGCGCTGGCCGACCGCCACGAAACGCGGGCCGTCCCGCGCCTGTTCGCGCTCTTGTCGCGCGGGGACGCCGGCGTGGGCGCGGCGCTGGCGGCGCTGGCGACGCCGGACATGGTTCCACGCATCGCCGAGCTGGCCGGCTCGATCGACGACGAGATCGTCGCCAACACGCTGGGCGAGTACGTCAAGCGCGCCGACGTCCCCGAGAAGCTGCGCATCGACGTGCTGCGGACCATCGGCCGGCTGTCGGGGGCGGTGGCGACCACCGCCTTGGCCGAGTACCTGGCTTCGGTGCCGGCCCAGGAAGACCGCCCGTCGAAGCGCGAGGCGCAGAAGCTGCTGGATCAGCGGGCGGGCACGCCATGAAAGCCCAGCGCATCCTGGCCGTCTTGCTGGCCGCCGCCGGCTGCGCCACCAGCCCTTACCAGCGGGCCGGCAACGGAGACGACATCGCGGCCGCGGTCGCGCGATCGCGGGCGCCGGAGAGCGGCCACCGCAGCCTGGCGTTCCTGGTGCTGGGCGGCGCCGGCGGACCGCGGCTGGCCGAATACGATCTCTCGTCGTCGCGCCTGCTCTGGACGCAGCCGGCCGACGTCACGACGCGGGTGGCCGCCGGCGCCAGCGTGCTGGTCCACGGCACCAAGGCGGCGCCGCCCGCCGCGCCCAACGGCGAGATCGTCGGGCGCGACCTGGGGACGGGCGCGGTCCTGTGGCGCCACCCGATCGCCTCGTCCGAGGAGCTGTTCGGGTATGCGCTGGACGGTGACGCCGTCTACCTGGTGGAACGCCTGCATGCGCCCGGGCAAAAGCCGGCCGGGCGGCTGATTGCGCTGGACGGCCGCACCGGCGCGCGCCGCTGGGATCGCGAGCTGCCGTCGGCGCGCGTGGCGGCGCCGGCGGTGCGCGGCGGCGTGGTGGCCGTCCCGGTCGAATCGCAGTACGTGCTGCTCTACGACGGCGCCACCGGCGGGCCGCTCGGACAGGTGCTGTCGACCGAGGAGGCCGCGACCTTCGTGCGCGCGCTGCCCGAGGGGCTGTTCTACGGCTCGCACGGCATCTTCTTGATGGCGCGCGACACGGCGCGCGGGTCGCGCCGCTCGCCCGACTACCTGTCGGCGCACCTGCCGGCCTTCGTGCGCCCCACGTACGACTACGACTTCTACCGGCCCGAGCAGACCGAGTATTCGGCCATCGACCGCAACCGGGTCCTGTGGCGGGTCACCGTCGAGGGGGGGCGGCCACAGTTCCGGGACGGCCTGGCGATCGTGCACGACTACCGCTTCTTCTTCGCGTTCGACGCCGCCTCGGGCGCGCTGCGCTGGGCTTATTCCAGTCCCACCGACGCGGTGGCGTCGGCCGACACCGGCCAGGCCATCCTCTACGCCACCGTCGACGGCGGGCTGGTGGGGCTGGACCCGCGGACCGGCGCGCGCATCTACCAGGCGTCGCTCTTCGGCGCGGGCAGCACCGAGTCGGTGCGCGGCGCGACGTTCGACGCCGAGGGCTTCACGCCCAGCGCCGGGATGGTCTCGGCCGCCCAGCCGCCGGACCTGACGGCCACGCTGACGTCGATCATCGCCGATCCCGACCAGCGCTTTCCGGCGCTGAAGCTGTTCGCGGTCGAAGAGCTGGGACGCCAGCCGGGCCGCGCGGTCACGACCAAGCTGCTCGAGTTGCTGGGCGACGAAAAGACCGCGCCGCTCGCCCGCCAGAAGGCCGGCGAGATGCTGATCGCCCGGCGCGACGCGGGGGCGCTGGACCTTTACCGCACGACCTTGCGGACGCACGCGGACTATTGCGACAAGCGCCCGGCGCCCCCCGTGGAAGTGCTGGCGCGCGCCCTCGGCGCGCTGGGGCCGCTGGCGCGGTCGGTGGCGCCCGACCTCGCGGCCAACCTGACGCTGCCCGAGACCCCGCCGGCGGCGGCCGCCGAGATCGCGCGGGCGCTGGTGGCGATGGGCGCGGCGGACTCGACGGCCACCCTGCGCGACTTCTTGACGATGTACCGGTCCGACCCCGTCTTCGACCGGGACCCCGCCGCGCTGATCGCCGCGTCCGAGGCGCTGCTGCGGCTGGGCGGCACCGCCGACCGCGAGCTGTTGTTGTTCCTGGCCGAGGAGCCGCACACCGTCGCGGGGTTGCGCAAGCACCTGGCGCGGGCCCTGAGCGAGACGGCGGCGCGGCCGGCATCGGCGCCGCCGTCGCCGACCCGCCCGTGAGCTTGACGGTCATTGTCTGCACCGGGCCGGTGTGCGGCGACCGGCGCGGATCCGGCAAGCTGATCGAACACCTGCGCGTGCGGGTGCTGGCGCGCGGCCTCGAGGGGCGCGTCGTGGTGCGCGAGGAGGTCTGCCTGGGGCACTGCCTGCGCGGCCCCAACATCCTGGTCGGCGATCAGGTCGAAGAGGCGTCCGGCCGGGCGGTCCTCTACAATCACATGACGATCGAAGACGTCGATCGGGTGGTCGAGCGGCACCTGGTCGGCGGAATGGCCGTCCGCGCGCTGACCAACCTGTTGCCGATTCCAAGCTCGCCGCCGAAGCCCCGCCCGCGATGATTTACCTGGACCACAACGCCACCACGCCGCTCGATCCCGAGGTGCTGGAGGCGATGACCGGCGCCCTGCGCGAGCTGGGCGGCAATCCGTCCAGCACGCACGCGGCGGGGCGGGCGGCGCGCGAAGCCGTCGAGCAGGCCCGCGCCGAGGTGGCGGCGCTGATCGGCGCGCTGCCCGAGGAGATTGTGTTCACGTCGGGCGGGACCGAGGCCAACGACCTCGCCGTCCGTGGCACGCGCCGGGCCCGCGGGCGCGCCCATGCGGTCTCCTCGCCGATCGAGCACCCTTCGGTGCTGGGGCCGCTCGGCGACGGCCCGGTGAGCTGGCTGGCGGTCGGCCCGGAGGGGGAGATCGATCCGGCGGGGCTGGCGCCGCTGGTCCGGCCGGACACCGCGCTGCTGGCGCTGGCCGTGGCCAACCACGAACTCGGCAACGTCAGCGACGTCGCCGCCTTCGCCGCCGTCGCGCGCGCGGCCGGCGCCGCCGTTCACGTCGACGCGGTGCAGGCGGCCGGCAAGCTGCCCCTGGACGTGGCGGCGCTGCAGGTGGACACGCTGGCGCTCTCGGCGCACAAGCTCTATGGGCCGAAGGGCGTGGGCGCGCTGTTCGTCCGCCGGGGCGCCGCGCTGGAGCCGGTCCTGCGCGGCGGCCACCAGGAGCGCGAGCGCCGCGCCGGCACCGAGAACGTGGCGGGCATCGTCGGCTTCGGCGTGGCCGCCCGGCTGGCGCGGGCCGCGCTGGCCGCCGACGCCGCGCGGGTGGCGGGCTTGAGCGACCGGCTGGCGGAACGGCTGCTGGCCATCCCGGGCGCGCGGCGCAACGGTGATGCCACCCGCGCGCTGCCCGGCACCTTCAACGTCTCCTTCGCGGGCGCGCCCGGCCAGTTGGTGGCGGCGGCGCTGGACCTGGAGGGCGTCTGCGTCTCGACGGGCGCCGCCTGCAGCTCGGCCTCCTTGCAACCCTCGCCGGTCTTGCTGGCCGTCGGGCGCGCGCGCGACGCGGCGGCCACCGCGCTGCGGTTCAGCCTGGGCCGCGGCACGACCGAGGCCGAAATCGACCAGGCGGCGGCGCTGACCATCTCCGCGGTGGCCCGGGTCCGCGCCCGCGGCCAGGCCGGTGGGGCCGGAACGTCGATGGCGGGGGCCGGCCAGCGCCGGGTGGTGATCGCCATGTCCGGCGGCGTCGATTCCTCGACGGCGGCCGCGCTGCTGGTCGAGGCGGGGCACCAGGTCGTGGGCGTGACGCTGCGCCTCTACGACGCCAGCGGAACGGCGGCCAGCCTGGGCGGGCGCTGCTGCGGTCCGCGCGACATCGAGGACGCGCGCGCGACCGCGGCCCGCCTGGGCATTCCCCACCACGTGATCGACGAGAGCGCGGCGTTCTCGGCGGCCGTGGTCGACGACTTCGTGGCCGAGCACCGCGCCGGCCGCACGCCCAACCCCTGCGTGCGCTGCAACGAGAAGATCAAGTTTGGCCCGCTGCTGGCGTTCGCGGACGCGGTGGGCGCGGCGGTCCTGGCCACCGGCCACTACGCGCGCCTGGTGCCCGGCCCCGACGGTGCCGCGCTTGCCCGCGCCCGCGACGCCGGCAAGGACCAGTCGTACTTCCTGTTCGGCGTCCGGCCCGAGGTGCTGGCGCGGGTCTGGTTTCCGCTGGGCGAGCTGACGAAAGACCAGGTCCGGGCGCTGGCCCGGCGCCACGGGTTGCCCAACGCCGACAAGCCCGACTCGCAGCAGATCTGCTTCATTCCCGACGGCGACCACCAGGCTTTCGTGGCGGCGCGGGGCGGCGCCGGGCCGACCGGCGTGATCGTCGACGACGCCACCGGCGCGGCGCTGGGCGCCCACGCCGGCACGCACACCTTCACCGTCGGGCAGCGGCGCGGGGTTCCGGCAGGCGGGCGCGAGCGGCGCTTCGTGCTGCGGATCGACGCCGCCACCGGCGAGGTGCGGGTCGGGCCGCGCGCGCGCCTGGGGCAGGACCGGCTGCGCGTGGCGGACGTGCGCTGGCTGGACGGCGCGGCGGCGCGCGGACCACGCCGGTGCGCGGTGCAGATCCGCCACCACGCCGAGGCCGCGCCCGCCTGGCTGGAGCCGGCCGGCGGCGGCATCGCGCTGGTTCGATTGGACCAGCCGGCCTACGGGGTCGCGCCCGGCCAGGCCGCGGTCTTCTACGACGGCGACGACGGACGGGTCCTGGGGGGCGGCTGGATCGAGGCCTGAGGCGCATACTACCGACAGATGGAGCCCGCAGAACACGCGCCCGACGGTGAGCTGGAGACCCGGATCGGGTATCGCTTTCGCGATCGGGTCTTGCTGGAGACGGCGTTGACGCACACCTCGTGGCTGAACGAGGCGGCGGCCCCCGACCGCACGGACAACGAGCGGCTGGAGTTTCTGGGCGACGCGGTGCTGGCGCTGCTGACCAGCGATCTGCTGATGGCCCACTTGCCGGACGCGCTCGAAGGCGAGCTGAGCCGCGCCCGGGCCGCGCTGGTCAGCGAAGGCGGCCTGGCCCGCACGGCGACGCTGCTGGATCTGGGCCGCTTCGTCCGCCTGGGGCGCGGCGAAGAGAAGACCGGCGGCCGCGGCCGCCCGTCGATCCTGGCCAACGCCCTCGAGGCGCTGGTGGGAGCGGTCTACCGTGACGGCGGGCTGGAAGCGGCGCGCGGCATCGTCGCCCGGCTGTTTCAGCCCGAGCTGGGCGACGTGCAGCGATACGCGCGCCTCGACTTCAAGTCGCGCGTGCAGGAGCGGGCGCAGGCCCTCTGGCAGGCCACGCCGGTCTACGAGGTGGTGGGCGTGAGCGGCCCCGACCACGACAAGCGCTTCGAGGTGGTGCTGACCATCGCCGGGCGCGCCTGGGGCCAGGCCATCGGCCGCTCCAAGAAAGAGGCCGAACAGAGCGCGGCCGCGGTGGCGCTGGGGGCGATCGAGCGCGGCGAGGGGACGCGCGCGTGACCGCCGGGCCCTCCGTCGAGCCCTCGGCCGAGCAGCTCCGGACCCGGATCCCCGCCGACGTCCTGGCACTCTGCCAGCGGCTGCGCGCCGCCGGCCATCGAGCCCACCTGGTGGGCGGCGGCGTGCGCGACATGCTGCTCGGGCGACCGCCCGCCGATTTCGACGTGGCGACGGACGCCGTTCCCGACGCGGTGCTGGCGCTCTTCGGCCACACCTTCGCGATCCCCACCGGCCTCAAGCACGGCACGGTGACGGTGCTGACCGACGCCGAGCCGCGGCGCCCCGTCGAGGTGACCACCTTTCGCGGCGAGGGAGATTATTTGGACGGGCGGCGGCCGTCTTCGGTCAGCTACGTCCAGAGCCTGGACGAGGACCTGAGCCGCCGCGACTTCACGATGAACGCCATCGGCTTCGATCCGGTGGACGGACGCATCACCGACCCGTTCGACGGGCAGGGCGACCTGCGCCGCCGCCTGATCCGCGCCGTCGGAGATCCGGTGGCGCGGTTTCGCGAGGACGGGCTGCGGCCGCTGCGCGCCGTCCGCCAGGCTGCGCAGCTGGAGTTCGAGATCGACCCGCCGACCCGGCGGGCCATCCCGCAGACGCTGGACGTGGTCCGCAAGGTCTCGGCCGAGCGCATCCGCGACGAGCTGTTCAAGATGCTGGGGGCCCGCCAGCCGTCGCGCGGGTTGCGCCTGATGCAGGAGACCGGGCTTCTGGGCGTGGTGATCCCCGAGCTCCTGGAGGGGATCGGCTGCGCGCAGAACCGGTTCCACAAACACGACGTGTTCGGCCACACCCTGGCGGTCGTCGACGAAACCCGGGGCGATCCGGTGGCGCGGCTGGGGGCGCTGCTGCACGACGTCGGCAAGCCGCGCGCCCGCCAGCCCAAGGACGACGCCCCCGGCGAGTTCAGCTTCTTCAAGCACGAATACGTGGGCGCGGACCTGGCCGACGAGATCTGCCGCCGCCTGAAGCTGGCCAACGCCGATCGCGAGCGCGTGGTGGCGATGGTCAAGAACCACATGTTCTTCTACATGCCCGACTGGACCGACGGCACGATCCGCCGGTTCGTGCGGCGGGTCGGCGGCTCCGCCGGGCTGGCCGATCTTTTTGCGCTGCGCGAGGGGGACGTGCGCGGGCGCGGGTTCGGCGAGGACCCCGACGGGGAGATCGGCGAGCTGCGCCGGCGCATCGCGGAGGTGGCCAGCGCCGACGCCGCCCTGCGCGTGACCGACCTGGCCATCGACGGGCGGGACGTCATGCGGATCCTGGGCGTTTCGCCGGGCCCGCGCATCGGCGTCATCCTGGAACGGCTGCTGGACTGCGTGCTGGACGACCCGTCGTTGAACGAGCGGGAGCGGCTGGCGGCGCTGGTGCCGGAGGTCGCCGCGCAGTTCAGCGAGAGAACAGGGCCGCCACCAGCGCGGCGGCCGAGCTGACGGTCTGCGTCCCGCGCGACGCCGGCTCCGCGCGCCCGAGAAGCTCGGTCCGGCGGCGCACCACGGTGGCGTCGGGATCGCCCAGCGCCACCGTCTCGACGTTCGGCTCGGCCGCGCCGGCGACCGGGGCGGGCAGGGGATCCGCGCCGGGCGAGGTGGCCAGGATGGCCGGCAGCGCGACGCGCAGGCGGCGCTTGCGTCCGCCGCCCCGCACCACGACCTCCACCGTGCCGGAGCGGCCGCCGGCGGCGTCCGGCGCCAGGATCTCCTCGACGAACGGCAGGTAGCGCGCGCTCAGGTGGCGGGCGATGGCGGCCGGCACGCCGCTGATCGCCTCGTCGTCGCGCTGCGCCGGGATCACCACGGCGTCCGCGCCGATCCGGCGGATGGCCATGGCCAGCATCTGGCCGACGGTGTGGAAGTCGGCGGCGGCCAGCTCGTCGCTGACGATCCGGACCGCCCGGTCGACGTGCGGCGCCAGACAGGCGGCCACCGCCGCTGCCTCGCCGCTGTCCGCGGCGTAAAGCGCCGTGAGCCGGTGGCCGGCCGCGCGCAGCGCCGCCGCGCACGCCAGCGCCTGTGTGTCGGCGCTGCCCAGCAGCTCCGAACCGGCTCGCCCGGTGGCGCGAAGGCAGACCAGCAGGTTCATCGGGCAGCCCTGGCGGCCAGCGCTGGCAACTCGTGCGCGAGCTGCCGGGCCATCTCTTCAGCCGGCAGATCGACCGGCACGCGCCAGACTACGTCGACGGCGCGCGCCGCCGACAGGGGCGCCTCGCCCTGCACGATCATCGCCGTGCGCGTGCGGGGCGTGGTGATGGCAGGGGGGGGGCCGCCGACGACGATCAGCGTGTCGGGCGTGGCGGCGGCCACCGCGGCAGCGTCCTGGCGCGCGTCCGCCACCGCCACGCCGGCCGGGGCAGCGCCGCGCAGGATGGCCGGCACGCGCGAGCCCAGCGCCGGGTCGACGACCACCAGCACGCGGGCCAACGCGATGGCCGCCTTGTCGTCGGGCTCGCTGGCCAGCGTCTCGACGCCGGGGCTGGCCGGCGCCACGCAGGAGATCACGTCGAGATCGACGTCGGCGCTGCCGATGGGCCGGGCCGCGCCGTCGGCCGGCAAGATGGCGACCACCGGCCGCTCGATCTCGACCGGATCCAGCCGCCGGTAGGCGTTTCGGGCCGCCCCCCAGAAACGGACGAACACGCGCCCCACGCCGTCCGGCAAGGCGTCGTCGGTGTCGACCACGTCCAGATCGGCCGGCCCGGCGAACGCCGCGCCCAGGCGCGCCGCCAGGCTGGGGCCCAGCGACGCACCGGCGCCGCCCGCCGGAAACAGCACCAGCAACGGCGAGACTCGCTCGATGGCGGCCATCAGCGCCGAGCCGTGCGTCGCCTCCAGGGCCGGCGCGTCCAGCCCCGTTCCCTCGCAGAGCAGCACCTTGTCGGCCCCGGCGCGCCCGAGAGCGGCGATCGCCTCGTCGGGCAGCTCCCGGTTCGCCAGCGCGATCGCGTAGACCGTGGCGCCCGCGACCCGGGCCACCCGCCGGCTCTCCGCCAGCGCGAAGAGGGACGGGAGCGTCGGCGCGGCGTCGCGCAGATCGATGGGGACCAGCAGGTTCGGCAGAAGGGCCTCGTGCTTCCTGCCACCGCGCGCCTGAAGCGACGCGCCGGAAGCGCGAGCTATCATGCCCACCCACCGCGGACCTGTCCATTGACATGCTGATCCGGCGGCCGTGATAATGCGTTCCGGCCGGATACCCACGGCATGCCACCCGCACCCGACGGCGACGACGAAGAGCTGGTCGAGGTCGACTTCGACGTCGAAGAGCCGGCTCCGCCCCCCACGCCGGGGCGGACCCGCGACGCGGCGACGCCGGAGCCGATCGCGCGCGACGACACCGATCGCACGCGTCTGCCCGACGCAGAGGTCCCCGGCGAAGCGGCGCCGGAGGCCGGCGCGGCGGAGCTGCTGGACATCGTCGACGTCGTCGAGCTGCGGCCGCCCATCGTCGAGGCCGCCGACGACGATCCGCGCGCCGAGATCGAGCTCTACCGCGCCGAGGCCGCCGCCGGCGACGGCGCCCGCCGGGCGGGGCTGCTGGTGGAGGTGGCGCGGCTGGAAGAGGGACTGGCGCAGGACGATCTGGCGCTCACCTCGGCGCGCGCCGCCTTCGCGGCCGATCCCGCGTCGGTCGTGGCGTTCTGGACGCTGGCCCGATTCCTCTCGCGCGCGGGCCGGTGGGCCGAGCTGGCCGAGGTGCACGCGGAGGCGGCGCGCGTCCGCCCGGCCGGGGCCGATCCGACGGGGCGCGCCGATCTGCTGGTGACCCGCGGCCGGTTGCTGGAAGACCGGTTGAACCGGGGCGACGAGGCGCTGGCCGCCTATCGCGAGGCGCTGGCCATGACGGCCGATCACCCGGGCGCGCTGCTGTCGCTGTTGCTGCTGGGCGCCCGGCGCGGCGACGCGGGGCTGCGCGCCGAGGCGCTGGCCGGCCTGGGGCGGCGCGCCGAGCGTGCGCCGCGGCGGACGGCGCTGGTGAGCGACGATGCGCGCGCCTGGCGGGCGGCCCGCGCCGACGGGCCGGCCCGAGCCCTGGCGGCGCTGGAAGGCGAGCTGGCCCGGCGCGATCCGGACACGGCGCTCGGACCGCTCATCGCCGAGCTGGATCGGCTCACGCGCGGGGACGTGCCGCCGGACGTGGCGGATCGCGCGCTGGCGGTGCTGGCCGGGCAGGTCGCGGCCGCCGACGCCGGGCTGGCGGCGGCGCTGTGGCGCGAGCGCGCGCACCTGCTGCGCCGGACCCAGTCGCGCCCGCAAGCCGCGCTGGAGGCGCTGGAGGAAGCGGCACGACTCGATCCCTCCCACCCGGGCGTGGCCGCCGAGCGGATCGAGCTGGCCCTGGCCCTCGATCGGGGCGCGGCCGCGGCCGATACCGCGCGCGCCTTCATCGCCGCCGCCGCGCGGGACGGCGACGCGGTGGACGTGGCCCTGTTGTTCGCGGAGCTCTGCGGTCCCGGCGAAGCGGCGGAGGCGGCGGCCCTGCTGCAGGAGCCGCGGATCCGGGCCTGCCGCCCCTGGCGTGTCGATCTCCGCGCGACGGAGCTGGCCATCGCGGTGCGCAACCACGACCCGGCCGCGCTGGCCGAGGCGCTGGCGGGCGAAGGCGAGCTGGCCGCCGCGGACGATTCGGGGGGGCGCATCCACGCCTTGATCGCGGCCGGCGCGGTGCACGCGGCGGCGCTGGGCCAGGTCGACGAGGCGGCCGGCCTCTACCGGGCCGCGCTGGCGCTGGACCCGTCGCTCGAGCACGCGCGGCCGGCCGTGCAGGCGCTGGCCGCGCTGTCGATCGCGGCCGGCCGCATCGAGGAGGCGGCCGGCGTCCTCGAGGGCGTGCTGCCGGTGCTGGTCGGCAGCCAGGCGGTCGAGCTGGAGCGCTGGGCGCGCGAGCTGCTGGTCGCCCTTTACGCGGATCAACTGGGCCAGCCGGGCCGCGCCATCCCGCACGAGCGGCGGTTGGTGACGTTGCGCCCCCGCGACGTGCGCGCGCGGGCGCGCCTCTGCGATCTCGACCTGGAGGCCCCCGCCGAGGCGCGCCTGCCGCTGGTGCCGCGCGCGCACAACCTGCTGGCGATGGCCGAGCTGGCGCGCGACGCCGACGCGGCGATCGCGCTGCGGCTGGCGGCCGGGCGCGCGCTCTTGGCCAGCGGAGACCCCGCCGCCGCAGCGCGCGGAACCGGTCTTCTGCGCGACCTGCTTGTCGCCGATCCGTCGGGCCTGGCGGCGTCGGCCCTGGAGCGCGCGGCCGCCTCGCCGCAGGCCCGCGCCCAGATCGTCGCCGCCGAGCTGGCGGGCGCCGCCGACGCGCCGGCCGAGCGGGTGCGCGCGCTGCGGTTCCGGCTGGCGCATCACCAGGTGGCGGCGGGCGCGTACGCGGAGGCGCTGGCGGCGCTGACCCCGTTGCGCGGCGAGGGCGATCCGATGGCCCGCGCGCTCAGCGCCCATCTGGCGCGCCGATCGGGCGACGCCATCCTCGAGGTCGCGGTGCTGTCCGAGGAGGCACGCCTGGTCGACGGCACGGTGGCCGATCCGGCCAGCGTGCTGTTGGCGCACGGTGAAGCGCTGGCGCGCGCCGGCGATCCGGGCGGCGCGGCGGCCGCGTTTCGGCGCGCCATCGTCGAGTCGCCGGGCGGCGAGACGGCCCCGGCCGCGGCGCTGGGGCTGTTCCGCCTGGCCTCCGGCGAGCGGGCGGCCGAGCGGGGCGCGCTGGGCGAGGCGCTGACCGCCATCGCGCAGGCCTG
>JAICYS010000419.1 GCA_025934105.1 Myxococcota bacterium | reverse complement strand
GCGTTGTCAGGGAAGAAATTCTTGAACTCGCCATAGAGCTGGGCGGCGAGCGTCTTGTTCGGCGCGAGGATCAGGGCAGGGCGCTGCGTCGCCTCGATCACCTTGGCCATGGTGTAGGTCTTGCCCGAACCGGTGACGCCGAGCAGCACTTGCGTGCGGTCGTTACGCTCAATGCCTTCGACCAGCTCGGCGATGGCGGTGGGCTGGTCGCCCTTCGGCTGGTACTCCGATTTGATCTCGAAGCGCACGCCGCCTTCGGATTTCTCCGGGCGCGGCGGCCGGTGCGGCGTCCACACTTTCAGGGAGCCGTCTTCTTTCTTGAACTCGGGACGGCCGTCGCGGATCAGCGACTCCAGCGCTTCCGCGGTCGCCTTCACGCCGAGCGACTCCATCTTGCTGCGCGGCGGGCGCGCGAGCGCTTCCTCGTCGTCTTCCGCCGTCGGCAGGCCGAGTTGCCGCGCCAGTTCCGGGTCCAGCGTCGGGATCGTCGCCGAGGTGCCGTAGTTCGCCTGCGGCGCCTCCTCGAAACCTGAGTTTGTGGAGGCACCCCCACCCTTGCCCTCCCCCGCTTGCGGGGGAGGGTTGGGAGGGGGCGAGCCACGCGACACGCTGTTGGAAATATCGCGCCTGGAAACATCCTCGCTCTTGTCGCGCGTCGAGGCGCGGGCGCGATGCGCCGCGGCTTCGCCGCCGGCGCGGCGATCCCAGGAATTGTCCGGTGGCGGCTGCAATCCGGTGCCGGAGCCCATGCCGGCATCGCCGCGATTGATCGCGGGATTGAGCAATTCGGCCAGCGCCGGCCCGATCGGGATGACCTCGGGGCGGCCTGCTTTGGATTTGGTGGATTTGCCGGATTTACCCGATGGAACGGATTTCTTCGCCATGCAGCGAATATGGGCCGAGTCCGCCGGACATGAAAGAGTAAAGCCCCGCGTCCGGCAGGATGCTGTCAGCACGATGGCAGCAGGTCGGGAAAGTTCCGAACTCAGCGCGTCATGCCCGGCCTTGTGCCGGGCATCCACGTCTTTCTTGCCGCTGCAACCAAGACGTGGATGGCCGGGACATAGGCGAGCGGAAGCGACGCCGTTCTTCGAACGGCTATGCCCGGCCATGACGAAGACAGAGCGATTCAGCGGGCTGCGGAGGCGTTCTGAAAGCTTGCGTTGCTCACGCAGCCGACGCGCCGTCGTGCTCCGGCCTTGGCGCGAGCGGATCGATGATGTCGAGATGGATGCCGCCGCAGCTGATACAGCGGAGTGCCCAGTATTCGGTGCCCGCCCTGCCGCCCATCACGCGCAGCACCGCGAGGCTGCCGGGGCAATCCGGGCATTGCGAGCGCACGCCGCGCGAAGTGCGCGGGAATGGACCGGTTTCAATGTATGTCATGGCAGGCGCCCCCCTGTTTTTTCTTATGCGATCAGGCCGCGCTGTCGACCGCCCCTGTGGTCCAGCGATGCCCGAACTGATCGATGTGATGCTTGGCGTCGTCGATGGCGGCCTCCGGGCTGGGCCAGGCAAAGCCGACCTCGAGCAAGGCGAAGGGGTGGCCACCGATGACGAGGGGACCTCGGTCGGCGCGCCGGATGCGGGCATGCCAGAGGTCCCGGCCGGCTTCGAACGGCTCGATGTCGTACTCCCGATAGAGACAGTTCATGTGGTCATCCCCGGCGCTGTCAGGGCGCAGGGAACCACGAGTCTTTCGGTCGGCGTGTGAAGCCGTTCACACGGCGCGGTCTTTTTTGCGGACGGTTTTGCCGCCGGCCGCGGGTCCCGCGGCGGTGCGCATGATCCAGCGGCGGAAGGCCGTGAAATCGCGCTGTTCGGCGCGGAAGCTGCGATAGACCAGGTACCAGCGCATGCCCTTCGGGACCGAGACGGCGAACGGCGCAACCAGTCTCCCGGCGGCGAGATCGTCGTCGATATAGGGCCGGATGCCCATGGCGACGCCGAGCCCGTCGCTGGCCGCCTGCAACGCCTGGCCGTAATATTCAAACTCGGTGCCGCGCGCGGTGACGCGGCCCACGCCCGCCGCCTTCAGCCAGGACGGCCAGTCGTCCGGCGAATGCGCGACGCGGAGCAGGCTCGCTCCCTTCAGATCGCCCGGACGCTTCAAGGGCGCTGCGATCTTCGGGGTGCAGACCGGCAGCAGATCCGCCGCGAACAGAGGCTCGGCGACCAGGCCCGGCCAGTCGCCTTCGCCCAGCTTGATGCCGCAGCTCCAGTCGTCCCCGAACGGCGCGGCCGCCCCTCCCGTGGTGATGCGCACGTCGATCGTGGGCTCCTCCTTGCGGAAATCCGCGAGTCGTGGGATCAGCCAGCGCATCAGAAAGGTGGGACCGACGCCGATCGTGAGCACCCGCAGCGACGCCGGCGCCGTCACCTGGGCGGTCAGGCTTGCCAGCGCATCGAAGATCGGCGTCAGCCCGCTCTGATAGGCGCGTCCCGCCGGCGTGAGCGCCAGCCGGTTGGCCTTGCGCTCGAACAGCGCAACGCCGAGTCGCTCTTCCAGGAGATGCACCATCCGGCTGATCGCCGCCGGCGAGACGTTGAGCTCGTTGCCCGCCGCTGCAAAGCTGCCGCTGCGCGCGGCGGCCTCGAATGCCTTGATGCCGTTGAGAAAAAGCAGGCGGCGCAACTGACCCTCAGGAAAGCTGATGCTGGGGCAAGATAACTCCGTTTGCGCTGGTGGCACAAGCAGGGCACAACAATGAACGTTGCCTCGCATTGATTCTGGACATTGGTTTCGTTCCACCTCGCCCCGCTTGCGGGGAGAGGTCGGATTGCAAAGCAATCCGGGTGAGGGGGAGTCTCCACGAGTCCCTCTG
>JAICYS010000403.1 GCA_025934105.1 Myxococcota bacterium | reverse complement strand
CGCGTCTGCGATCGAGGATCGCCCGCCTGGTCCTACCTCCTCGACGGTCAGACCGACGGTACCCGCGTGCCGTGAAGATCAAGATGAGCAACTACGCCCGCAAACGCCCCGTGAAGCGCCGTGCTTAACCGACCAGCATTGAGGCTAGGACGGCTTGCCGCAAAGCAACGGTCAGCGGCAGCGAATCATGCCCGACGACGTGCCGCCCGGAGGCGGCCCAGCGCCGACGCCGTCGGCGATCCGGCGGCTTTGGGGCCGGTCTGTTACCGGCGCAGATCCCGATGGGAAACGGGGCCACCGCCGGCAACGACACATCTCAGTGGGTCGCCGGCGCCGTCCCCTCGACGGTCCGTAGCGGCGCGGGTCGGCGCGCGCTTGTTCATCGCCGGCTCATTGGGCCGTGACGTTCGCGGTCGGGAACTGGATGGTGCCGGTGCCGCCACCCACCTCGACCAGGATGCTCGCCTCGAGCACGTTCCCCAGCGTCATGCCGGCCTTGTTCCAGGCGTCGAAGTGATCGCTGATGGTGATGCGCCCGCACGTGCGCGCGGTCTGCCGGATGCTGTAGAACTGCTGCCAGTTGCTGGCGCTCCCACAGCGGCTGCCGCCGGTTCCGCTGGTCGACCTCGTGTAGAGAATGTACGAGCCGCCGTCGATGGTGACGGTCCCCTTGTTGGTCGTGCTGCCCGGGTTGACGGGCATCTTGTTGTACGAATCGTCGACGATGTACCACTCGACGCACGGGTTGACCGACCAGCCGTAGATCCCCATGTACGAGTAGCCGCCGCCCGAGCCCGACTTGATCTCCGCGTAATCCGCGGCCACCGTCCCCAGCGACGTGTACGCTTTGCCGTTGCCCCACTGCAGGCCGATGCGGGCCAGAAAGTCGCCCGAGTTCGGGCCCCAGGACGCGCTGAAGGCCGGCGTGCTGTAGGTCGTGATGCTGCCGCCGCTGCCGTTCTGCCACAGCGACCAGGAGAGGCCGGCGGCCGTCCCCTGACTGCTGCCGGTGTGTGACGTTCCGCCGCCGGGCAACGTCCCGTTGCAATCGATGACCACGCTGCCGCCGGCGCCGGTGCTGCCGCCCGACGCGTGGCCGCCGGCGGCCCCGGCCGTTCCCGTCGCGCCGCCTCTGGCCCCGGCCGTTCCCGTCGCGCCGCCTCTGGCCCCGCCGGCCCCGGTCGCGCCGCCCTTGGCGCCGCCCGTTCCCGTCGCGCCGCCGGATGCGGTCACGCCGCCCGTTCCGGTGAGCCCGCCGGTGCCGGATGCGCCGCCCTTGGCCCCGCCGGTCCCGAGGGTGCCGCCCGAGCCGGTGGCCCCTCCGCTGCTCATCGCTCCTCCGGCCCCGATCGATCCGCCCGAGTGGCTGGCGCCACCTGACGCGGTCGAGCCGCCGGAGGCGGTGGAGCCGCCGGTGCCCGTCACCGGCAGCCCCTCGGAGCTGGAGCAACCGGCGCCGGTGGCCAGGCCGCAAGCCACGAAGCCGCAAACCAGCAGGGTGATCGACGGGTTCTGAGGACGGCGGGGCAACATCATGGCGAGTTATTCCCCGCCACCCGCGGAGTGATCAGAATTGGCGGCCGGCCTCGTCACACGCCCTCAAATGAGAGCTTGCATGTGCGGCAGCGTCGTTCTCGACCCGACGACGCCCGTGATGTGTGCCGCCTCCGAGGTCAGGGCGTCGAGGCGTCGACCTGAGAGCTCGTCACGTTGCCCCCGGTCGTCGTCATCGTGATCTGGGCCACCGCGGGGGCGTTCCCCGCGCCGATGACGGTCGCGCCGTTGTCGAGCCGCAGTGACAGCGTGATGGTGTGGTTGCCGGAGAAGGTGCTGGCCGGGCAAGCACTGAAGTCGATGATGACCGAGCCGGTGGAGCCGTTCCCCGCGTTGGGCGCGATCGCGTTGTACATCTTGCCGCTCTGGTTGCACGCGCCGTTGTCGATGTCCGCGTACACCTGCCCGCAATTCGCCGCGCCGCCGCAGGTGCCCGGCTGGCGCAGGTTGAAGTTGCTGACGTTGAAGTTCACCTGGGTCGTGTCGCTGGCCGGCAGCTGGATCACCGAACCCGATTGCGGATTCGTGACGACGATTTGAGGCGGACCGCTGCTGCTGGAGGAACCACAGCCTGCCGCCGCCGCTGCCATACAGAACCACACCACGCGCGCTGTCCGCCTCATGAGATCCCCCTTGCGATTGAACGGTAAGGGCGGGGCGGCGCCGCGCCATTCCGCAGCAGACCGGGAACTCGATCTCAGGAATCTGAGGTCAGGCCCGCGCCCGGTCACGTGGATCCGCGGGGTTGAGCTCTGGTCCGCGGCTTGCTTTGGGCCGCAGGCATGCGTTTGTCCGTCGTGTTGGTCTTGTCGATCGGCGTCGCCGCCGGCGCTTGCAGCAGCCAGTCGCTGACTGGCGACATGAGCGGAACGGGCGGTGCCGCGACCGGCCCCGTCGCGACCGGTGGCTCGTCCAACGACGGCTCGGGGGGAGCGGGTGGGACGGCGATCGCGGCGTGCATGGAGCTGTCCAGCGAGTATCAGCAGGCCCTGCCCGCCGCGCTGGGGTGCGACGTCGGCGCCGCGGGCCAGTGCCAGCACACCGTCGCCTCGGCGCTGTCCGTCTGTGGGTCTTGCCCGATCGACGTCACCGATCCGTCCAAGTTGAACGCGCTCAAGCAGCGCTGGGACGCGGCGAACTGCCAGGCCCTGCTCCCCAAGCTCCCGTGCCCGGCGGGGGTGTGCCTGATCGGCACCCCCGCCGCTTGCTTGCCGGCAGACGGCGGCACGCGAGGGGTCTGCTCGTATGTCCCCGGCGGCGGCCCGGGCACCGTCGATGGCGGCGCCGCCACCTGCGGCGCGCTGGCCGAAAAATATGCGGCCGTGCTGGCGACGGCGAAAAGCTGCAGCGCCGGGGCAACCGACCAATGCACGCACGCCGTGCCCGCTCGGCTGTCGCCTTGCCGCGATGGATGCGTTCAGTACGTGAACGACGGGACCGAGCTGGCCAGCATTCAGTCGACTTGGATGCTGCAAGGCTGCGACAACGTCTCAATTGCCTGCCCGGCCTACCTCTGCTCGCCCGTCGCCGGCGGGGCGTGGGCCGCCGAAGGAGGCGGCGCGGGGGGCGGCTGTAATGTGTGCCGGCCCGTCCCCAAACCCGATTGATAACCCCACAGGCAAGTG
>JAICYS010000200.1 GCA_025934105.1 Myxococcota bacterium | reverse complement strand
CCTCGACGACCCGCGCTCGCCCGCTACCTCGACGACCCGCCCGCGCTCGCCCGCTACCTCGACGACCCGCCCGCGCTCGCCCGCCGCCTCGCCGACCCGCCCGCGCGCGTCCGCTCGACCGCCGCCGCCTTCGCGGCCCGCCACCGCTCCTCCACCGCTCACACCGCTGGCCCGCCCCGCCGCCGCCCGGTCCCCGACCGCCGTCCAATTCCTCGAGCCCTTGCACACGGGACCTTCCCGCCGCCGGCCTCCCCCTGCCTCCGCTCACCCTTGGATCCCGTCCCCCTCAACGCGCTCCCGCTCTCGCTCTCGCTTCCAACCCGCCGCTGTCCCCGGAAAGTCCCGTGTGCCGTCTGACCCGTTCGTTGATGACGACCTGGAGATATTCAACGTCCGTGCCATGCGCCTCCGAGCGATCGGTCCGCCGTTTCGCCGTGATGGCGGGTTCCTGGAGCCCGCGGTTTCGTAACGTCGGGCGGCCCCTGCGTTACGAAATCAGCGCTTCCCTGGATGGGCCGCCGGCAGACGTTGACCGGTCAACAGGGATGCCCAAATTCCGCGTCAGGAGGATCCCGCAATGGACAAAGACCTCAAGCAGGAAGCCAGTGGCAAGGGTCAGAACATCAAGGGGCGGGTGAAGGAGGCGTTCGGCGCCGTGACCGGCAACAAGCAGACGGAGGCCGAGGGGGTCGCCGACCGCATGGCAGGCGCGGCGCGCGAGAAGGTGGCCGAGGTCAAGCGCGATCTCTCCAACCCGGACCGCCCCCCGCGCGAAGAAGCCGACGACGAATAGGGGCCCTCGCGCCCCGCGCGCCTCAGCGCGGGGCGCAGTATGTCTGGCTGAGATCGCCCGAGACGATCGGCAGCCCGCCGTCGGCGCCACCGTCCGGTGAGTTCCCGGCGCGGCACGAGACCGACGGGTCGCTCGAGCAGGGAAACGCCGACGAACAGGTCGCCAGGCAGAGCAGGGCCGTTCCGATGCGCGCGCAGGCGGCGCCCTCCGGACAGGTGAGCGGCGCCTGGCAGCTCGCGGCGCAAAGGCCGTTGCTGCCGTATGGAGCGCAGTAGCCGCTGGCACATCGCTCGTTGTCGAGCACGCCGTCGGCGTTGCGGCAGGTGGCGCCCAGCGCCCCCGCCAGCCCCGCCGGCAGGCAGCCCTGCACCCAGCCCGTCACCCCGCCGCCGGCGTGGAGCTGGGCGCAGGCGAATCCGGGCGGGCAGGCGGCGTCGTCGGCGCAGTTGGCCAGGCAGACGGGGTTCCAGGGCGCCGCCGGGGTCGAGCCGTTGCCGGCGTCGGCGGGCGCGCCGCCGTCCGCGTCATTCGCGCGCGGCAGCGGCGCGGGAACGGCATAGGCCGCGCACACGGCGCCGGCGTGCCCGGGCATCACCTCGTCCCCGCAGAACCCGGTCGGGCAGGGGGTGGAACAAAATCCGCGCGTGAACGCCGGGTCGCACCCGCTGCCCCGCTTGCACGCGCAGGCCAGGCCGTTCGCGCACTGCGCGTCGACGTCGCACAGTCCTCCGGCGCCGATCGACAGCACCACCACCAGGCCGGTGCGGGTCTGCGAGACCGCGCCCACCGCCGGGCCCTGGCCGGTGACCGAGACGTCGTAGCGGCCGGGCAGCGCATAGGTGTGCACCGGCGCGCGGTCCGACACCGGCGCGCTGCCGTCGCCGAAGCGCCACAGGAAGGTGGTCAGCGCGGGCGATCCGACCGGGGCAAATGCCAGCGTCACCGGGGCGTGGGCCGAGCAGACGACGTTCGTGACGTCGTAGCTCGCGCAGCCGGTCACGGCGATGTCGATGGTCAGCGGCGTCGACGCGTCGGGCGCGCCCCCCTCGCGGCCGCCGTCGACGCGGACGTCGGCCGGCCGGCCACGGCAGCCCGCCGGCGCCGCGAACCAGGCGATGGCCGCCAGCACGGCCGGCGTCGATCTGCGTGCGGCGGGGTGGGTCACTTGCCGCGAGCGTCCCGCGCCCGCAGCGCTCCGTCAAGGCGCGGACGCCCGTTCGCGGGCGGCGCGCGCCAGCTCGGCGGGGACGGGCCCACTGCCCACGAACGCCAGACCCAGACGGTTCAAGCCGGGCACGACGTTGCGGACCACCACCTCGACCGACGGCTGTCCCAGCAGCTGATAGAGGCAGAGCGCGCCGCGATCGCCGACGCCCAGCTTGAGCGTCGTCTCGACGGCGGCGCCGCTTTCGGAGACGTCCCGCACCCGGACGGCGTTGGGGCCGTCGATGGTCACCAGCGTCGCCGCCCAGTCGACCACGAAGCGCGGGTGCTTTCGCTGGTAGCGCGCCACGTCGACGGGCTGGGCGGCGCTGTGCGGTCCGAGGTCCGGCTCGGGCACGTCCAGCGCGCAGCCGTCGCCCGCCGACTGCGTCACCGGATCCACGGCCAGGATCTCGGCCAGGTGGTGGAAGAAGCGCACGTCGTCGTCGATCCCCCGCCGGGACACCAGCGGGCGGCCCATCATCACCGACTGCGCGATCCGGCCGCTCTTGCGCAGGCAGCCCAGCGCCACCAGGGGAATGCCCAGCTCTTCGCGCACCATGCGGGCGAAGGCGTGAAACCGCTCGCCGTCCTCGGGCCGGGCGGCGGAGTTCCCGATGAGGCCGCCGGTAAAGCGCGCCAGGGTGGCGCGGGCGTCGGCCCCGTGGCGCTGCTGGGCGCGCCGGGCGGCTTGACTGAAGAAGTCGTAGGTGCCCTGCAGCGACTGATCGTCGCCGGCGGTGACCACCAGCCGTTCAGCGGTGGCGAACGCGTTCCAGAGATCGTCGGGCGCCCGGGCGCCGAGGTCGGCGATGACGACGTCGGCCGGCATCTCGGCCAGGCGGTCGATGGCCACCCGCCGCGCGGCCGCGCCCGCGGCGCGGGCCAGCTCGTCGGCCGCCGGCGCCAGCTGCAGGTTGCGGACGGACGTGGGGCGGGGGGCGCCGTTGACCGGGGCCACGCCGAAGAGCGCGTGCAGGCGCGCGGCGGACGGGTCCAAATCGACCAGCGCCACCTGCCGGCCGAGGCCCGCCATCGCCACCGCCAGGTTGGAGGCCACCACGCTCTTGCCGGCGCCCGGACCCGCCGCCCCGACGGCGATCACGCGCGGCGCGCGCCGGCCGACCAGCGCCGGCGGGCCCAGCGGCGGACGCCAGCGGCCGGTCGACAACATCCGGACGCTGCGCATCACGCTGCGTGGACCGGCGCTGAACCGCGAACGCGTGGGCGGCCGTTCCGACAAAGGTGATGTCCCCTGATTCGGTTCCTCGACGGGTTGCGCGGCTGGCTAAAGGCCGGCGTCGGCCAGGCCGATGTTCATGCGCATGAACTCTCGACCTGGGGCGGGGAACACGTGGGACCAGCTCCCGACTGAGCACAACGGCACCAGCGCATCCGATCACGCGAATCACGTGAGCGACCCGTCGGCCAACACGCCGGCGCCGGCGGTCACGTTGCCCGTGGACCTGCCGGTTCTGCTGCGCGAACTCGAGGACGCCTACATCAAAGCCGCTCTCGCGCAGACACACAGCAACAAGAAGGAAGCGGCCAAGCTTCTGGGATTGGGCCGGACGACGCTGGTCGAAAAGCTGCGCCGCCGAAACCTGGCGCTGGCGCGCACGACGTCGAAGGCCGACGCCGCTTGAGGTAGATTCCGGCGCGTGCCGGAACCGACCCTCTCGGGATGGGGCCACGCGCCGCTGGTGGCGGCGCGTGAAGTGCGTTCGGAAGATCTGCAGGCCGCCACGCGCGGCATGCCGCTGACGCGCGGCCTGGGACGCTCGTACGGCGATTCTTCGCTGCCGGCGCCGCGCGATCACGTGGTCGCCGGCGCCAGGCTGGCCGATCGGATCCTGGCCTTCGACCCCGAGACGGGCCTCCTGCGGGCCGAGGCCGGCCTCTCGCTGAGCGAGATCTACCGGCTGTTCCTGCCGCGCAACTGGTTCGTGCCGGTCACGCCGGGCACGCAGTTCGTCACGCTGGGCGGGATGGTGGCCGCCGACGTCCACGGCGGCAACCACCACCGGGACGGCTGCTTCGGCGCCCACGTCACGCGCCTGCGCATGCAGGTGGCGGACGGCCGGATCGTCGAGTGTTCCCGACAGGCCGAACCCGATCTGTTCCGCGCCACGCTGGGCGGGATGGGGTTGACCGGACACATCCTCGAGGTCGAGTTCCGGATGGTGCGCATTCCGTCCCCCTGGTTGTGGGGCGAGGCGGAACAGGTGCGCGGCATCGCGCAGTTCTACGACGCCCTCGGCCGGGCGGCGGCCGACTGGCCGTTCACGAAGGGGTGGATCGATTGCGTCTCGCGCGGCAAGAACCTGGGACGCGGGATCATGTACCGCGCGCGCTGGGCCACGCCGGCCGAGGCGCCGCCGCGTCCGCCCCGGCACAAGAAGGGGTTCGCCATCCCGTTCTTCCTGCCGGCCTGGGTGCTCAATCGCGCCAGCTCCTGGCTGTACAACGAGTTTCGCTACCGCACGAACCGGGCGAAGCCGCGCATCGTCCACCCCGACGAGTTCTTTTACCCGCTGGATGGCATGCGCCACTGGAACCGGCTGTTCGGCCGTCCGGGGTTCACCCAGTACCAGTGCGTGGTGCCACACGCCAGCGGGCTGCGGACCATCACCCGCGCCATCGAGGTGGTCAACAAGCATGGATTCGCCTCGCCGGTGTGCGTGATCAAGGACTGCGGGCCCGAGGGCGAGGGGCTGCTGTCGTTCCCCAAGCTGGGGATCTCGATCGCGATCGACGTGCCGGTCCGCTCCTGGACGCAGCCGCTGATCGACGATCTGAACGCGCTGGTCCTGGGCGAAGGGGGGCGGATCTACCTGGCCAAGGACGCCTTCACGCGGCCCGAGCACTTCCAGAAGATGGAGACCCGGCTGGCCGAATGGCAGGCCATCCGCCGGCGGTGGGACCCGGAGGGCCGGTTTCGCAGCGCCCAGTCCGTTCGCCTGCTGGGCGACGCGCCATGAAGGCCGCCGCCAGAGTCGCCATTTTGGGCGGCACGAAAGGGATGGGTCGGGCTCTGGCGCGCCAGCTGGCCGAGCGGGGCGACGCCGTCTTCTTGTTGGGGCGCGATCCGGAGGACCTGCAGCGGAGCGCGCGGGATCTGGACGTTCGGGGCGGTCAGGGGACCGGCGCCGTCAAGCACGCCGTCTGCGATCTGGAACGGCCCGAGGGGTTCGCGGCGGCGCTGGACGCCGCCGAAGCCGCGCTGGGCGGGCTGGACACGGTGGTCGTCACCGCGGGCCTGTTCGCGACGCAGGAGGCCCTGGAATCGGACGCCGCGCTGGCGCGCCGCCTGTTGACCGTCGACTTCGCCAACACGGTGGTGTTCTGCGAAGAGGCGCGCAAGCGGCTGCTCGCCGGGGGCGGCGGCACCCTGTGCGTGTTCAGCTCGGTGGCCGGCGAGCGCGGGCGAAAGCCGGTCGTCCTGTACGGCGCCGCCAAGGCCGGTCTGAGCCGATATCTGGAGGGCCTGGACCACAAATTCCGGGGGCAGGGGTTGAAGACCATCTGCGTGAAGCCGGGCTTCGTGCGCACGAGCATGACGGAAGGACTGAAGCCGCCGCCGTTCGCGGGCGAGCCCGACGCGGTGGCCACGCGCGTGCTGGCCGCCGTCGATCGCGGCCGGCCGGTGGTCTACGCGCCGGGGATCTGGGGGCTGGTGATGTTCGCGATCCGCCTGCTTCCGCGCTTCGTGATGCGGAAGATCGGTTTCTGATCGCGCGGCCGCAGGCGCGAGGCGCGCGGCGCGCGCGGACCGCGGAAACGGCGCCTGGATCAGGATCCCAACGGATGCAAATACTTCTCTTGACGGCGCACCCAACTCCGGCCTAAATGCTCCGCGACGAGGATGAATCTCCTCTTTCGGCCCAAGCACAATACGCTCGCACAGATCACTCTTTTCGTCGTGGCGGCGGGAGCGGTGGGTGTCCCGGGAGGTTTGATGCTCTACGCGCGCACACCATACGCGCGGCAGATGCAAGAACCGATCGAACAGCCAATCCAGTTCGACCACCGCCACCACACCCGCGACGAAGGGATCGACTGTCGGTACTGCCACAACACTGTGGACAAGTCGCCGTCGGCGAGCATTCCTCCCACCCAGCTCTGTCTGAACTGCCATTCGCAGATTTGGAACAAGAGCCCGCTCCTCGAGCAGGTTCGCCAGAGCTTCATCCAGAACAAGCCGATTGAATGGCGGCGGGTGAACAAGGTCGGCGAGTTCGCCTACTTCAACCACGCCATTCACGTGAACAAGGGCGTCGGCTGCGTGAGCTGCCACGGCCGCGTCGACGAGATGCCCGCCGTCGAGAAGGGCGAGCCTCTGACGATGGGCTTCTGCCTCAATTGCCACCGGCACCCGGAGAGGTATCTCCGTCCCGTGTCCGAGGTGACGAACATGGCCTGGAAGCCCGACGGCGACCAGGAAGAAGTGGGTCGCCGGCTGATCGTAGAGAACAACGTCCACACGCGCCAGAGCTGCACGACCTGCCATCGATGAGGACCTCGCGATGAGTTGCGATGAAAGTCAGGAGAAGGCGAAGACGGCGCGCGACGAGCGCCGGCGTTCCCTTCCGATCTTCAGTGGGGCGGCCAAGCCCGCGGAGGTCCCGCGCGTCTGGCGTTCGCTGACCGAGCGGTCGCGCGCGCTGCCCTCCAGCGCCGCCCGCGAATTCCCGGCCGGCGCTTCCGAGCTGGACGGCGTTTCGCGCCGCGGGTTCATGCAGGTGCTGGGCGTCTCGACGGCCGTGGTCGGTCTGGCCGCCGCCTGCCAGAAGCCCAACGAAAAGATCGTCCCCTTCGTTCGCCGCCCGGAGGAGGTCACGCCGGGCAACGCGCTGCAGTTCGCCACCGGCTACGCGCTGGAGGGCTACACCGCCGGGCTGCTGGTCGAGAGCCACGAGGGGCACCCGACCAAGATCGAAGGCAACCCGTCGCACCCCGACACGCTGGGGTCGACCACCGCGTTCGAGCAGGCGCTGATCCTGGGCCTCTATGATGACGATCGCGCCAAGCAGCTGCGGCGCGGCGACCAGCCCCTGGCCTGGACCACCTTCTTGTCGGAGACCCGGTCGCGCTGCAACGGCTTCGTGTCGAACGGCGGCGCCGGCCTCCGGTTCCTGACCGGGCCGACGGCGTCGCCGCTGCTGGCCGACCTGCGCCGGCGCATCCTGGCCCGCTTCCCGCGCGCCAAGTTCGTCAGCTACGCCTCGGTGGCGGGCGACGGCGTCACCGACGGGACCAAGCTGGCGTTCGGCCGGCCGGTGGTGCCGCGGCATCGCCTGACCGAGGCGTCGGTGATCCTGGCGCTGGATTCGGACTTCCTGAACGACGGCCCCGAGCAGACGCGCCTGTCGCGTGAGTTCGCGGGGCGCCGCGAACCGGGTCGCGACATGAACCGGCTGTACGCGGTCGAGCCGTCGATGACGGTCACCGGCATGACCGCCGACCACCGCCTGCGGTTGCGCGGCGGCGACGTGCCGGCCTTCGCGGCCGCGCTGTGCGCGATGCTGTCGGCCCGCGGCGTGGGTGAGCTGGGCGCGCTCGGCGGGCTGGCCCAGGGCGCCGGGTCCTGGGACCAGCGCTGGCTGGCGGCGGTGGCCGCCGACCTCGAAAAGAATCGCGGCCGCTGCGTGGTGATCGCCGGCCGCCGGCAGCCGGCGGTGGTGCACGCGCTGGCGGCGGCGCTGAACTCGGCGCTGGGCAACGTCGGCAAGACGGTCGAGTACGGCGCCCCGCTGACCACCGACGCCAACAACGGCCCCAAGGCCCTGCGCGGCCTGGTCGAGGAGATCGCCTCGGGCGGCATCGACACGCTGGTCGTCACCGCCGAGAACCCGGTCTACGGTGGCCCGGCCGACTTCAAGCTGGCGCAGCTCCTCAAGCGCGTGCCGAACGTGGTCTATCACGGCCTTTACGAGGACGAGACGGCGGCCATCTGCAACTACTTCGTGCCGGCGGCGCATCCGCTGGAGTCGTGGGGCGACGGCCGGTCGAACGACGGCGTGGTCACGATTGTCCAGCCGCTCATCGATCCTCTGTGGGGCGGCAAGACCGAGGCGGACGTCCTGGCCGCGTTCCTGGACGAGGGCCACCTCGGCACCCACGCGCTCTTGCAGAACTACTGGAACGGCGTGTCCAAGACCTCCGCCGCCGGCTCGTTCGACGAGGTCTGGGAGCGCTGGCTGGCGGACGGCGTGGTGCCCGACACCGGCGCCGCCGTCGAGACGGGGCTGGCCGTGAACGCCGGGGCGCTGGCCCAGGCGGCCGCTCCGCTGCTGGCGCGCGAGGGTGGGGCGCGCGGCAACGGCCTGGAGGTCGCGTTCGCTCCCGATCCGAAGGTCTACGACGGCCGGTTCGCCAACAACGCCTGGCTGCAGGAACTGCCGCAGCCGGTGACCAAGCTGACCTGGGACAACGCCATCCTGATCTCGCAGGTGACCGCGGATCGCTTGAGCATCGAGACGGGCGACCTGCTGACGGTGTCTTACAAGGACCGCAGCGTCGACGGTCCGGCCATGATCGTCCCCGGGCACGCCGACGACGCGATCACGCTGCCCCTCGGCTACGGGCGCGAGCGGACGGGCCACGTCGGCAAGCTGGTGGGCTTCAACGCCAACGCGATCCGGACCAGCGACGCCCCCTGGTTCGACCGCGGCGCCAGCGTGTCGGTGATCGGCAGCAACCACCGGTTCGCCATCACGCAGGACCACTGGACCATCTCGCCCGACGGACGCGAAATTCCGCCGCCGGCGGTGGCCGCTCCGCTGTCGGAGTTCATGAAGCCGGAGTCGTCGTTGCGCGAGCAGCTGGAAGAGCGCCGCGGCCCGCAGCCGGTCATCCACGAGCCCCACGACTACAGCAAAGAGCAATACAAGTGGGCGATGGCCATCGACCTCAACAAGTGCACGGGCTGCAGCGCGTGCGTGGTCGCTTGCCAGTCCGAGAACAACATCCCGGTCGTCGGCAAGGACAACGTCTGGCGCGGCCGCGAGATGCAGTGGCTGCGCATCGACCGGTATTTTTCGGGATCGGTGTCGGACCCGGAGGTCGTCACGCAGCCGCTGGCCTGCGTGCAGTGCGAGACGGCTCCGTGCGAGTACGTCTGCCCGGTCAACGCCACCGTCCACAGCGACGAGGGCCTGAACGAAATGGTCTACAACCGCTGCATCGGCACCCGCTACTGCAGCAACAACTGCCCGTACAAGGTCCGGCGCTTCAACTTCCTGGACTACACGGGCGACATCAGCCCGGCGCGCGAGATGGGCATGAACCCCGACGTCACGGTGCGCAGCCGCGGCGTCATGGAGAAGTGCACCTACTGCGTGCAGCGCATCGAGCGCAAGCGAATCGAAACCCGCATCCAGGGGCGCGCCATCGCCGAGGGCGAGCTGCAGACCGCCTGCCAGCAGGGCTGCCCCACGAAGGCCATCGTGTTTGGGTCGCTGCAGGATCCGAACGCGAAGGTGACCAAGCTGCACGGCGACGAGCGTCGATACGACCTGCTGCACGAGCTCGGCACGCGGCCGCGCACCGCGTATCTCGCGCGGGTGCGAAACCTCAACCCCGAGATCAAGGTGGATTGACAGATGGCCGCTCCTGACCCCGCCATTCTGCCGCGCGACCCGCTCGAGCCGATTCCGCTCATCGAGGGGAAGCACACCGACAGGACCATCAACGACAGCCTTCTTGCCCACGTCTGGCGTGGCGCGGGGAAGGGCTGGTGGGCCATGTTCGGCTGCGCCGTCTCCGCCCTGGGTCTGCTGGTCATCGCGATCTGCTGGACCCTCTACAAGGGCATCGGCGTCTGGGGAAACAACATCCCCGTCGGCTGGGCGTTCGGCATCATCAACTTCGTCTGGTGGATCGGCATCGGTCACGCCGGGACGCTGATCTCGGCCATCCTGCTGCTGTTCCAGCAGAAGTGGCGAACGTCGATCAACCGCTTCTCCGAGGCGATGACGCTGTTCGCGGTCATCTGCGCGCTGCTGTTCCCGCTGCTGCACACCGGCCGCCCCTGGTTCGCCGCGTACTGGCTGATGCCGTATCCCAGCGTCCAGCGGATCTGGCCGCAGTTCAAGAGCCCGCTGACCTGGGACGTCTTCGCGGTCTCGACCTACTTCACGGTCTCGCTGCTGTTCTGGTTCCTGGGCCTCATCCCCGACCTGGCCGCGCTGCGCGACTCGACGAAGAGCCGGACCAAGCGCTTCATCTACGGCATCTTCGCCCTCGGCTGGCGCGGCTCGGGGCGCCACTGGGCCGAGTACAAGTGGGCCTACCTGCTGCTGGCGGGCATTTCGACGCCGCTGGTGCTCTCGGTCCACACGATCGTGTCGTTCGACTTCGCCACCTCGCAGCTGCCGGGCTGGCACACGACGATCTTCCCGCCCTACTTCGTCGCCGGCGCCGTGTTCTCGGGCTTCGCGATGGT
>JAICYS010000413.1 GCA_025934105.1 Myxococcota bacterium | reverse complement strand
GAAGTTCGGTGTCGATCCGCAAACCTCGGTCCTGGACCTCAATTGCAAGGCGCACCAGCTCGACAACCTCTACGTCGCCGACGCCAGCTTCTTCGTCTCGATCGGCGCGGTGAACCCGACCCTGACGATCATCGCCAACGCCCTCCGGATCGCAGACCATATCGAACAGCGCCTGCAGTGATGCGCCTCCTGGCCCACGGCTACCCGGGGAGCGGGCGAGGACTCCACGCGTTGAGCTTAGGGTCACCAAGTTCGTCCGGGGGCCTCAATGCAAGGCTGGCCGCCGTGGCTGAACGTTTCAAGGTTGGCGACAAGGTCAGCTGGAACTCCGAGGCTGGGCGCGTGAGCGGCGTGATCGTCCGGATTCATCGCGAGGACTTCGCCCACAAGGGCTACACCCACCATGCGAGCCGGGATGATCCGCAGTACGAAATCAAGAGCAGCAAGACCGATCACATCGCCATGCACAAAGGCTCCGCACTCTCAAAGCTGAGCAATTGACGACCGCGACCGGGCGCGCCTCGAAAGCGAGCCGATGACCAAGATCCCCGAGCCGATCGCGTCTCCTGAACCTCTGGAAGCGAGCCTCACGCACGCCGACGATAGGCTGCGCTTGAGCCACTGGTTGCCGCCGCAGGAGGGCATAGCGCCACGCGTGCGTATTGGCCGGCGGTGGGTCAACGTCTTCTGGGCGCTGCCGATCGCGGGCGCGGCGCTGATGATCCTGATCGCCCTCGCGCAAAGCTTGCGCGAGTTGCCGGGCGTGCAGGCGTTCATCCGGCAGCACCCCGGCATCGCCCAGGGCGCTCCGTCGATCGACAGCGGGTTTCCGTGGTGGCTGCAGGTGCAGCACTTCGCCAACATGCTCTTCATGCTGTTCATCATCCGGGCGGGCCTGCAGATCCTGGCGGATCACCCGAGGCTTTACTGGAAACGCGACTGCACCCCCGGAACCGACTGGTTCCGGTTCCAGAAGCCCGTGCCGCAGGGTCGGATTTGGACCTCCAAGGACGACTCCGTGACCATTCCCTCGTGGTTGGGCATCCCGGGCGTGCGGCATTCCATCGGTCTGGCCCGCTGGTGGCATTTCTCCATCAATTTCCTCTGGGTCATCAACGGCGTGATCTTCTACGGCCTGCTGTTCTCCACCGACCAGTGGCGACGGCTGGTGCCGCTGACCTGGGGCGTCTTCCCGGCCGCGCTTTCCACGGCGATCCAATACGCGTCCCTGAACTTCCCGGTGGACCACAGCTGGACCCGCTACAACGGCCTGCAGCAGCTCAGCTATTTTACGACCGTGTTCATCGCCGCGCCGGTGTCGATCGCCACCGGGCTGATGCAGAGCCCGGCAATCTCCAACGCGCTCGGCTGGTTCGGACGCGTGTTCAACCGCCAGGCCATGCGGTCGGTCCACTTCATCTCGTTCTCTTGGTTCGTGTTCTTCATCCTGGCGCACGGGATCATGGTGTTCGTCACCGGCATCCGCGAGAACACCAACCACATGTTCGCCGGCGTCGAGAACAAGTCGTGGGCCGGCTTCCCCTTCTTCCTGCTCGCCATGGCCATCTTGACGGCCGCCTGGCTGCTCGCTTCGCCGCTTACCGTGCGCCACGCGCGGCTCGTGCAGCGCACTGGCGCCTTCATGATCGGCTGGTTGAAGGGCTTGGCCGAGCGATGGGACCCTCATTCCGAGCTGACCGAAAAGGACATCTCTCCCCACTTCTGGGCGAACGGAACGATGCCCAGCTCGGAAGAGTACGACGGCTTGGTGGCGGACGAGTTCGCCAGCTACAGGCTTCGGATCAGCGGCCTGGTGGAGAGCCCGCAAGAGTTTTCGCTCGCCGAGCTCAAGGCCATGCCCAAGCAGGAGCAGATCCCCACCCACTTCTGCATCCAGGGCTGGTCCGGGGTCGCCAAATGGGGCGGGGTGCCCATGCGGCATATCCTGGAGCTGGTCCGCCCGGCGCCGCAGGCGCGCTACGCCGTCTTCTACTCCCTTGCCGACGGCGCCGACGGCGGGCGCTATTACGACGTCCACCAGATCCACAACATGCGCCACCGGCTCACCCTGCTGGCCTACGAGATGAACGGGGCTCCGCTCAGCGTCCTCCATGGCGCGCCGCTCAGATTGCGCTGCGAGAACGAGCTGGGGTTCAAGATGGTCAAGTGGGTCACGGCGATCGAGTTCGTCGAAGACTTCGCCCACCTCGGGGCGGGCCAGGGGGGTTACAACGAGGATCATGAGTTCTACGGCTACCGGATGCCGATATGAACGACGCACCGAGCCCAGAAACTGACCACGAGGCCGGTCTCCCCGAAGCGTCAGACCAGGCCTACGAACGCCTCAGCCATCGCCACGAAGGGGTCCTGAAGCGCGTCCTTGATCTGGGAGACTACCAGCGTCTGGCCAAGTCACGTCTGCCTCGGGCGGTCTACGGTTATGTCGCAAACGGCGTCGAAGCGGACGTGGCCCGCGACGACAACCGCAGGTCCTTCCAGGACTGGCGCATGGTCACGCGGGTGCTGCGCGACATGTCCAAACGATCGCAGGCGACCGAGTTGTTCGGGCATCGCTACGCCGCCCCATTCGGCATCGCGCCGATGGGCGCGGCGGCGGTGGTCGCCTACGACGCCGACAATCGCATGGCGCGGGCGGCGGCCGCCGCCAACATTCCGTTCGTGCTGAGCGCCAACTCCATCACGCCCATGGAGGAGCTTGTCGGCGCCAACCCGAACGCCTGGTTCGCGTCCTACCAATCGCCCGAACCCGACAAGGTCGAAGCGATGGTGGAGCGCGTCGCTCGTGCGGGGGTCAAGGTCTACGTGGTGACGGTCGATGTTCCGGTCAGCTCCAACCGCGAAGACGACAAGCGCGCCGGCTACAGCATGCCGCTGCGGCCGACCCCGCGCTTG
>JAICYS010000053.1 GCA_025934105.1 Myxococcota bacterium | reverse complement strand
GCGAAGAAGGGGATTCGCGGCGAAATCAACGTCACCCCGCTCATCGACGTGGTGCTGGTGCTGCTGATCATCTTCATGGTGCTGACCCCGTCGATGCTGAAGCACCTGGATCCCACCATCCCCAAGAAAGCGGACGAGACCGTGATGCCCTCCGCCGAGATGCCCATCATCGTCGAGTACACGGCCAAGCGGGAGCTGACCGTCAACGGCGAGCCGGTCCGCCCCGAACAGCTGGCCGACAGCCTGGCCGGCCGCCTGCGGGTGGACCGCCAGAAGGTGGTCTTCTTCAAGGCCGACGACGACGCGCCCTATGGCGAGGTCGTGCGCCTGATGGACATCGCCCGCGGCTCCGGCGCCAAGACGCTGGCCGTCGTCACGACCGAATAGCGCGCCTTCCGCGCCCGAAGCCGGGGCGCGAATCCGTTCGCCCCGGCGGCGCGCGGCGGCCACGGCGGCGAATGAAGACCGGCTGGCGGCAATGTGGACCGGCGCGAATCCTCTGCCCGAGTCCGCCGCAGGGACATGCGGCCAAGCCGCCGGCACGAAGCGGAGGTCGGCGATGGAGGGTCCTGCGCGGCGGACGCCCGGGCGATCCAACGAAAACGGCCGCCGGCACCGGGGGCCGGCGGCCGCGAATGCCTCATTGCGCGGCGGAGCTTCGCGCCGGGCGAGGGGGTGAAGGGCGCCCTAGTAGAAGAGCTGCATGTGCACGCCGTAGGTCCGCGGCGGGTTGAAGAAGCGCAGGTTCAGGCCGGGCGTGTTGAGCAGCGTGGTCATGTAGGTCGTGTCGGTCAGGTTGGCGCCCACGGCTTCGATGCGCATCTTCCCGTCCGGCCGCGTGTAGCCGATGCCGGCGTCGACGCGGGTGTAGGCGGGCTGAACGTCGCTCAGCACCGGGTTGATGTTGCCGGCGGTGTCACGCCCTTCGCCGTTGAACACGGTCATGTAGTACTTGCTGCGGCTCTGGGCGGAGACGACCCAGTCGAAGTAACCGTAGCGGGTCGTGAAGTTCTGCCCCAGCGAGTAGGCGACGCTGAGCCAGGGGGCGCGCGGCAGGCGGTGACCTTTGATGTCGACCACCGGCTCGCTCATGATGTCGAAGCCGAGGCGGCTGTCGGTGATGTGCCCCTCGTCGAACACCGAGTCCAGCACCTCGCCGCGCAGGCCCACGATGAACCCGAACGGAAGCTTGTAGCTGCCGTCGAAGTCCAGGCCCAGCACGTGCGACTTGGCCGCGTTGAAGCGGACCAGCGTGGCGGCGCCGACCATGCTGGGGTCGCCCGGGTTGACGACCGATTGCACGCCCTGGAACTGCTGGTCGCGGTAGAGGTACCCGAAGATGGCGACGTTGGCCGTCAGCCGGTGATCGGCCGTCTGGTTCTTGCTGCCGGCCTCGAGGGCGTACAGCGTTTCGGGCTTGTAGGTCGGCGCGATGCTGGCCCCGCCCGGGACGCCGACGTTGTCGTTGAAACCACCCGAATGGTGGCCGGTGGTCGCGGTCAGGTACAGGAAATTGCGCGGCGTCAGATCGGCGTCCACGCCCACGCGCCAGTCGAGGAAGTCGTCGTGGTAGTAGCCGTCCTCGCCCGTGTAGGACGAGTTGTCGGCGACCAGCAGGTTCTGCAGCGTATCGCGGGAGCCGAACCGGGAGATCCCGTTGAAGAAGATGTCCGACTTGCTCATCGCGCCGCTCGGGTCGTAGATGGTCCGCTCCGCGTCGGCGAAATGGAACCCTTCGGTGCCGAACCGGAAGGTCTGGCCGCCGGTGTCAGGCAGGAACACCGCGCCCAGGCCGTGGCGCTCCTTGTGCTCGTGCGTGTAGCGCAGGCCGCCGGTCGCGCGCAGGAAGCTCTTGATGTCGTAGGTCGCGTCGGCGTAGGCCGCTTCCGAGTGCGAGTGCACGTAGGGCATGTTGAATTCGGTGCCCGCGTACCCGTTTCCCTGGTCGTTGGTGTTGCCCAGGAAGGCGGTCTGCTTCTCGAACATGAAGAAGCCGCCCCCGGTCCACTTGAAGCGCGCTCTGTCGGGCGCGAAGACGCGCAGCTCCTGGACCGTCGACTTCGACGAGGTGTGCCAGTACGAGGTGCTCCAGTTGTCGATCTGCGGGTCCGGCATGCCCGGGAAGGCGATGCCGGCGTTGCCGCCGGTGACCTGGTAGTAGCTGAGGTCGCGGTAGCTGCTGATGAGCTCGATCAGCGCCGGCCCGAGATCCAGCGTGAACGTGCCGGCGATCCCCGAGTGGTGCATGTTCTGCGAGGGCTGCGGCCCGCGGTAGATGACGCCGCGCGGATCGGGAATCTCGTCCGGCAGCAGGCCGGCCTGCAGCGGGGCGGCGTAGTTGCTACCCGTGTAACCGGTGCCGCCCTCGTGCGTCCAGTCGGCGACGATGCTGGCCTTGAAGGCGTGGGTCGGCGTCCACAGCAGGCTGGCGCGGCCCGACAACACGTCGGCGCTCTCGGCCGGCGTGATCGTCGAGACCGGGCCGGCGTTGTGGTAGTACGGGTTGTGGTTGTCGCTGAACGTCGCCAGGCGCAACGCCAGGTTGGGGGCGACGGGAACGTTGACCATCGCCTTCGTAATCCGGTCGTAGTAATTGCCGATCTGGATGTCGCCCATGGCCTCGAACTGATCGAGGTGGGGCAGGTTCGGGATCAGGTTGATTGAGCCGGCGGTCGCGTTGCGGCCGCGCAACGTTCCTTGCGGCCCGCGGTTCACCTCGACCCGGTTCATGTCGTAAAACATCGAGCCGACGCCGCGCGGGCGCGGGATGTAGACGTTGTTGAAGTAGGTGGCGGCGGCCGGGTCACCCAGCTCGGTGTCGTCGCTGCTGCCGATGCCGCGGATGAAGATCTCGGTGTTGCCTTCTTCGGTGCCGATCTCGAGGTAGGGGCTCTGGTTGGCGAGCTGGCGCAGGCTGGTCACGCCCACGCGATCCAGCTCGTCTTGCGAGTACGCCGAGGCGGAGCCGGCGTACGTCTGAATCGACTTTTCGCGCCGATCGACGGTGACCTTGACGACGTCCAGGTCCTTCTCCTCGAGCGCGGCCAGCTCCTCGGGGGTCAGCTCCTCGGTCGAGCCCGTCGCGGGCGGGACGCCCGGCGTGGCCGGTTCCACGACCGGCGCGGCCGCGGGCGGCGGCGACGCGATTCCCGGGCCGACGATGCTCGGCGATCCGGCCGGCGGTGCCCCAATCGGCGTCACCGGTTGCACCGCGGCCGGCGGCGGTGGTGCTGCCGGCTGCGCAGCCGGAGCAGCCGGCGCGGGTGCAGCCGGCGCGGGTGCACCCGGTCGCGTGGCCGGAGCTGGCGCGGACGGCGGCGGGGCCGGGGCTTGCGCGGCCACCGGACCAGCGCCAAGCGCGATCAAGCCTGGTGTCACGAGTGTGGACACGAGTCGGGCCAGCGTTCGGCCCTTACCAGTACGTCTCCCGATGAACATGGGGGTGTTCCTCCGCGGCTAGGGGGAATTCAGGGCAAACCGCGCCCAGGGGCGGCTTGTATACACTTCGCTGTCGCGCGTTGGAACGACCTTGTGAGAAACGCCACAAAATAGGTTCGCCCGCGCCCGCGCCCGCGTCCGTTGCGGGCAGCGCTCAATTCCGGAACGCGGACATTGCCCAATGCCTTCAGGCAGATGGGCAAGCCGCGCCGAACATCGTTGATGGCCGAGTCGTAAATCCGGACGTCCGCGACGGAGTGTGTGTAACCGCACGTGATGTGGACTTTTGTCGTGAGCAATTCTGGCGAGAAAGGAGTAGGAGACGAAGAAAATGCGTGTAATATGATGTTTTAGAGCTTACGATTTTCCGCAGAGCAGTTCGATGCGGAGACGGCGGCCAGACGAGATCATGAGGCGGCTCAGGTCCAACCCCCAACCGGTCGGCGACAACCCCGCCAGTCCGGTCGCCGGACAGGGGGCGCGTCTCGACGACCAGATCTCGCTTCTCGAAGCGTTGATGGACCACGTCCCCGACGCCATCTACTTCAAGGACCGCGAGAGCCGGTTCACGCGCGTCAACCGGTACGCGGCCGAGCGGTTCGGCATCACCGACCCTCTGCTGGCCGTCGGGCGCACCGACTTCGACTTCTTCACCGACGAGCACGCCGCCCAGGCCATGCGTGACGAGCAGGAGATCATGCGGACCGGCCAGCCGCTGGTGAACGTCGAGGAGAAGGAGACCCTGCCCGACGATCAGATCCGCTGGGTTTCGACCACCAAGCTGCCCCTGCGCGACGCCCAGGGAAACATCATCGGCACCTTCGGCATCTCGCGCGACATCACCCAGCGCAAGAAGGCCGAGGAGCAGCTCCAGCACCGCGCGTTCTACGATCCGCTGACCGATCTGCCGAACCGCGCGCTGTTTCTCGATCGCTTGCAGCACATGTTCAACCGATCGCGGCGGGCGCTGGGCAGCCCGGTGTTCGCGGTCCTCTACCTGGATCTGGATCGGTTCAAGACCATCAACGACAGCTTCGGCCACCAGGTCGGCGACGAGCTGCTGGTGGCCACCGCGCGCCGGCTCGAACGGTGCGTGCGCCCCGGCGACACCTTGGCCCGGCTGGGCGGCGACGAATTCACCGTGCTGCTGGACGACGTGCGCGGCGAGGCCTACGCCACCGCGGTCGCCGAGCGGATCCACAAAGAGCTGGCCACGCCGCTACACGTGCGGGGGCACGAAGTGTTCACCAGCGTCAGCGTCGGGATTGCGCTGTCGAGCGCGGGGTACGACAGCCCGGACGACATGCTGCGCGACGCGGACACCGCCATGTACCGGGCCAAGGCCGGCGGCCGCTCGCGCCATCAGGTGTTCGCCAGCGACATGCACCAGCGCGCCGTCTCGTCGCTGCAGCTCGAGACAGATCTCCGGCACGCGCTGGAGCGCCACGAGATCCTGGCCCACTACCAGCCGATCGTCGACCTGGGCTCGGGCGCCGTGATCGGGTTCGAGGCCCTGGCCCGCTGGCAGCACCCCACCATGGGGATGCTCTTGCCCGACCTGTTCATTCCCGTCGCGGAGGAGAGCGGGCAGGTGGGCGCCATCGGTGAGTGGATGCTGAGCGAGGCCTGCCGGCAGGCGCGCGAATGGCAACGCCGGGACGCGCGCTGGTCCAAGCTGGGGGTGAGCGTGAACGTGTCCGGGCGGCAGCTCTCCCAGGGCACGCTGCCCGCCGTCGTCGAGCGCGTGCTGGGAGAGACCGGCCTCGACCCGTCGGCGCTGACGCTGGAGATCACCGAGAGCGCGCTGATGCACAACCTCAACGTCGGGACCGTCGTGGTCGAGCGCCTGCGCGCCATGTCGGTCGGGCTGCACCTGGACGACTTCGGCACCGGCTACTCGTCGCTGGCCTACCTGCACAACTTCCCCGTGCACGCGTTGAAGATCGATCGGTCCTTCGTGACCCGCATGGACCGGGCGCCCCAGCAGGGGGCGATCGTGCGGGCGATCGTGTCGCTGGCCCACAACCTCGGCATGGACGTGGTGGCCGAGGGGGTCGAGACGGCGGCCCAGGCGGCGGCCCTTCGCGGCCTGCGTTGCCAGCGCGCTCAGGGGTTCCTGTTCTCGCAGCCGCTGGCGCCGGAGAACGCGGCGCAGTTCCTGCTCAGGAGCGACTGACCGCCCTGCCGTTCACTTGGCGGTCCGCCGGCCGACCATCCGGGCCGCCGGATGCGTTTGGCACCGGCTGCCTGATCCAGTTGGCCGCGGCCGGCTCTGCGGCCATTGCGACGCCGTTCGAATCGGCGACCGCCTGACCCGTCCCCGCCGGCCGGTCAGGATTGCCAGCCGAGGCCGCCGCAGGTCTTGCAGATCATGCCGCGGATCCGCAGCGACTCCTTGCGGTCGGCGGAGAAGAGGTGCCAGTCGCCGGTGGCGCGGCAGGCCGGGCAGCCGGCGGCATTGGCGGGCCGGGCGGGCAAGAGGCCGCCCAGCACCGGGAACCGGCGGGCGGCGATGACGATGAATCCCAGGCGCTCGAGGCCAACGGCGCGGTGCCAGGTGACGGTCGCGGCGGTCCCCTCGACGGTGTCGAAGTCGTAGGTGCCCACCCAGATGTCGCCCGTCGACGTCAGCGCCGCGTCGACGCCGATCGATCCGTAGACGTACATCGCGTCGCCGCCGACGCCGGCCGGCGCGCTGCGGCGGGCCGCCCCGCTGCGAAGCTGATCCGCCACCCAGTCGGCCAACCAGTTCGACATCGCCGGGCAAGTCTAGCAGCCCGTGGCGAGAGTCTCCGCGTCGCCGAAACGGGCGGGGTGGGAGGCGGCTGAGAGCGGCGGGCGGTTGGTGTACAGTCCGCCAATGTCGCGTCGTTTGATTAGCTTGTTCGCGCTCGGGGTGCTCTCGGCGGCGGTCGGGTCCTCGATGAACTGCTCGTCCGCGAGCAAGCAGCAAACCGGCAACGGCGGGTCGAGCGGCGCGTCCGGCGGCGGCACGGCCACCGGCGGCCTGGGGGCCTTCGACGGCGGCACCGGCAACACCGCCGGCGCGCTGGGAACGGTCGACGCCGGCGACGCCGGCGCGGGGCGCGTGTTCCCCACGCAGGCTTGCCTCGACAAGGCCGCCTCTCTGGTCGCCATGATGACCGGCGACGAGAAGCTCGCCCAGCTCCAGCAGGTCGAGCGCGCCAACACCAGCGCCTCGGACATCACCACCTACGACGTCGGGTCGGTCTACAGCCAGGGCGGCTCGGCGCCCTCGACCAACAGCCCCACGGGCTGGGCCGACATGATCGACGGCTTCCGGTCGGCGTCGTTCAAGAGCCGGCTCGGGATTCCGGTCATCTATGGGCTGGACGTCGTCCACGGCGTCGGCCCGGTCAAGGGCGCCACGGTGTTTCCGCACAACATCGGCCTCGGCGCCACGCGCGACCCGGCGCTGGTCGAAGAGGTGGCCAGCGTGGTCGCCGCGGAGGCCGCCGGCGTGGGCGCCGACTTCCCCTTCGCGCCGGTGGTCGCGGTGGCGCGCGACGAACGTTGGGGCCGCACCTACGAGTCGTTCGGCGAGACGCCCGAGCTGGCCTCGGCCATGGGCGTCGCGTTCACGAACGGTTTCCAAAAGCGCGGCGGTCCCTTCACCGTGCTGGCCAACGCCAAGCACTACCTGGGCGACGGCGGCACGATGAACGGCGTCAACACGGGGGACACCTCGGGCGACGAGGCGGCGCTGCGGGCCCTCCACCTCACGCCCTACCAGGCGGTGGTCAGCGCCGGCGTGGGGTCGATCATGGCCTCGTACAGCAGCTGGCAAGGGACCCGGATGCACCAGAACAAGACGATGATCACCGACGTTCTCAAGGGCGATCTCGGGTTCCAAGGCTTCGTCGGCTCCGACTACAACGGCTGCACCACCAACGGCGTCACGCTGGCGAACTGCCTCAACGCCGGCGTCGACATGGCCATGACCTTCGGCCCCAGCGCCTCGTCGTTCCTGTCCATGGTTCGCCCGCTGGTTCCGAACAGCGTCGCGCAGAGCCGCATCGACGACGCTGCCCGCCGCATCCTGGTGGTGAAGTGCGAGATGGGGCTGCTGGACGGAACCCAGCGGCTGGTCGATCGGACGCTGACCGCCCAGGTCGGCTCGGCGGACCACCGGGCCGTCGCGCGGCGCGCGGTGGCCGCGTCGCTGGTGGTGCTGAAGAACGACAACGGGGCGCTGCCGCTGTCCAAGGACGCCACCGTCGCGCTGGGCGGCAAGACGGCCGACAACATCGGCAACCAGTGCGGCGGATGGACGGTGACCTGGCAGGGGATGACCGGCAACGTCACCACCGGCGGAACCACCATCAAGCAGGCGCTGGAGTCGGTGCTGACCGCGTCGCACGTGAACTACGCGCTGGACGGCTCGGCCACCGGCAACGGCTCGACGGTGGGCATCGCCGTCATCGGCGAGACGCCCTATTCCGAAGGCTGCGGCGACATTCCCTCGCCGCAGGGGGGCGGTTCGTGCGTCAATCGGCCCACCACGCTGGAGGTGGACAGCAACGACGTGAAGGTGGTTCAAAATATGAAGGCCGCCGGCCTGAAGACCGTCGTCGTGCTGGTGACGGGCCGCCCGTTGCTGCTGGATCAGCTGCTTCCGATCGCCGACGCCATCGTGGTGGCCTGGCTGCCCGGCACCGAAGGAGCGGGCGTCACCGACGTCCTGTTCGGCGACGTCCCCCCGACCGGCAAGCTGCCCCGCACCTGGCCGCGCGACAACTCGCAGATCCCGTTGAACGTGGGCGACCCCAACTACAATCCCCTCTATCCGTACGCGTACGGGCTGACGTACTGACCCGCCCGGGTCGCCCCGCCGCCTGAGGCCGGGCGGCGTGGGCTTGAGCTTCTTTTAGTCCGAAGCGCCTTTGGCCGGCGACTGCCAGAGGTGCGGTGCTCTCACCGCGGCAGGAGGCCCCGATGCGGACGCCCCGGCGCGCATTCCGGTCATGCGGGCCGACTATCCGTCGGTCTCGGCCACGCCAGCTGGATCACCGTCCGCGGCAGCACCCCCGACCCGGTCGAGGCGGCCGTCTCCGCCTGGATGCGCGTCCAGTCGACGGGCGACACCGCGTTGCGGTCCTGGTTTTACGGCCCGTCCTGCAAGCTGTGCACGGACGCAGGCTGGCAGGTCATGCAGACGATGATGGACCCGTGAGCGGCAGGCCCGGATGCCAGCCGTGCCGGTGGTGGTCGGTCTGCGGGCGCTGGAAGGGAAGGAAGGCCAGCCCCACCGCCACGCCGAACGTCACGTGGGCGAGCACCGTCGGTCCCACGGACATCGCGTCTTCCACGCGCGTGGCCCCGGCCAGCGGCACCACCAGGTAGCTCATCACGAACAGCACGATCAGGCCCCAGGCGGCACCGAACCCGACGGTCGCCCAGCGCGAAAGGCCGAACGCCAGCAGCGCAAAGAGAATGCCCCAGATCGCCGACACCGCGAGGTGATCGACGACGCCGAGCACCAGCGCCGCGCCGTCAAAGCCCGGTTTCAGCACCCGGTCGCCCAGGAACGGATACGCCGCGATCTTCAGCCCGACCCACGGCGCGTCGCCGCGCACCGTGCGAGCCGCCAGCGCCAGGACGCCGACCACCAGACCACCGACCACCCCGGCGAGAGCGCCGCCTGCGAACACGGGGTGTCGGCCCTCCGTTCGCGTCATCGCCTCGGTCTCCGTCATGGTGAACCTCCGGCTACATCCACTTCTTAGAATGGGGCTGGCGGGGGTCGGGTCAACCTCGGCCGGCCCCGAAGGGATCTACTCGACATTGACCTGCAACCGCCATTACGCTCCCTGATCATGGCGAACGCTCTTCCGGAGCCCGACCATCTGGCGGCGGCCGTCGAGGTGTGGGGCATCGGGTCCTACGAGTGGCAGCACGCAGAGGCGAGGTTCATCGCGTCGCCGCGTTTCCGCGAGCTCTATGAGCTGCCGGCGGGAACCGACATCCCCGCGGATTGGCCCAGCGTGCACCCCGAGGACCGGCCGAAGACGGACGCCGCCGTTCGCCAGGCCATGAACCCCGAGGGCGACGGCCGCCTCGACCTCATCCATCGAGTCGTCCACGCCGACGGCCGGGTGCTGTGGCTTCACCAGCGCTCCCAGACGACGTTCCACGCGGTGGACGGCCGGATGCGGCCGTTGCGCACGGTCGGCTCGGCGATGGACGTGACCGAGCGGCAGCAGATCGAGCAGGAGCTGCGGGCGACCAAGCTGCGCAACGAGGAAGCGGTTCGCAGCGCGCAGTTCGGCACCTTCGAGCACAATCACCTGGAAGATCCGGGCGCCCAGAACGTCTACTGGTCCCCGCGCTTCCGCGAGATCCTGGGCGCGTCGGAACACGAGTCGGGGACGCTCCAGGCGGTCGTGTCTCGCGTCCCGCCCGAGGACGCGGAGTTCGTGCGGGCGGCCGTCACCCGGGCGCACGACCCGAACGGCGACGGCTACTACGACGTCGAGCACCGTTACATGCACCCGACGCTGGGGACGCGCTGGTTCCTGACCCGATCGTCCACGCAGTTCGGCGAGGTGGGCGGCAAGCGCGTGCCGGTCCGGACCGTCGGCGCCGTCATGGACATCACCGCGCGGCGCAAGAGCGAGCAGGAACAGGAACAGCAGTCGCAAATCCTGGACGCGACCAGCGACTTCGTCGCGATGGCCGAGCCCGACGGCAGCCTGGTCTACCTGAACCGCGCCGGCCGGCAGCTGCTGGGCATCGGGCCGGCCGCCACCCTGGCCGGCTTCACGTTGCACGCGGCGCATGCGGCTTCGTCGCTGCGGCGGCTGGTCGACGAGGGCCTTCCGGCGGCGGCGCGCGACGGCGCCTGGCGCGGCGAGGCGGAGCTGCACCGCCACGACGGCAGCCTCGTCCCGGTGTCGCAGGTGCTGCTGTCCCACCGAGGCCACGACGGCCGGGTGGTGAGGTACTCGACCATCGCGCGCGACATCTCCCGCGAACGGCAGCTGGAAGAGAGCATGCGGCAGTCGCAGAAGATGGAGGCGATCGGGCGGCTGGCGGGCGGCATCGCGCACGACTTCAACAACATGCTCTGCGCGTCGCTGGCGCTGTCCCACCTGGCCGCCAGCCGCATCGGCCCCGAAAACAGCGCCTACGGCGATTTGCAGGAGATCATCGGCGTCACCGAGCGCGCGGCGGCGCTGACGCAGCAATTGCTGGCGTTCGGCCGGCGGCAGGTGCTGCGGCCGCGCGTCGTCGACGTGGGCGCGGTGCTGACGCGCATGACGTCCATGATCCGCCGCCTGGTCGGCGAGCACATCCACCTCACCGTGTCGGTGCCGCCGGGGGCGCCGGTGCGGGTCAAGGTGGATCCCACGCACCTCGAGCAGGTGGTGCTGAACCTGGGGATCAACGCGGGCGACGCCATGGAGCAGGGCGGCCACCTGGGGATCGCCTGCCTGGTGTGCGAGGTGGCGGGCCCGGAGGCGGCGCGCCTGGACCTGGCGCCGGGGCGATACGCCGTCATCGCGGTCTCCGACGACGGGATGGGCATGGACGCGCAGACGCGCGCCCGCGTGTTCGAGCCGTTCTTCACGACCAAGGAAGGCGGGCGCGGCACCGGGCTGGGCCTGGCCACCGTATTCGGAATCATCAAGCAGAGCGGCGGCAACGTCGTCGTCCGCAGCGAGGTGGGCCGCGGCTCGGTCTTCGAAGCCTATGTGCCCGTCACCGACGAGCCGCTGACCGAGGAGCACCCTCCGTCGCCCAGCGCGCCCCGGCCGCAGAGCGGCGCGCTGATCCTGGTCGCCGAGGACGAGCGGTCCGTCCGCCAGGTCGTGGTGAGCGTGCTCGAGCGCGCCGGCTACCGCGTCCTCGAGGCGTCGGATCCCCGCTTCGCGCTCATGCTGGCGCGCGACCACGACGGGCCGATCGATCTGCTGCTGACCGACGTGGTCATGCCGCGCATGAGCGGGACCGAGCTCGCCCAGCAGCTCTCGGCCGAGCGGCCGGACCTGCGCGTGCTCTTCATGTCCGGCTATGCCGACGATTCCATGGTGCAGCGCGGGCTGCTGGACCCGGGCGTTCACTTCTTGCCCAAGCCGGTCACGCCCGACCAGCTGCTGGACGCGGTGGCCGCGGCGCTCGGCCGAAGCTGAGCCAGCGCGCGCGCCGCCGGGCGCGGATCACGGGGCGGCGTCTGGCTGGAGCGTGATCTCGAAGCCGCGATCGCGGTTGTCCTGCAGCCATTTGAGGTGCCGCTGCTCGTCGGCCAAGTTGCGCCGCAACACCGCGCGCGCGTCCTCGTCCGTCACGACCAGCAGGGCCGCTTCGTAGGTCCCGTTGGTCAGCCGCTCGTTGCCGATCATGGCCAGCAAGGCCGCCTTGGTCCCCATCTCGACGGCGGCCGCCGCCAGGTCGGCCATCGCGGAGGTCTCGGCACGGCCGGGCTCCTCGGGCAAGCTCACCCCGCGCGCGTGAAGCAGCACGCCGATGCCGACCACGTGCCGGAGATGATCGCCGCGGAACTGCATCAGCCGATCGCGCGCCTCCTGCGACGGCACCCCGGCCGCCGCCACCTCGTACGCCGCCGCAGCCTCGCGATCGAGCTCGGCGATCGCGATCAGCTCGTCCACCTCTCGCTCCTCCGGCGACTCGCCGGGGTCGAGACCGCCCGCGCCGATGCTCGCCGCCCGCTCGGCCTTCTCGCGAAGCACGGGCCCGATCCCCGGCACGTTCTCGAAGTCGTCCCAGCTCTCGAACGCGCCGTGCGCGTCGCGATATTCGACGATCAGCTGCGCGCGCTCGACGTCGATCCCCTCGATGACGGTCAGCTCGTCAGGATCGGCGCGGTTGACGTCGATGCGATCTCCCTGGCTCCCCCTTGCGTTTGCCATGAGAAAAACCTGAGTCCCGGGCGGCCGGGTTCAAGCGCGAGGGCGCGCCGGCCGCGCGACGGCCCGGGCCTTCGCGGCCCATCGAGACGAGGCCTGCGCTCACGGTCGGGCCCGGCGTCCTCGGCGACGACGGGTTCGTCAAGCTGCTGGATCGCGCGATCGAGTGAACCGCGATCGGTTCGATCTGCGCGCGGTCGACCTCCTCCCGGGGCTGTTAGGCTGTCCGGATGCCGACGCTGGAAAGCCTGACCGGGGCCCTTCGCCAGTTCGTCGCCGAGCGCGACTGGCAGCAGTTCCACGACCCCAAGAACCTGGCGATGCTGGTGGCCTCGGAGGCCGGCGAGCTGGTCGCCGAATATCGCTGGGTTCGGGGCGAGGACGCCGACCGGCACTCGGCGGAGCCGCGGGCGCGCGCGCGCATCGCCGCGGAGGTCGCCGACGTCGGCATCGCGCTCTTGCTGCTGTGCGATCGCATCGGCCTCGACCTGAGAGAGGCCGTCGCCGCCAAGCTGGCCGCCAACGCCGAGCGGTACCCGATCGAGACCTCGCGGGGGCGGCCCGAACGCCCCGAGCCGCCGGGCGTCCCGGACAAAGTCGGTTAGGCTTTGGGCCCGGTGCCTTCGTCGTCGGGTGTGGTCGGCGCGAGCGACCACGGACGGCCACCCACCGCAGGCGCCCGTCGCCGCCCCCCTTGCGGGGCGGCCTGCCGCGCGAGCGTTACGGCGCGGGGCGGCGCCGCTTGGGCGGCCGATGGCCACCCGGTCCCTGGGCCGGGCGCGCGTGCGCTGTCGAAGGACGAGGCCGATCGTGCGCCGCGGGCCGTGGCGCCGGACGATGCGCGTGGCGGGGCGGGCCGGCCGCGGGCTGGTCGGCGCGATCGATGCGCACGTGCGGCGCCCGCGGGTCGGTCTCCGCCGCGGCGGACGCGAAGTCGGCGGCGGCGTGGCCCGCGATCTCGAACATGGTTTCGCGCGGCCCGATCCGGATGGCGCCCACCTCTCGGCGGGTGATCCCGCCGCGGCGGCAGATGAGCGGCAACAACCAGCGCGGATCGGCGTTGTCCTTGGCGCCCAGGTTCACCCGGAACAGCACGCCCGCGCCGTCCCCGGAATCGCGCCGCGCCGCCGCGCCGAATCGATGATCCGCGCCCGCCGGAGGGACGGCGACCGGCCGCAGCGACTCCCCCCGGGGCAGCCGCGCCATCTCGCGGGAGAGCAACCGCCGCAGCAGCTCGCGCGGGTCGATCCGGTCGCCCTCGAGGACCCGTTCCACCAGCGCCGCCGCGGCCGGGTCGGGCGCCCCGCCGTGGCCCTCTTGCAGCTCGGCCAGCAAGCGATCGCGCGCGGCGGCGTCGATCTGCTCCGCGGTCGGCGCCGGGGTCCAGACCGGCTTGACGTGCGCCGCCATCAGCAGGCGTTCGGCCTTCCGCCGCTCGGCCAGCGCCGCAATCACGACGGCCGTTCCCTTGCGTCCGGCGCGCCCGGTCCGCCCGCTCCGGTGCGTGAGCGAGTCGGCGTTCACCGGCAGGTCGGCGTGGACGATCAGATCCACGTCGGGCAGGTGCAGGCCGCGCGCCGCCACGTCGGTCGCGACCAGGACCTGCACGTCGCCGCGCCGGAGCTGTTCCAGCGCGCGGTCGCGCTCGGCTTGCGCGCGCTCGCCCGAGATGGCGGTGGCCAGGAACCCACGCGCCGAAAGCGCCCCGTGCATGACGGCCACGCCGTCGCGGGTCGCGCAAAACACGATGGCGCGCGGGTTGCCCGCCGCCCGCAACACGTTGACCACCGCCGCCAGCCGGTCGCCGGCGTTGACCAGGTGCGCGACGTAGGTGATGTCGCCGTGGGCGGCGCCGGCCGCCGCGCCCGTGGCCAGCCGGGCGTCGACGCGGACGGCCTCGCGCTGGAACCGCCGCGCCATCGACTGGATCGGCGGCGGCAACGTCGCCGAGAGCAACAGGGTGCGCCGCTGGGCGGGGGCCGCCTCCAGCAACGCCTCCAGGTCCTCGCGAAACCCCAGGTCCAGCATCTCGTCGGCCTCGTCCAGCACCACCATCCGGACCGCCGCCAGCGGCAATGACTTGCGGCGCAGCAGGTCCACCAGCCGCCCCGGCGTGCCGATCACCAGGTCCACCCCGCGCGACAGCGCGCGAAGGTCGCCGCTGACCGGCGTGCCGCCGGTGAACGAGCCGATCCGCAGCCCGGTCTTGGCCAGCAGCCAGGCCAGCTCGTGCCGCACCTGGACCGCCAGCTCGCGCGTCGGCACGATCACCAGCCCGGCCGGGACGTGCGCCGGAGCCGTCTCGCCCAGCAGCGTGTCGGCCAGGGCGGCCCCGAACGCGATGGTCTTGCCCGAGCCGGTCTGCGACGAGACCAGCAGGTCGTGGCCGGCGCACGAGGGAGCGAGCACCGCCGCCTGGACGGGCGTGGCGTCTTCGTATCCCCGCGCCGCCAGCGTCTCGGCCAGCGCGGGATGGATCCGCAGCGAGGAAAATTTCACAGGGGGGCGAGGTCTACTTCAGATCCGCCCCGGGACCAAGGCCGATCGGGTGAGGGGCAGGGCCGTCGCCGCCGGCCGCGGTCCGCGCGCCGTGCATCCGGCCCCCGATGTCGCGCGGGGCGTGGCGGCCGGTGGTCCGCCCGCGTCAGGACGCTGGCGCCGCAACCCGTGTAAAATGGCGGTCGACGCCCGATGGGAAGCTCTCTCGACCTCAGGCCGACACTCGGGGCGCTTGCCGCTTCGGTCGGCCTTTTCGTGGCGATGGCGGGCTGTGCCGGGGTTCAACCCGGCGCCCGGGCCGGGACCGGCGGCGCCGGACCTTCGGCTGGCGGCGGCCCGGGCGGCGTCGGGACCGGCGGCAGCTCATCGTCCGGCGGCTCATCGTCCGGGGCGAAGGGCGGGGCCGGAGCCAGCGCCGGCCCGGTCGTCACGACCGACGGCGGGCAGATGGTCGGCTGCGACGGCGGCGATGCCTGCATGTGCCCCCCCTTCAAGCTGGCCGTCATCGGCAAGCCCGGAAAATGGGGCGCCAATCCGAACGGAGATCCGGACACGGCGCTGCAGGATTGGCTGAACAGCAGCAGCGCGGGGACGGCGCAGGTCGACAACTTCACCAGCCGGCCGACCCTGACCGCCGATTTCCTGGCCAACTACAGCGTGATCATCCTGGCCTCTTTGGCCGAAGACTCGAACACCGGGCCCTGGTGGACTTTCTCCGACGCCGAGGCGGCCGCCTTCCGCGCCTGGATCGAAAACGGCGGCGGCGTCATCACCCTGTCCGGCTATTCGGGCGATCCCGGCGAGATTGGCCCGCTCAATCAACTGATCGGGTTTTCGGGGATTGCCTACACGTCCGACGGCGTGTGGGGCAGCTGCGCCGACGTCCAGACCTGCAACTGCACCCATTCGAACACGCTGTCCGAGTGGAACCGCACGGATCCGACCGTGGCGAATCTGTCGACCGGCGTGACCTTCGTCGGATACCAGAACGGGCGCGCCATCACCGCGCCGGCGGACGGCCATGTGGCCGCCACCGTCGACGGCACCAGCAACGCGCTGGTGGGCAAGCTGGTCGGCAAGGGCCGCGTGCTCGCCTACGGCGACGAGTGGGTGACCTACACCAGCCAGTGGACCGGCGCCGGAAACCCCAGCGCCACCGACCCGAGCTGCGCCGGCTACCTGCCCGAGGACAAGTACCAGATGGCGCAATTCTGGTACAACATGATCCGCTGGGTGCAGCCGGCGGCCAGCTGCTTCACCCTCGTGGGCCCCATCATCATCTGGATCTCGTAGGAAGATGGCGGCGAGCTCGCGTCTGGGCGGCTGGGTCCAACCGCGCAGGTGGCGGCGGCCGGCGTGGCTGTCCAGGCTGCCGCGCTGGTGGCCGTGGCCGCTGGTGGCGCTGCTGCTGCCGATCTGCCTGGTGAACGTGGCGGTGGCCTGGGTCGGGCGGTGCTCGGTGTTTCCGCTGTCGCCGTTCCACCTCGGGTACAAGATCGCCGCGCTCGGCGCCTACACGGTCCACCGGCCGCGCTGCGCGCTGGTCCCCGACACGCCGCTGATGGCGCCGATGCTCGCCCGCGCCGAGCACGCGCATCATCTGCCCTGCGGCCTGCTGGGCGCGATCGTCCAGGTGGAGTCGGGCGGACAGCCGCATCGGATCTCGGCGGCCGGCGCCATGGGGCCGATGCAGCTGATTCCGCCGACGGCGCGGGCTCTCGGCGTCAGCGACCCCTTCAACCCCGAACAGAGCGTGGAAGGGGCGGCCCGCTACCTGCAGACGCAGCTCGCCACGTTTCACAGCCTTCGCCTGGCGGTCGCCGCCTACAACGCGGGGCCCGGCGCCATCGTGGGCCACCACGTTCCACAAAACGGGCAGACCGAGATCTACGTCGACCGCGTCATGCACGCGCTGTCGGCCGAGCGTCACGCGCGCTGCGTTCCCGCGCGCCCGGCCAAGCGGCGCGGGCCGCACGCCGCCTCATCCACCGATTGAAGGTCGAGTGCGCGCCGTCCGGCCCAGCCCCAGCAACGGGCCGGGGCAACTTCGCGCGCCGGCCGTTCGATAACGGGTAAGCTGAGGCCGCCCGTGCAGCTCGTCATCGCCGAGAAGCCGTCCGTTGCGCGCGATCTGGCGCGCGTGCTGGGCATGCGCGGCGGGGGCAAGCACGCCATCGAAGGGCCCGAGCGGGTGATCACCTGGTGCATCGGACATCTGGTCGAGCTCGAGGAGCCCGCCGCCTACGACGGCGCCTGGAAAGCCTGGCGGCTGGACACCCTGCCCATGCTGCCGGCCGCGTTCAAGCTGAGGCCCGTCTCGGGCACGCGCGACCAGTTGCGCGCCGTGCGCGAGCAGTTGCGCGATCGGCGCTTCAAAGAGGTCGTCAACGCCTGCGACGCGGGACGCGAAGGCGAGCTCATCTTTCGTTACGTCTACGAGCTGGCGGGCTGCCGGCTTCCCATCAAGCGCCTCTGGATCTCGTCGCTCACCGACGAATCCATCCGGGCGGGTTTCGGGCGGCTGCGCCCCGGCGCCGAGCTGGACGCCCTGGCCGACGCCGCTCGGTGCCGGTCAGAAGCCGACTGGCTGGTCGGGATGAACGCCACCCGCGCCGTCACGGTGAGCGCGCGGGCCGCCGCGCCTAGCCCGCGGCTGGCGCGCGCGCCGCGTGGGGGCCGCCGCGCGCACGGTGATTCGCCGCTCTATTCGGTCGGCCGCGTCCAGACGCCGACGCTGGCGATCCTGGTGCGGCGAGAGCTGGAGATCCGGCAGTTCCGGCCGCGGGATTACTGGGAGGTGCGCGGCGTTTTCCTGCCCGCGGGCGCCCCGGCCGACGGCGCCCAGAAGGTGACCGCCACCTGGGGGGCCGCGCTGCCGGACGGCAAAGCCATCCGCTCGCGCCTGGCGGAGCGCGGGCTGGCCGACGGGATCGCCAGGCGCGGCGAAGTGGCGGCCGGTGGGCCGGACGGCCCGGTGGTCGAGCGCTTGCGGCAAAAGCGGGTGCGCGAGCCGCCTCCGCTGCTGTTCGACCTCACGTCGCTGCAGCGGACGGCGAACCGCCGGTACGGCCTGTCGGCGACGGCGACCCTGGCGGCCGCGCAGGCGCTTTACGAGCGTTACAAGATCCTCAGCTATCCGCGGACGGACTCGCGCCACCTGACCGACGACATGGCCAACGAGTTGCCCAAGCTGTTCGGGGCGTTGGCCGTGCTGCCCGATTACGCGCCCTTCGCGCAACCTCTGCTCGAAAGCGCGCCGGCGCGGCCCCGGCGCGTGTTCGACGACGGCAAGGTGAGCGACCACCATGCGATCGTCCCCACCGGCAAGCCCGTGCGGCTGGACGAGCTGCCCCGGGACGAGCGGCGCGTCTTCGATCTGGTGGCGCGGCGCTTTCTGGGCGCCTTCCAGGCCGACGCGGAGTTCGCGTTGACCGACGTCGTCATCCGCGTGGGTCGCTCCGACACGCAGCCGGTCACCCCGGCTGAAACGCGGGACACCCCCGCGAACCTCGACGAGACGCTGGTGACGGCGTTGCCGCCGCCGCCGGATCGCTACCGGGCGCATGGACGGGTGCGGCTGGTGGCCGGCTGGCAAGATGTCGCCCAGATTGGCGACTCCGCCGACGGCGAAGGGGGACCGACGCTGCCGGCGCTGGTCGAGGGACAGCGGCTCGGCGGGAAGTTCGACGTCCTGACCAAGCAGACCCGCCCGCCCCCACGCCACACCGAAGCGACGTTGCTGGGCGCCATGGAGTCGGCCGGACGCGAGATCTCGGACGAAGAGCTGCGGGCCGCCATGCGCGATTCGGGCCTGGGCACGCCGGCCACCCGCGCCGCGACCATCGAGACGCTGATCCGGCGCACCTTCGTGGTGCGCGAGGCGAAGAACCTGGTCCCGACGGAAATGGGGATCGGCCTCATCGAGGCCCTTCCAGAGAAGAGCCTGGCCTCCCCCGAGCTGACGGGAACCTGGGAGGCTCGCCTGTCGCGCGTGGCCCGCGGCCAGGAGACGCGCGCCGCGTTCATGGCCGACATCTCGCGCTACGTCCGCGACGTCGTGACCGCGATCCGGGGCGGGGGCGGCGCGCCGCGCCCGGTGGCGGGGGCGGCCGTGGCGGCGGCGCCAACGGCGCTGACCTGCCCGCGTTGCAAGCAGGGAACACTGGTGGCCGGGCACCGGGGCTGGGGCTGCACCCGCTGGCGCGAGGGCTGCGGGTTCGTGATCTGGTTCGAGATCGCCGGCCGCCGAATCAGCGAAGCCGAGCTCGCCGACCTGGTCTCGAAGGGCAAGACGCGCAAGCGCAAGTGGCGCCCGGGCGGCGGCGCCGAGATCGGAGGCCGCCTGGTCCTGGACCTGTGGGCCACGCGCGAGGCCGGCGCCGCGCGCCTCGAGGCCCAGGCCGAATAGCGGGGAGGGCGGTTGCGCTAACGCCTGGGCTCATCCCGCGTCGCCACCGCGCCCGAGCGGAGCTCGAGCCGGCTCACCGGGCGCGGACGGTCGGTCAGAGCTGGGCGGCGACGCTGGCGCGCGCGAGCTGGCCGCGATCGGTCGCGATCTCGAGGGTGAGCGGCCCGTGGGTGCCCGGCGCGGGGGCCAGATCGATGGTCTGGCCGCGGGACTCGCCGCGGCCCACCAGCGCGGTCCGGCGGGCCACGACGTCGCCGCCGGCGGCCAGCAGCCGAAATTCGATTTGGCCCGGGCGCGAGGCGTGCGGGACCTGAAGCGCCAGGTGCCCGTCGGGGCCGAGGTGCAACTGGGCGTGGCGGCCGCTGACGTAGATCGCGCCGCTCGAGAAATCGACGATCAGCGCCACCACACCGGGGACGACGCCGGCCAGCAGCCACAGCAAGTCCATGACCATGGTGCCGGTGTCGATGACGCCGGCCTGGGTTCCCCGTCGCTGGGGGTAAAGGATGTAGCCACAGCCCAGGGAACTGGTTCCGACGGTCAGCATGGTGCCCGCCGCGATAGCGCGAAGTGTTCGATTGGTCATTGTCCCGATCTCCTCTGGAAGCCCATCATACAGATTGTCGGTCGGGGCGCCTGACGCGGAGAAGCGGGCGCCGCCGATCGATTTACCTACTACCGCGAAGTCTTCCCGTCCCCTTCGCCCAGCAGTTCCGTCAATTCGCGGGGCGCGCCGCCAGCCGCCAGCGCGCGGGTCGCGTCGAGGTGGGTGATGAGGAACTCGCGGTTGTCGAGGACCGAGAGGTTCTGCATCTCCAGCGCGCCCATGCGGTCCTCGGGCGAAAACAGGCTGTCGACCTTCTCCATCGACAGCTTGTGCGGGTCGTAGGACATGTGCGGCGCCGACGTCGAAACGATCGTGTAGTCGTCGCCGCGGCGCAGCTCCAGCGTGACCTGCCCGGTGATCGACGGCGCGATCCAGTGGGCCAGCGCCTCCTTCAGCATCATCGCCTCGGGATCGAACCACTTGCCTTCGTAGAGCAGCCGCCCCAGCCGCCGCCCCATCACGACGTACTGGTCGGTGGCGTTCTCGTTGTGAATCGCGGACAGCAGCCGCTCGTAGCAGATGTGCAGCAGCGCCAGCCCCGGCGCCTCGTAGATGCCGCGGCTCTTGGCGTCGATGACGCGGTTCTCGATCTGATCGCTCATCCCCAGGCCGTGGCGCCCGCCGGCCGCGTTGCAGGCGGTGAACAGCTCGAACGGCGAGGCGTACCGCTTGCCGTTCAGGCTCACCGGCAGCCCCTGCTCGAAGGCCACCGTGATCTCTTCCGGGTCGATGCGCACCTCGGGCTTCCAGAACGCCACACCCATGATCGGGTTGACGATGCGGATCCCCTTGTCCAGGAACTCCAGATCCTTCGCCTCGTGGGTCGCGCCCAGGCAGTTCGCGTCGGTGCTGTAGGCCTTCTCGACGCCCATCCGGTAGGGCAGGTCGATCCCGTTCAGGTACTGGCTCATCTCGGTCCGGCCGCCGAACGCGCCCACGAACTCGGGGTCCAGCCAGGGTTTGTAGATCGTGAGCGACGGGTTGGTCAGCACACCGTAGCGGTAGAAGCGCTGGATGTCGTTTCCCTTGTGCGTGCTGCCGTCGGAAAACACGTTGACGCCGTCCTCTTTCATGGCGCGCACGATCGCCGTCGTGGTCACGGCGCGGCCGAGCGGCGTCGTGTTGTAGTACTTGCGGCCGGCCACCCCCAGATGGAACGCGCCGCACTGGATGGCGATCAGCCCCTCGCGCACCAGGGCGTCGCGGCAGTCGATCAGCCGCGCGGCCTTGGCTCCGTGCTGCAGCGCCACCGGCGGGATGTCGGCCGGCGACTCCTCGTCGGGCTGGGCGAGGTCGGCGGTGTACGCATAGACCTCCAGCCCCTTGCGGGCCAGCCAGGCCACCGCGCAACGCGTGTCGAGCCCGCCCGAGAACGCGATCCCGATCTTGTGACCCTTGGGCGGCACGGTGCGATGAATACGACTCATGCGCGACTCCTTACCACGAACCGGCCCGGGTCGGGCTGGCCAGTCTCGGCGGCCGCTGGAGATCGTCCTCTCGCCGCAGCGGCGGACTGGCCGTCCCACCACGGCGGCCGGTGCCGGAGTCGACGGGCTTGCCGGTCGGGCCCGGGGGCGCGCGGCGGGTTCAGTTGCCGGTGCGCTGGCGCACGACGAGAATCAGGTCGAGGATCTTTTCGATCTCGGCGTTCTGGAGCAGGCTCTGCAAAGTCGCCTTTTCCTGGTCCGTCATGCTCTGATCGTTCTTGATCGAGTCCTGCAAGGCGGCGCCCATCAAGGCACCACCGAGGCGCGCAAGAGCAAACGGTTTACTGGATTTTCCGTTGCTCCCCATCACCTGCAGGTGAGACACGTTGCCGCTGGAATCGACGATGTACGCGACGTCGGTCCATCCGTCGCTGTCCCATTCATAACGGTACAAGGCGGCAAATCCGGAGGTCGGGTTGCCGTTGGCGTCGTTGAGGGGGCCGATTCCTTTGAAGACCTGACGGTCCATCTTGGCGCCAAAGTGGAGGAAGACACCGACGACGGTGTCCGCGAGATCCTTTTGCTCGAGAAAGCGCCGCGCTTTGCTCACCGCCGCGGCGTCGGGCTGGAACGGCGGTGGTGACGGCGCTGGCGGCGGTGAGGGCGGCAGGTTGGAGGCCAGGGCGTTCTCTCGCTCGGACGAGGACACCTCGTGCGGGCCGCTGTTCGAGCTCGAGACGGCACTCGCGACCACCGCGACGAGGAGCACCAGGCCGCTGCCGACCAGCGCCATCGTCTTCTTCTTCTTCGACCACGCCGATTTCGAGGCGGCGGCCGGTGCCGCGGAGGGAGCGGGCGCGGGTGCCGCCGCAGCGGCCCGACTGGCTTCCCGGTCCGGCGAGGCCGGATGAACCGGCGGCGGCGGCACGAACGGCGTCCCGCCGCCGCTCATCAACGTGAGCGCCGCGATTTCGCCGGCGCCGTCGAACTCGATCTCGACCACCTGGTTGATCGCCGGGGCGGTCGCCGATCGCCAGATGCGTTCCACCTGGAATGTGTATTGCTGCCCGGACGCGAAGATGATGCCCGGCTTGACGTCGGGGACTTTGATGATCGTGCCTTGTGAGATCCGCAATACGTTCGATTCCATCGATCAGCGCTCCTCTGGTGGTCTCGCGTGGGCACAGGCCTGGCTGTTTCCCTCGCTGCAGGCCTGCTGAAACATCGACGACGCCCGGGGAGAGCCGACTCATCCTCGAGAAGTCCGTGCTGGTAACAGTCGAGAAGATCGCGGCACCCGGAGCCGTTCAGGGAGCCGTCCCACGCCTGCGAGGATCCCCGGAACGGCGTCGGGCACCTTGATGACGGTCCCGCGCAGATGGGCGGGGCCGCTTTGTGCCGACTCCACAAGATGTGAGTATCACACTGGGCGTCCGGTGGTTGAGCAAAATGAGCGCGGCGGCGGCCGCTGACTCATTGCAAACAGGGGATGGCAACGCGGCACGCTGTCGCGAGGCGTTGCCGCTGGTGCAGCGTGGCGCCCTCGCACGCAGGCCTGTGCGGGGCGATGGCGGAGCAGACTGAGATTGTGTTAATTACGTCGAACAAACGCTTGGAGGACGGCGTGAAGTCGGCGCGAGGGACGGTCATCAAGGTTCCAAACGAAGGACCGGGATTGCTCTTCATTGACGGAGAGCAGCGCCCGTTCGTCATTCAGGACATCTGGCAGTCGCCCGTGGCGCCGGCGGTCGATCAGCAGGTGGACGTCGTTCTCGACGGCGCCGGCAACGTGGCGGCGGTGCGGCTCGCCGCGACGGCGTCGCCGCTGCGGCCGGCGCCGGCGCCGTCTGTGTGGCCGGCGACCGGCACGGACCGAGACAACGCCGCCAGGCCACCGGCCAGGGCCGCCGCCCCGTCCAGACCCACCCGACCAGCGACGGGAAACGAGACGAGCCAGATCTTCGTCAGCTACCGCCACGCCGACTCGCGCTGGGTGGCGCGCCTGATCTCGAAGCAGCTCGCCGGCCACTTCGGAGAAGGCGTCGTTTTTCGCGATACGGACACGCTGGAGGGCGGCGTCGACTTTCCACACGCGATCGAACAGGCGCTCCGGAGCTGTCGCGCCTTCATCCTGGTCATCGGGCCGCACTGGTTGAACGCCGTCGACGCCGCAGGCCGGCGGCGGCTGGAGGATCCGAAGGACTGGGTCCGTCTGGAGATCCTCGCCGCTCTCACCCACGGCGTTCGCGTCATCCCCGTGCTGGTCGAGGGCGCCGAGCCGCCGACCGCCGACCAGTTACCCCCCGAATTGGCGGAGGTCGGCAGCCGCCACGCCATCCCGCTGGCAGACGACCGGTTCGATTACGACATGCAGCGACTGATTCACGCCGTTCAGTCGGCGCTGGACGACGTGGGCGGCCCGCCGGTGCCTGGCCCGGACGATCGACGCGCGCCGAGCTCCCCGGAGCTTCCGGTCCCGCCCGTCGTTGAAGCCGTTCCCCGGGTGGCGCCGCCACCATTGCCGGCAGCCCCGCGCAAGCCCATCCAAATTCCGCTCCTGCGCTCGTACATGAGCGTGGTCCTCTGCCCGCCGGCCGGAAGGCTGGCCCTGCGCGAGTCGAATCGATGCGCGTCGGCGCTGGCCGAGCGCGACGTGCCTGCGGCGATCGAGGCGTCGCAGGCGGCCCGCAAGTGGAACACCCTGGCCATTCCGGGAGCGATCCCGTTCTGGACCCTGTTCTGGTGGCTGGTCTGGATCACGTTCCGCTGAGATTTCCCGGCGGCGCCACGATGCGGAACCCGAGCGCGACGATCATCTTCATGGTCTCCAGCGAAACCCGGCGGTCGTACTCTTTCTCGGCCTCGGAGAGTTCGTCATAAGGCACCAGCCCGGGATGGGTTTTCCTGGCATCGTCCCGGAGCGGCCCGTGGACCCACCCATCGGCGATCCGCTGGGCGGCCCAGGTGTCGTGCACATTTCTCGCCAGGCGTTCGGCCAGTTGTTGCAGCTCTGGGGGCAGCGCCACCGCGCTCGTGTCGAGGGGGTGCGGGCAATAGCGTTCTGTCGCCATCAAACCGGATGGTAGCATCCCGCCTGGACGCACGATGACGCCCTCGCTCGATTCGCCGCGACGCCGGGGCTCTCCATGGGCGGCGGCTGCGTTGGCGCCGTTCCCCGAGCTCGTGGATCGCCTGCCCGAAGCCGCGCTGGCCCGCGACGCGCGGGTCGCGTTTCGGGCGCTGGCGGCCGATCTGTTCGCGAGCTACCGCCGCTACGACCAGCTGGCGATCACCGGCCAGCGACAGCACCAGGCGATCGTCACGGTGGTGGGGCTTTTCGGCACGCTGGCGGTGCTGCTGGGGATCGTGCAGCTTCGGCCCGTGGTGTGGTTTCCCGGCTGGGTCGAGACCGGCGCGGTCGTCATCGCGTCGACGGCGGTGATCCTGGGCCTGATCGCCGCGCGCCACCACCGGTGGCTTCTGCGCCGCCACCAGGCGGAACGCTGCCAGCTGCTGTTCTGGCGGCTGCTCATCGATCCAACGTTGTGGGGCGGCGCCGCCGCCGACGCGCTGGCGGCGGCGCGCCGCGAGCAGGACCGGATTCGAGCCTTCACGTACAGCCGCATCAAGCGGTGGACCGAAAGCGACGAGGCGTCGGAGCAGGCCGACTCGGCCAGGCCGGCACAGTTGCCGGAGCCCGTCATCCAGCTTTACGCCGACCACCGACTGGAGGGGCAGGCGCGCTATTTCGCGGAACGCGCGCGCAGCCACCGGCGCTTTCATCGGCTGACTGGGCGCATCGCCCTGCCGGCGTTCGTCCTGTCGGTGGTGGCATCGCTGGCGCACTTCGCGGTCCACCTGACCGGCGAGAGGATGTCCTTCGAGCGCCTGGGAGCGTTGCTGCTGATCGCCTCGGCCGCCATCCCGGTGCTGGCCAACGGCTTCCGCCTGATGCACGGCGCCCTGGAGCCGGCGCGAAATTTCACACGCTATCTCAGCAAGCAGCGCACGCTGGTCCACCTGATTCGCCGCCTGCGCGAGCGGAATCAGGCGCCAGCCGACCTGCTCCGCGATTGCGCGTTCGGCGAGCAGGTCCTGGAATTCGAGCATCGCGAGTGGCTCCGGCTGATGATGGAGGCGGAGTGGATCGGATAGCCGCCGGGCTGGACGAGAGGCCCGCCGTCGCCGTGAAGCTGGAGGCGCCCGGCCCCAAGCGGCTGCTGGCTCTGGACGGCGGCGGCGTGCGCGGCCTCATCAGCATCGAGATCCTGGCCGCCATCGAACGGGCGGTCGGCCCCCTGGCCGGCTACTTCGATTACGTGGCCGGGACCAGCACCGGCGCGATTTTGGCGACCTGTGTGTCGCTGGGCATGCCGGTGGACGAGATCCGGCGCTTGTTCCTCGAGGCCTGCCCCGCGATGTTTCGGCGGTCCGGCGGCCTGCGGCGCTGGCGCCACAAGTACGACGACGCCGCCCTGGCCGACGGGCTGAAGCAGGCGTTCGCCGTCGGCGGCGCGGCCGGGGAGGCCGTCACGCTGGGCAGTCCGGCGCTCAAGATGCTGCTGCTGCTGGTGCTGCGCAACGCGACCACCGATTCGGCCTGGCCCCTGTCCAACAACCCGCGCGCGCTGTTCAACGACCCGGCCCTGGAAGAGTGCAACCTGAAGCTGCCCCTCTGGCAGCTGGTGCGCGCCAGCACCGCCGCCCCCACCTATTTCCCGCCCGAGCGCGTCCAGGTGGGGCCCCGCGAATTCCTGTTCGTCGACGGAGGCGTCACCGCCTACAACAACCCGGCGTTCCTGCTGTTCCTGCACGCCACCCTCGAGCCGTACCGGGTGTGCTGGCCGGCGGCTCCGGACAAGATGCTGCTGGTGTCCGTCGGGACCGGATCCGTGTCGCACGCCGACGTCGCGCTGGCTGCGGACGACATGAACCTGCTGTACAACGCGCGCGCGATCCCGGCCGCGCTGCTGCACGCCACCTCCACCCAGCAGGACATGCTCTGCCGGGTTTTCGGACGGTGTTTGCACGGCGGGCCGCTGGACCTCGAGCTCGGAGACCTGCGCTGGTCCGCCGACCGCACCAGCTCGGCCTTGCCGAAGATGTTCACCTACCTGCGCTACACCGCCGACCTTTCACCGGAGGGGCTGGTCCGCCTGGGGCTGCCGGACATCGACCCGCGTGCCGTGCAAGACCTGGATTCTCTGGAGCACCTCGAAGAGTTGCAGCGCGTGGGCCGCACCGCCGCCCGCGCGGTGACGCCGTCGCCGCTCCAGGCCTTCGCCCGGTGACGCCGGCCGGCGGCTGTCGTGCCTTCGGGACCGGCGCGGCGAGCCGTGCGCGGGCGAGG
>JAICYS010000204.1 GCA_025934105.1 Myxococcota bacterium | reverse complement strand
GCCAGCGGCGGCGGCGCGGGGCGCGGCGCCGCCGGTGGCCGCGCGGACGCCGGCGCCCCGGGAGGAGCGGCGGGCAGCGCCGTGCCGCCCCAGACTGATTTTCCGCCCGCGCCGGTCTTCGTCGATCCGACCATCCCGCCGAACGCGCCCGACCTGTTCGGCGGGGCCTCGACCCGCGCCGCCAGCGCGCCCTGCATCACGGCGCCCGCCGCCGGCACGTTGATGCCGCGCAACTGGTTGCGCCCGCAGGTGACCTACACCCCGGCCGCGGACGAGAACGTGTTCGAGGTCACGTTCACCGTCCCTGGATTCGAGGACGCCCTGCGCGTCTACACGCGCGACCGCGCGTACACGCTGGATAAGGCGCTTTGGGATCGGCTTCGAACGTCCGTCCAGGACGCCGCCGTCCAGGTCACCGTGAAAGCCCTGACCCTGTCTTCGACGGGAACGGTGCGGCAGGGCGTTTCGCAACCGGCGCAGAGCAGCTTCGTGATCGCGCCCGTCGACGCGCCCGGCAAGATCGTCTATTGGGCCGTCAACGACGTCGGCTCGCTCAAAGGATTCGGCATCGGCGAGGAAGCGACCGAAGACGTGCTGCAGCCGTCGCAGGTCGCGGCCCGCAATCCCAACGAGACCTGCATCGGCTGCCACGCCGCCACGCCCGACGGGCAGGCGGTGGGCTTCGCGCTGGGCCAGGGCCTGTATCTGGACAGCATGGCCCAGATCGGCGACGCGGCCGCCGGTCAGGTTCCGGCCTACGTCACCGACGCGGCGCTGGCGGCGCTTCGCAAGCTGGAGGGGATCCCCGCCTACTCACCCGGCCACTGGTCGCCGGGCGACCGTGTCGTTCTGTTGAGCGACACCGGCGATCTGCACTGGATCCAGCTGGACGGCGACGCGCAGGGCGTGCTGGCCCGGCAAGGCGACGCGCGCGCCGCGACCGAGCCGGCCTTCTCGCACGACGGCCGGACGGTCGTGTACGTGTCGTGCGACGCGACCGCCGACGGCCGCGCGGTGGCCGGCCCGACCGATCTGCTGCAGATCCCCTACGCCGCCGGCGCCGGCGGCCCGGCCCTCCCGCGTCCCGGAGCGGCGACCGCCGATTACACCGAGTATTACCCGTCGTTCTCGCCGGACGACGCCTTCGTCGCCTTCACGCGAATCGCCGGAAATGGCATCACCTACAGCGCCGCCGAGGCGGAGGTGTTCGTGGTCCCGTCCGCCGGCGGCACGGCGCTGCGCCTGGCGGCCAACGACGCGCCCGCCTGCCAGACCGCCCTGACCAGCCCCGGGCTGACGAATGACTGGCCCAAGTGGGCGCCCGACGTCGGCGTCGCCAACGGCAAGAAGTACTACTGGATCACCTTCTCGTCGAACCGCAGCGGAATCGCGCAGCTCTACGTGACCGGCGTGGTGGTCGACGCCGCCGGCGGGATGACCACGTCGCCGGCGCTTTATCTGTGGAACCAGCCGTCCGGCGACAGCAACCACACCCCGTCCTGGGACAACTACCAGATCCCGCCCATCGTCATCGATTGACGGCGCCCGGTCAGGGCGCGTCCGGGTGCGTCTCCTCGAAGGCGTCCTCGACCCTCTCGTTCCATTGGACCACCCGCGCCACCGCGTCCTGGTAGGCCGCGGTGTAGTCGAGGCTGAGCAGGAGCAATCCGCCCACGCCCAGCGCCAGCAGCGGCCAGTCGTGGCCCCAGCTGAGGTCGTTGCGGCGCTCGTACCCGACCGCCAGCGGCGCCACGATCATCGCGGTGGCCGCCATCGCGACGGACAGGTACCCGACGCCCGCGCCATAGCGTCCCAGGTACATCTGTCCGAGTCCCGGCACCACCGACCACCCCGAGGCCGCGTCCTTGGATTTCCAGTGGAGGCTGCCCGCGCTGGCCGCCAGCGACGCCAGCGACGAAGTCGGATCCTCACGCTGAAGCTGCGCGAACGCCTGGTCGCCGGAGGTGCGCGGAAGGCCCGCCGCGCCGGTCGAGCGGTACGCCCAGCCCAGCCGATAAAGTGCCAGCGAGCGGAACGCGCCGTGCGGGTAGCGCGCCAGGTAGCTCTCCCAGAGCTGCACGGCCGCATCGGGCGCGCGCAGCCGCAGCTCGTAGATGTCCAGCGCGCCCGACATGGCCTGCAGGGCCGGGATCTCGATGGCCGAGGCGGCGAATTCGGCCGCGTAGCTGACGAACCCGCGCGGCGGCTGGGCGAACCGGTAGCGGTAAAAGCCCTCGGCCTGCGCCATCACCGTCGTCTGGTCGGCCGGCGCGCCCGCGGCCTGCAGCCGCGCCACGGTCCTGGTCAGCCGCGCCTCGGCGCGCGCGAACACGGGGTCGTCGGGGCGGATCACGACGGAGGTGCCGCACCCGACGCCGGCAAACACCAGCCAGCACGCGAGCCACACAGCGAGCGGACGCACGGCGCGCAGGATACTTCACCGCGGTTGGTCCGCGCTGACGCGCCAGATCGATCGCGACCCGTCGTCGGTGACCAGCAGGGCGCCGTCGCCCGCCACCGCCACCCCCACCGGCCGCCCCCAGACGTCGCCCGACGGCGTCACGAACCCGGTCAGGAAGTCCTCGTATTCGCCGGTGGCGCGCGCCTGGCCGTGCATCGGGACGCGCACCACCTCGTACCCGCAGCGAACCTTGCGGTTCCAGGACCCGTGCTGCGCGGCGAAGATGTCGCCCCGATACGCGTCCGGGAACTGCGCGCCCTCGTAGAACACCATCTCCAGCGAGGCGTCATGCGGCTGCACCAGGACGTCGGGCACGATCACCTTCGACGCCAGCTCGGGGTGCTTGCCGCCCAGGTGCGGCTCGGGGTGGGGCCCCAAATAATAGAAGGGCCAGCCGTAAAACCCGCCGGCTTCCAGGTGCGTGATGTAGTCGGGCACCAGGTTGTCGCCCAGCTCGTCCCGTTCGTTGACCGACGCCCACAGCTCGCCGCTCTTCGGATGAACGGCGATGCCGACGGCGTTGCGGATGCCCGACGCGAACACGCGCACGCTCCCGGGCGCCACGCTCCCGCCGGCCGCGACGTCGAACGCCAGGACGTCGGCGCGGTGGAATTCGGCCGGGTTGTCGTCGGTGTCGTCGGCGTTCGAGCGCGACCCCACCGACACGAACAAGGTCTTGCCGTCGCGCGAGAAGGCCAGATCGCGGGTCCAGTGCCCGCCGCCCCGCAAGTGCCCGCCGCCGGGCAGATCGGGGACCATCGTCTCGGCCGGGCCCCGCGCCTCCAGCGCGCCCGCGCGGTACGGGAACCGCACCACCGCGTCGGTGTCGGCCACGTACACCCACCGCGGGTCCGCGCCGGCCGGGTAAAAGGCGATCCCGAACGGCTGGCGCAGGCCGGAGGCGAACCGGTGCCTGCGGGCCGCCCGCCCCTCGGCCGTGACGCCGCGAAATACCCAGACCTCCCCGGCGGCGCTCTCGGCCACGAACGCGTCGCCGTTGGGCGCCGTACGGATGAGCCGCGGGTTCCGCAGCCCCTCGGCATAAAGATCGACCTTGAACCCGGCCGGCGCCTGCGGCCAGGCGTTCTTGGGCCGGCGGACCAGGCGCGGCCCATTGTCGACCGACGGCGTGGCGTTGGGTGGCGGCAAATCGCGCACGGTGATCTCGTGGGACAGGCCCGGCCGCTGCCCGCGGTAATCGACGAACGCCCCGCTGTCGGCGCGGGCGCCCGCCGCCCAGGCCAGCGCCATCGCACCGACACCCACCGCGGCCCCTGCCCTTAATGCCAGGAACGATCGCGACGATGTTGAGAAGTAGGAGTAACCTCTCGAAGTCCCTGCTGCATGCGCCGGCATCGTCCCGTCAATATGTCTCCCTTTCAGCGGCTGGTCCTGGCAGCGGTCGTTTCGACGGTCCTGGCGCCGGCGGGCCGCGCGTTGGCAGCGCCCCAGACGGCCGGCGAGCCGCCCATCACCACACCCGGCGCCGAGGGCGATTACCTGCGCGAGATGCACCGGTCCATCCACTTTCGATGGGCCGTGCAATTCATCAAGGGCGTGGTCGAAAAGCGGCCGCCCAGCGATCCTCTGAACCGGGCCAACGACGCCGAGGTGCTGTTCGTCGTCCGCTGGGACGGTAGCCCGGCCGAGATCACCGTCAGCGAGAGCTCCGGCGTGGCGGCCTTCGACCAGGCGGCGGTCGAGGCGATCCGCGGCACCCGCCGCTACCCCGTCCCGCCGGTCGACGTCTACGGCGACGACGGGGTGGCTCACTTTCGCTGGATCTTCTCGCGGGACGCGCGCCTCTGCTCGGGGGGCGAGGTCCGTCGGGTCGAGGCGCCGCTGGCCGAGGCGCTCCCCCGCCTCTTTTATCAGGGGCGCATCAAGGAGGCGCTGCTGCGGGTCGCCCGTTACGCGCGCGCCGGCGACCTCACGGCGATGTCGACGTTCGCGCGCGCCTGGTTGCAGCGCCCGTTTCCTGACGCGGCCATCGACGCCCGCGCCGCCGCCGCGCTGGCCCGCGCCGGTGACACGCGCCAGGTCGAACGCCTGAAGCGCGCGCTGGACCGCGCCGACACCGTCGAGCTGGCGGCGTCGGCCCTGGCCGCGGCGAAGGTCGACCTTTGCCCCCTCGTCAGCGCCCGACTCGAGAGCGGCCGCCCCGACGCCATCCAGGCCGCCACCCAAATCCTGCGGGCGGGGCACACCGAGATGTCGCCCGAGTCTCCGTGCGTCCGCGCCCTGGAGACCGCCGTCAAGAACGACGCCCTGGCGCCGGCCGTCCGGGCCGACGCGCTGGAGACGCTGGCCCAGCTCAATCCGGCCGCCGCGCGCCGTCCGGCCCTGAACGCGCTGGGTGAAAAGGACGCCAAGCTGCGGGCCGCCGGCGCGATCGCGTTCGCGCGGCCGGGCGGTGGCCGCCCCACGCTTTACCGGCTGGAGCCGCTGGTCAAGGACCCGTCCGTCGAGGTGCGGGCCGCCGCCGCCGCCGGGCTGCTCCGCGCCTGCGGGGACCTGGCCAACGACTACGTGGCGCCCTTGCTGAAGGCGCGCGATCCCGAGCCGCTGGCGGCGATGGTCCCCGAGCTGGCCAAGGAGTCCTCGCCCGCGTCGCTGGACCTGCTGACCAAGATCGCCAAGCGCCCCGATCGCGAGCTGAAGATGCCGCTCCTGGCGGCGATGGCCCGGCGCAAGGACGCGCGGGCCCTCTATGTCGCGATGGCGGCGGCGGTGAAGAAAGATCCCTACGCCTCGCCGGCGGCCAAGCAGATCGTGTACGGCAGCGCGGATTTCAGCGAGCTGCAGCCGATGATGAAGGACCCGGCCGTGGGCCTCCTGGCCTACAAGGCGTTGCTGGGGGCGGGACGCCAGGCGGAGGCGATGGACTGGGTGGTGTCGAACTTCGACCGCCTCTCGCCCGAGATCCTGGTCGAGGCGTTCGGCGCCTGGCTGGACAGCCCGCCCGCCCATGCCGCGAGCCGGTAGTGCCCGACGGCCCGTCGGGTGATGGTCCGCATTGCAATTATTTCCGGGTGGTCTTATGTGTGATGGTTCGCGAGAGGAATGGGCTTGAGCGATATCGAATCCCTGCTTCAGAAGACCAGCCGGACGTTCGCGCTGACGATCCCGTGCCTGCCGCAGCCGACGCGTGAGGAAGTCGGCATCGCGTACCTTCTGTTCCGCATCATCGACACCTTCGAGGACGCCGTCCTCTGGTCACCTGACAAGCGCGACAAGGCGCTGCGCGACTTCATCCCGCTCCTGGACGGGCCGGCGGCCGCGTCACAGGCCCTGGCGCGGGAATGGGCGGCCGCTCCGCCGCTGATTCACGACGGCTACCAGGAGCTGCTGGCGCGCACGCCGTACGTGCTGGAGCGGCTCGAGTCGCTGCGCCCCGAGGCGCGCCAGATCCTCCGCGCGCACGTGGCCCGCAGCGCCGAAGGCATGGCCAGCTTCGTCGCCCGCACCAAGCCCGAGGGGCGGCTGCAGCTGGACACCATCGGCGATTTGCGCGCCTACTGCTACGCCGTGGCCGGCATCGTCGGCGAGATGCTGACCGAGCTGTTCATGCTGGGCCGCCCCGGCATGCAGGCGGTGGCGCCCGAGCTGCGCAAGCGCGCCGCGGCCTTCGGCGAAGGGCTGCAGCTGGTCAACATCCTCAAGGACGCCCGTCCGGACGCGGCCGAGGGCCGCACGTTCCTGCCGCGGCAGGCGCCGCTGCGCGAGGTGTTCGCGCTGGCACGCCAGGACCTGGCCGACGCCGCCGCCTACGTCGATCTGTTGCGCCAGGGCGGCGCCGAGCCGGGCCTGGTCGCCTTCAACGCCTTCATCTGCAAGCTGGCCGCCGCCAACCTGCAGATCCTCCGGGACGAAGGGCTGGGCGCCAAGCTGACGCGCCTGACCGTCGCCAAGATCGCCGCCGAGATCGCCGCCACCCTGGGCGTCGAGACGCCCAAGGTGGCCCTGCGCGCCTGAGGTCAGCGGGCGGTCGGTTGGGTGCGGGCGGCGTACTGCCCCAGCGCCATCAGCGGGAAGTAGTGCCGGTAGAAATGGTAGTTCAGATAGAACACCTTCGGGAAGCCGGTCCCGGTCCACGGGATCTGCTCCCAGGTGCCGGCCTGCTGGTGCTCCAGCAGCCAGGCGACGCCGCGGCGGACGGCCGGGTGGGCGGCCTCACCGGCGGACGTCAGGCCCATGAGCGCCCAGGCCGTCTGGCTGGACGTCGACGGCCCGCGCCCCTTTTGCGACAGGTCGTCGTAGCTGGCGATGCTCTCGCCCCAGCCGCCGTCGGCGTTCTGGTGTTCGAGCAGCCAGCGCACGGCGCGGCGAACGTAGACCGCGTCCATCTTCTCGCCGATGGCGGCCAGGCCGCGCAACACCTGCCAGGTGCCGTAGACGTAGTTGACGCCCCAGCGGCCGTACCAGGCGCCTTCGGTGGTCTGATCCCGCTTCAGGAAGGCGATGGCTCGGTCCACCACCGGGTGGTTCACGTCGAAGCCGCCCAGCATGCTGAGGCTCTCCAGCACGCGGCCGGTGATGTCGGCGGTGCTGGGATCGATCATGGCGTTGTGGTCGGCGAACGGGACGTGCGTCAGCCAGTCCTTGTCGTTGCCGCGATCGAAGCTGGCCCACCCGCCGTCCTGGTTCTGCATGCCCAGCATCCAGGCCAGCCCGCGCGCGACCGCCGCCTCGCGGGCGGCGTCGGCGCCGGCCGCGCGCGCCTGCGCCAGCACCATCAGCGCCATGCAGGTGTCGTCGACGTCGGGGTAGAACTCGTTGCGCATCTCGAAGTACCAGCCGCCCGGGGGCACCGGATTGCGCACGGCCCAGTCGCCCGAGAGGCGCGTCTGCTTGCCGATGAGCCAGGCCACGGCGCGCGAGAGCCCGGGGTCGGCGGCCGGGGTGCCGCACTGGAACAGCGCGTGCGCCGACAGGACCGTGTCCCACACCGGCGAGATGCAGGGCTGCACCCGGATGCCGTCCGCGTCGGCGATGCACAGGTCATTCAGATGGCGAAGCGCGTCGGCCAGCAGCGGATGACTCTCGTCGTAGCCCAGCAGCTTCAGCGCCAGCGCGCTGTTGGCCATGGCCGGCAAGATGGCCGAGAGGCCGTCGGACTCGGCCAGCCGTTCGATCATCCACTGGCCGGCGCGCTCGACCGCCAGGTTGCGCAGCGCGCCCGCGCCGGGCAGCCGCTCGCCGAGCTTCAAGACCCGGTCGATGCCGTCGAACAGCGTCTTCCAGTTGGCCAGCCGGAACGCCTGGGCCAAGGCCGGCGCCGGTGCCGGCCCGGCCAGCGCTTCGGCGTCGGCCAGGAGCTCGGGGACGCCGCAGGCCGGCGGCAGGGCAACCACCGGTTTTTTCGCCCAGATGATCGACAGCGGCACGAAGATCGTCCGCGACCAGCTCGACATGTCGTCGACGGAAAAGCGCGCCGTCTGCGGGGCGAACATCATCTCGGGCGGGACGGCGGGCACGTCGTCCCACGGGATCTGGCCGAACATGGCCAGGTGCGTGCGCGTGTACGTGTTGGCGCGGCCCACGCCGCCCAGCGACTTGATGACGGCGCGCGCGGCCTGCATGTGGGGCGCGTCGGCCGGCTCGCCGGCCACCTTCAGCGCGAAATAGCTGAGACAGGAGACCGACAGATCGGGCGGCCCGCCCAGGTACTGGTGCCAGCCCCCGCCGGGCAGCGCCTCGCCGGCGATGACGCGGGCCAACGCGCGAACTTTCTCGGTCTCGCGACGTCCGAAGAACGTCTCCAGCAGAATGATGTAGCTTTCCAGCGTCGTGTCGCCTTCCAGCTCCGCCAGCCAGTACCCCTCGGGGTGCTGGCGCGCCACCAGCCAGTCGCGCGCGGCGGCGATCGCCGCGTCGACGCGCGCGCGCGGGGGCGGCGGGACGGTGATGCTCCGAGCGGCTGCCGTGGGCTGCACCGGTGACTCCGGCGTGACAGAGTCCGCGACCTCGTTCATTGTTCGTCCAAAGGAGAGAGCATGCGGTTCCCGATTCATATAACGACGGACCAAGTCACCTACCAAATCCGGAAGGCCATGGCGGGCGAGACCCGCTATCCGCTGGTCCTGATGTTGGAGCCGCTTTATACCTGCAACCTGGCCTGTGTGGGGTGCTCGATCGAGCGCCACACCGGCAAGCTGGCCGACCGCCTGCCGCTGGAGGCCTGCCTCAAGGCGGCCGACGAGTGCGGCGCGCCGACGGTGTCGCTGTGCGGGGGCGAGCCCACTCTCTACCCCGAGCTGCCGGAGCTGATCGCCGGCATCATCGACCGGCGACGGCACATCTACTTGTGCACGAACGCGCTGCTGCTGGACACCAAGGTGTTCGACCGCATCCCGCCACACAAGCGCCTGACCGTGAACGTCCATTTGGACGGCATGCGCGAGACGCACGACATGGTGTGCGATCGAAAGGGCGTGTTCGACAAGGCCATCGAGATGATCCGCCAGGCCAAGGCGCGCGGCTATCACGTCACGACCAACACCACCGTGTTCAAGGAGACCTCGCTCGAGGAGATCGAGCAGCTCTGCAAGCTGGTGAAGTCGCTGGGCGTCGACGGCCTGCTGGTGTCGCCCGGCTACCACTACGAGTCCGTCAAGGAGAACATCTTCCTGACCCAGCAGGAGATTCACCGGAAGTTCAAGCGCGTGCTGGAGCTGTCCAAGGAATATCCGATGCAGTCCACGCCGATGTACCTGGAGTTCGCGGCCGGCCTGCGCGAGTACAGCTGCTCGCCTTGGAGCACGGTGACCTTCACGCCCAAGGGCTGGAAGAAGCCCTGCTACCTCATCGGCGAAGAGTACATCCCCGACTGGAAGACGTTCTGGAACAGCACGGACTGGGAGTACTGGGAGTCGCGCCAGGACGACAAGTGCCAGAACTGCAAGATGCACTCCGGGTTCGAGGCCTCCGCCGTGCGTGAGCTGCGCAAGAGCCCGAAGGACATGCTGCGCATGGCCGCCTGGAACTTCCTCGGGTGACCATCGCCATCGTCGCGGCCATGCCCGAGGAGGTGGCCCCGCTTCGGGCGCGGCTGGACGGCGGGCGGCTGGGCGGGCAGCCGGTGGCGATTGCCGTCACCGGCGACGGAGCCAGGAACGCGCGGGCCGGCGCCGAGGCGCTGCTTCGCCAGGGCGGCTTCGCGTCGCTGCTGGTCCTGGGCGTCTCGGGCGCGCTGAGCCCGGACCTTCAGACCGCCGACCTGATCGTGGCCGCGCGCGTGCGCGGCGAGGACGGGCGCGCCCACGACGCCGCCGCCGCGACGGTCGGCGCGGTGGCCCGGGCGACCGGCGCGCGCCCCGCCCTGGTCCTGAGCGCCCGCAAGATC
>JAICYS010000412.1 GCA_025934105.1 Myxococcota bacterium | reverse complement strand
CCTTGAAGTTCGTCCGGACGCCATTTTTATCCAGAGCGAGTCCTCAGAATATTTCCACGCCGAGAATCCTGCAGCGATTGGTCCCGCCGAGGTGATGAACTCGGAACGCTTCTTGTCATTGGACTTGAATTACGGGCGTCGCGTCGATTCCGAGATGTACAGGTATTTATTGGATAACGGGATGACCGAGGGAGAATATGACTTCTTTCTAAACCACAGAATGAAGCAACATTGCATCATGGGTAACGATTACTACGTGACCAACGAGCATCACGTTGCCGCCGACGGCTCGACATCAGCGTCGGGCGAGATTTTCGGCTACAACGAAATCACGCGTCAGTATTACCAGCGGTATCGACTACCGGTGATGCACACCGAGACCAACCTCAAGCAGGGCCCTCAGGGTGACGAGGCGGTCAAGTGGCTGAAGAAGGAATGGGCCAACGTCCTGCGCGTCCGCAACGATGGGACCCCGATGCTGGGCTTCACCTGGTACTCGCTGACCGACCAGGTCGACTGGGACACGGCGCTGCGGGAGAACAATGGAACCGTCAACCCCCTCGGCCTGTACGACCTCGACCGGAACCCGCGGCCCGTGGGTCAAGCCTACAAGCAGCTGATCGCAGATTGGCGCGAGGTGCTGCCGACGCAAAGCGTGTGTCTGGGGGTTCCGATCGAGCGGCCGAGTGAGCGCGACGCCGCCTCGGGCCAACGTCAGCCTGTTGCGCCTTCGCCGAGGAGCGGCGTGGCCAAACCTCGCCAGCCCCAGCCGGAGTCATGAATCCATGCGTTTCCAGAACAAGACCGCGATCGTGACCGGCTCCAGCGGCGGGATCGGCTCGGCCATCGTCAAGCGCCTCGCCTCAGAGGGCGCGCGCATCGTCATGGCTGACCGCTCTCAAGAGAATGCGCCGGCAATCATGGAGCAAGTGAAGGCGGATGGCTCACCGGACGTCTGGATGTCCACATGCGACGTCTCCAGCGAGGCCGATGTCGCCGCCACCATCAACGGAGCGATGGACCGGTTCGCCAGCGTGGACCTGGTTGTGAACAACGCCGGCATCATGAGCTTCAAGGCGATCGAGGACCTCACCGGAGAAGACTGGATGAAGGTCCTCAACGTGGATCTGCTGGGCGCCTTCTACTTCACCAAACACGCGTTCCGGACGATGAAGCCGGGCGGCGTGGTCGTGAACATCGCCAGCATCCACGCCTTGCAGACCGAGGCCCTGGCGGCGCCCTATGCCGCGGCCAAGGCGGCTGTGCTCTCCCTCACACGCACCGCCTCCATCGAAGGCAAGCCCAAGGGTATCCGCAGCAACGCCATCCTGCCCGGCGCGATCGACACGCCGATGCTGTGGGACAATCCGAATGTGAAATCGGGCATCGAGAAAATCGACAAGACCGACGTGGGCCGGCCCCAGGATATCGCCGACGCGGTCGCCTTTCTCGGGTCGGACGACGCCAAGTTCATTACGGGAACGACGCTCAACGTGGACGGCGGACGTCTGGCGAAACTGTAACGCAGGTGGCCCGGCGTCGCCGATCGCGGTCCGCCTGAGGAGACCCCATGAGGCTCTCGAAGCTCCAAAGGTATCGCGTGCCGCTGGCCCTGGCCGGCGCGACGGCCGTGGTCATTCTGGCGGCAAGGTTCGCCCCCGCGGCCAAACGGACCCGCCAGAAGGGCGGCGGCAAGCCGCGGCGGGTCGTGGTCGTGGGCGCAGGCTTCGGCGGCTTGGCGGCCGCACGGCGGCTCGTGCATGTCCCGAGGGTCGACCTCACCGTGATCGACCAGAACAACCATCACCTGTTCCAGCCCCTGCTCTACCAAGTCGCCACGGCCGCGCTTTCGCCGGATGACATCGCCTGCCCGATCCGCGACACGCTCGTGCGCGGCGGCAGGGCCACCGTGCGCATGCAACGCGTGACCGGGGTGGACACGAACGCCCGTGAGGTGGTCTGTGGCGAGGAACGCATCGCGTATGACGTGCTGGTCCTCGCGACCGGCTCGGAGCCGACCTACTTCGGCCACAGCGCCTGGCGCAAGCTCGCGCCCGGCCTGAAGACGCTGGAGGACGCGCTCGGCCTTCGCCGGCAAATCCTCGGCGCCTTCGAGCAGGCGGCCCTGGCCAGCGACCCTGCCGAGCGCGATCGCTTGCTGACCTTCGTCCTGGTGGGCGGCGGCCCGACCGGCGTCGAGATGGCGGGCGCGATCGCCGAGCTCGCCCATGACATGCTTCCGCGCGACTACCCCGGCCTCAAGGGCCGAGTCCGGGTGGTCGTCGTTGAAGCCGAATCCGAGCTGCTGGCCCATTTCGCGCCCGGTTTGTCGCACTACAGCGAGCAGCAGCTGCGGCGGATGGGCGTCGAACTGCGCACCGGGGTCAAGGTGGCGGAGATTGAGCCTGGTCGTCTCAAATTGGGTGACGAGGAACTGGTCGCCTCGACAATTATCTGGGCGGCGGGGGTCGAAGCAACGCCGGTCGCCAAATGGCTGGGGCTGAAGCCCGGGCACGGCGGCCAGGTCCAGGTCGGTCCCGACCTGAAGCTTCCGGATCACCCCGAGATCTATGTCATCGGCGATGCTGCGCTCGCCGTCGGTGGCGACGGCAAGAAGCTGCCCGGCCTTGCTGCGGTGGCCAAACAGCAGGGGCGTTATGTCGCCGAGCGTATCGTAGAGGAGCTCGACGGCCCGGCTGCGGCCAAGCCGTTCCGCTACCGGGACTACGGCTCGCTGGCGACGATCGGCCGCAACCGGGCGGTGGCAGAGATCGGTGGGATGCACCTGAGGGGCGTGCCGGCCTGGCTGGTCTGGGCGGGAGCCGACATCGTCTTCCTGATGGGCTTTCGAAACCGCGCGCTGGTCAGCGCCCAGTGGCTGATCTCCTACGTCACACACCGCAGGGACAGCCGCATCATCAGCTGAAT
>JAICYS010000144.1 GCA_025934105.1 Myxococcota bacterium | reverse complement strand
GGTCCCCGGCGCCGGGCCCGCCGGCGACGGTGCCGCCTCGGCGCCGGCGCTGGAGGCGGTGGCGGTCTCGCCGGCGGAGGCGCTCTCGACGGGCGCCGCGGGGGCGGGCGCCGCGCGCTGGGCCGCGGGCGCCGCCCGCCGCGCCGTCTTGTGGCGGGTCGGCCTGGCCGCCGCCGAGCCGCCGAGCAGGAGCCCGCCCAGCGCCAGCCAGGCGAGGCGCGGCGAGGTCATTTCAGCTCCTTCATGCGCTCGTCGGCGTCGGCGCGGCGCGCGTCGTTCTTGCCGGCCGCTTGCAGGTACCGCGTGAACATCTCCTTGGCCTTGGCCGGCGCCTTGTCGAAGTCCATGTAGAGGATCCCGAGGTCGTAGAGCGCCGGCGGGTAATCGGGCGCGATGTCCAGCGCCCGCTCGTACGCCTTACGCGCCTGGTCCAGCTTGCCGTCGCCGCGCGCCGCCACGCCCAGCGCGACCTGCGATTCGGGATCGTTGGGGTCGATCTCGACGGCCTTTTCCAGGTCCTGGCGCGCCCGCTTGTAGTCGCCGCAGTCGAGGTAGACGACCGCTTTGTTCAGGCGCGCCTCGACGTACTTGGGATCGAGCTCGGACGCTTTTTGAAAATCCAAGAAAGCCTCCTGGTCGTGACCGCGCTCGAATGCCGCCAGCCCCAGGTTGTTCCAGACGAACGCGCTCTTGGGGTCGAGATCCGCCGCCTTGTGCAGCGCGGTCTCGGCAAGTTCGAACTTCCCCATTTTATAGTAGGTGAGCGCGAGAGCGTTATAGGCAATCACGGTGTGCGACACGTTCCCACCCGCGGAAACAAGCAAGAGACGCGCCTCTTCCAACGCCGCGTCCAACGAATCATTGCCGGCTTCGCGCAACGCCTGGCTGTAGCGCGCGCGCATCTCGAAGTCTCCCGGGTCGGAGGTCAGCCAGCGGGCGTAGAGGTCGGCCGCCTTCTTCTGCTCGTGGTTGCGCCGCAGGCTCTCGCCGTAGGCCAGCACCGTCGTGCGCGCGCCGGGCTGAATGTCCAGCGCGCGCTTGAAATCGTCGATGGCGGCGTCGAGCCGACCCAGCGCCGTGTGAACGATCCCCAGGTCGTGCCAGGCCTCGTAAAGGCGCGGATCGAGGCGCGTCGCGCGCGTGAACGGCTCGATGGCGTCTTTGTAGTGGCGGCGGCCCAACTTCATGGCGCGCACGCCCTCGTCGAACGCGGCCTGCGCCTCGGGGCTGGTCTTGGGCAACGCCACCGGCGCGATCGGGTTGACCGCCGCCGCGCCGGGCGCGGGCGCCTTGTGCGCGCAGCCGCCCAGCGCCAGCAAGAGCCCCAGCGCGAGCCGCCTCCTACTGATCACGGCGGATCTCCTCGATGCGATCCAGCGTCACCCGCGGCTCGCCGGGGCGCGTGGACAGCCGCAGCTCGGCCTCCTTGGGGTACTCGTTCTCGGCCAGGCGCGACAGCGCCTGCCGGATGGCCTGCGTGTGTTTGTTGTAAACGCCGAGCTGCAGCGCGCGCGCGTAGCCGGACTTGTAGGCGTCGATGGCCTTGTCTTCGATGACGACGATGACCTTCTCCAGCTCGTCGCGGTACATCTGCTTTTCGTCTTCTTTGAGGTCGCGCGGGACCGGGGCGTTGCGCATCGCCTTGGCATAGGCCTCGTAGCCCTGGCCGATGCGCAGCAACGCCGCCGTGGCCCATTCGGGCGAGTGGTAGCCCACGACGTCCAGGTAGATCGCCTTGGCTTCTTCCAGGCGCTTGGCTTTTTCCTCCAGCACCCTCGCGAGCTGCTTGGGTTTGCCCGCGATCTTGATCCGCTCGTACTCGATGAACGCCAGCTCGCCCTGGATGTAGCGGGCCTGGGCCGCGTAGTAGGTGGATTCGTCGCCGCCGCGGCCGTGCTTGGCCAGCGCCAGCGCTTTGCCGGCGGCCTCCCGGGCTGCCACGTCGTTGCCGGCCTTGAGGTGCGCGTCCGCCTCGCGCGCCAGCGCTTCGACGGTCTTGGCGTCGCCCGGGTAGGTCTTGCTGAAGGCCGCGAAGCTGGCCGCGGCGCCGCGCCAGTCTTTCTGGTCCTCCCGGACCACGGCCGCCTGGAAGGCCACGTCCTTGGCGTCGGGGCGATCTTTGTAGCGGCGCGCGTACTCGCCGTAGTGCTTGATGGCGCGATCGTGCTGGCCCAGGCTCTGGCGTAGCACGCCGGCGCTGCGCAGGGCGTCCGCCGCGTGCGGATCCTGCGGGTACTTCTGCGCGAGCTGCTCGTAAAGGCCGGCGGCCTTGTCGTAGTAGGCGACGTTCTCCTCGATGCGGGCGGCGGTGAACAGCGCCTCGGGCGCCTCGCTGGCCGACGGGTATTTGTCGGCCAGCTCCTTGTAGGCCGCCACCGCCTGGTCTTCTTTCTTGGCCTTCTCGAACACCGCCGCCGCGTTGTTCAGCGCCTTCGGCGCATAGCCGTTGGCGGGATATTCGCGGGGCACGCGCAGGAAGAAGGCCGCCGCCTTCTCGTAGTCCCCGCTCTGCGCGTACTTTTCGCCGGACTTCATCACCGCGCCGACGATCAGCTTGTCCAGCCGATCCTGTTCGACCTTGGACCCGAAGGCCTTGGTCTTCTTGAGGCGGCGGGCCCAGCTCTCGATGTTCTCGTAGTTCTTGGCCTTGTTGAGCGCCTCGAGGATCTTGTCGCCGGCCGCGCCGGCGTTGGGGTCGTCGGGATAGCGCTCGATGATCAACCCGAAGCGCTTCACCGCCTCGTCGTAGTCGCCGTAGTCGAAGAAGAACTGACCGTTCTTGTAGATGACGGTCACGATCTCTTTGTCGTTGGGGAACAGCGTGGCGTACAGATCCGCCGCTTCGCCGAACAGTCGGTCGCTGTCGGTGATCTCGCGCTTGCCGGCGACGGCCGGCTTGCGCACCTTCTCGAACGCGCTCATCGCCTGCAGGAGCGCGTCCTTGTGATACTTGCCGACCGGCTGGGTTTTCCCGACGGCCAGGTATTCGCGCCCGGCGTCCTCGTACTTGCCCAGCTTGAAGTAGAGGATGTCGGCCCGCAGGTAGCGCAGCTCGGCGGCGTCGGGCGCGTCGGGGAAGTTCGCCAGGTAGAACTGGTAGGCCTCGGCGGCGCGCGCGTAGCGATCGCGGTCGACCACCTTGGTCGCCTTCTCGTTCTGCTGGGCCTCGCCGTGGAGGGTCTTGGCCAGGGTGCGGATCAGCGCCTCGGCCATCGTGCGGGCGTGCGCCACCGTGTTGGGGCGGTCCTTGTTGGCGGCGGCCCAGGCGCTGTGCGGGCCGTAGTCGCCCGCCAGCGTGCGCATCTCGGCCACCGCCGACTTGGCGTCGCCCATCAGCTGGTAGCCCTCGACGATCTTGCCGGCGTAGTCGGGCGCGTCGCCCGCGTTCGGGTCCAGCTCGATCAACAACCGGTAGGCCTCGATGGCCCGTTCGTAGCGCGTCTGATCGAACACGGTGTCGGCGAGCTGCTTCAGCACCTTGCGCGAGTACTGCTTGCCGCCGATCTGGGCCAGGAACTCGAACGCGTCGCGGGCCGTCTTGGTGTCGTCCTCGGTGAAGAGCTCGACCAGGTACTCCAGCGCCTCTCCCTGCAGCTCCTCGGCCCGCTTCTGTTCCGCTTCGGTGCGCCCGGCCTTCTTCTTGGCCAGGTCCAGGACGTCCTTGAAGCGCAGCGCGCTCTTGGTCGTGTCGCCGAGCTTCCAGTAGCACCAGGCGGTCTTGAACAGCGCCAGGTCGTAGAGCGCAGACTTCGGGTGCTGCAGGACCTTCTCGTACGCCTCCAGCGCCGTCGGATAGCTCTGCTGCTCGTAAAACCGATACTCGGCGATGGCCATCCAGGCGTCGGCCACGTAGCGGGACTTGGGGAACCGGTCGAGGATGATCTGGAAGTACTTGACCGACTCGCCCAGCTTGCCCTGATCGCGCAGCGAGAACGCGTAGAGGTAGATGACCGTGTCGATCTTGCGGAACGTCGGGTAGTCGTTGACCAGCTGCCGGTACGTGGCCTGCGCCTGCGTCAGATCGATGGTCGGCGGACGGTGCGGCACGCGCGGGCAGGTCGAGCGATCGGCGTGGCAGGCCGTGACCGCCGCCTGGTAGGCGCCCATCTTGTCGAGGTAGACGGCCTTCGACTCTTCCCAGTAGAGCTCGGCCAGCTTGTAAAGCGCCTCGGCCTGCTCCTTGGCGCGGAACCCGGCGGACCCGCGCGGGTTCTCTTTCAGGTACGCCTCGAGCAGCTTGATCGCCTCGCGGCGCGCGTCGGTGACCTGCGCTTCTTTCTCCTCCAGCGCCTTTTGCAGGATCGGCGGCAGCTTCTTCTCGGGATCGTCGGTCGCCGCCTCGGCCGGCCGAGTGGGCTTCGCAGCCGCCGCGCGCATCGCGAGCGGCGACAGCCAAACCAGCGCCGCCAGCGCGATGCTATGTGAAGTTCTCGTGCTCATCCCGACCAGGAGTCACCGACGATCAGAGCGCTCCCCCGACGCGATCGGCCCGCGGTTACTTGAAGTTCTCGTATTCATCCGACCAGGACTCTCCCTCGAAGGGCCAGTACTCTTCGTCGTCGCCGATGAGGCCTTCCAGTTGGAGGGTGGCGAAGAGGTCGGCGGGGTAGCGGCCGTCGCGGAGGTGCTCGATCTCGATCTCCAGCTTCTTTTTCTTGCCGATGATGGCGTCGATCTGGGTGAGCCGGGCCTGGCGCAGCAGGTCGCGCAATCGATGGTCCAGGTCCAGCAACGCCTGGTTGGCGATGAGGCCGGTGGCCGCCACCAGCCGCGCGCGCAACCGGCGCGCTTCGGCGCCCAGCGCCAGGGTCGCGGCCGCCTCGTGGGCGTACGGTCCGGCCGCGACGTTCTTCAGCCGCGCCGCCCGGTGCGCTTGGTCCGCGAGCTGTCCGACCCGTTCTTCCATCTCCGGGTCGCCCGCCGCCAGCGGGCGCAGCGCTTCGACGTCCTGGACCAGCCGAACCGCCTCGCCCGCGTTCGCGTCGGCCGCCTGCCCCTTCTGGCGCGCGGTCAGTTCGTCCCAGACGGCGACCTGGTTGGGGATCGAGCCGGCCTCGCGATCCAGCGCCAGGATGTCGCCGGTGAACTTGTAAAACCGCGGGTCGACCTTCAGCAGCTCGGCGATCGGGTCGTGTGGGCTGGCGATCGACTGCTTGCCGAGGAGTCGCCGGTAAAGCGCGCCCCGCTGGCTGGGGTCCTTCAGTAGCTGGGCGACGCGCGCCTCGATCGGTCCGTAGGTGGCGACGAAGGCGGTCAGGGTCTGCTTGACGCGATCGAACTGGCACGACTTGAGATCGATCATCGCGTGCAGCAGCATCACGTCGGGCGCCAGCGGCGTGGTGTGAAAGTCGTGGTCGAACTCGTCCAGGAACGCGCGCGCCGCTTCGTATTCGCCCTTCTGGAACATCGACCACGACGCCTCGAACAGGGCGTCCGGCAGCCGCTCCGAATCGGTCGGCACGCGGAAGTAGAAGTAATAGGCGTCGTCGTACTTGCCCTGTTCGTGGGCGATGCGCCCCAGCGCCAGATAGGCCAGGTCCTTGATGGCGAAGTAACGGCCGTCGATGAAGAACGTGAACCGATCCTGGTCGGCCTGCTCGACGATCTGGCACAGGTTCTCGCGCGCCGACGCGAAGTGGCCGCGCCGCGCCTGGATGAGGCCCCGGAAGTACAGCGCGGCGGCGTAGAAACGCGATTGCCGGCCCACCTGCGCGAACAGGGTCTCGGCGCGGGCCGCGTCGCCCGATTCGTAGGCGACCTTGGCGGCCAGGTACGCGTGCTCGGCGGCCGCGTCGGGCGGCAGCGAGATCTGCGCCTGGTCCAGCACCGCCAGGACGGCCGCTTCTTCCTTGGTCTCGAGCGCGATGTCCACCAGCGCGCGATAAGCGGGGGCGAACTGCGCCGCCTTCGGGCCGCGCGCCAGCACGCGCAGCAGGTACCGCTCGGCCGACGTGGAGCCGCCGGCCCGCGCCAGCGCGCGCGCCAGCGTCAGCTCGGCGGTGGCGTAGTCGGGCGCGTACGAGAACTGCGCGTAACGCGGCGACTCGACGATCCGGTAGAGCCGAACGCTGGCCACCTCCGGATTGCCGGTGACCAGATCGTCCTCGGCGCCGGCCAGCTCGGCGCGCAGGCGATCCAGCGTGGCCGGTTGCTCGTCGTCCCCCAGCAGGCCGGCCGTCTCCAGGTCGGCCAGGTAGTGGCCCACCGGATCGACGTCGGCGGCCGGTCCGGCCGCGGCGGCCGCCGGCTGCGCCAGCAGGGTGACCAGCAGCGCGATCATTTTTCGCTCTTCAGCTCCATCTCCAGTTCCGGCTCGTACTCGGGCAGATCGGCGTCGTCGTCGCCGGTGAACATCACGGTGGTGGTCTTGCCGTCGGGGACGTTCACCATGAACGTTTGCTCGGACTCGTACCCGAGGTCGGCTTGTTCCTTCTCGCCCGTCTTGCCCGGGCGCACCTCGATGCGGACCGTCACGCTGTGGGGCCCCGGCTTGATCGGCCGCTCGGAGACCTTGATGAGGTCGTCGACCAGCGGCTTTTCGCCCGAATCCCAGACGACGTTGCCGTCCAGGCGGATCTCCGCCCGGTGCAGCAGGAAGTCGGGCGCGCCCTTCCAGCGCAGCGTCGCGCCCAGCTTGGAGGTGTAGATTCCCTGCTCGACCAGCGCCGCGCGCGCCCGGGCCCGGAACAGCTCGTCGCGCAGCTTGTCGTACTCGGCCCGCAGCTTGGCCAGGTCGAGCACCGGCGGCGCCGGCGGCGGCACGGCTTCGCCAGCCGCGTCGCCGGCGGGGGGCGCGTCCGCCGCCGCCGGGCCGGCGTTCGCGGCCAACAGCGTCGAGACCAGGGCGGCGAGGGCGAAGTTCATGATCGCTACTCCGTGAGAGGGAGATAAAGGCTGGCGCCCAGCGTGACGGTCAGATCGTTGACCCACATGACGCGGGCCAGAAGCTGCTGCCGGTAGACGTGATCGCGCACGTCCAGGCGGATGGCGCCGAAACGCCGCCCGAAGAACTTCAGTCCGAAGCCGCCGTTGCCGGCCAGGTTCTGCGACAGCACCGAATCGACCAGGCCGGCGCCCGCCGCCAGCGTCAGATCGAAGTGCGTCAGCGCGCCGCCCAGGCGCATCTTGGCGTGGGCCGGCACCCAGACCAGATCGGCGTCGAAGGTGAGCTGGCGGCGCGGCTTGCCCATGAGCACGCTGAACGTCCGCTCCAACTCGGGGCCGCCCGACGAGGTCAGCCGCGTGTACATGCCCGAGGCCTCGACGCCCAGGTCTTCGGTCATGTGATACGTGTACGCGGCGCCGAAGGTGTACGTGCCGTCGAACAGGTCCGACACGTAGTACCCGCCTTGCGCGGTCAACTCGTGGCGGTTGGTCTGCTGGAACAGGCGATCGCGCGTGGTGCGCTGCTTGCGCTTGGCGAACAGATCCGCCTTGACGTTCTCGTCGATGCAGGCGTCGCCCTTGCCGGCCGCGGGGGGCGGCGCGGCGTCGGGCACGGCCGGCTCCGGCAACGACATGGGGACGGCCGGCGTGCCCGGCTCGGCGGGCGGCGGCGGCGCCTCGGCCTGCTGCGCCCACGCCGGTGGCGCGGCGGCCGCCAGCAGCGCGGCCGCGACCGGCAGATGTGCTAGCCAAGCCATAGGCTCAGACCCACCAGGACGGTGACGTTGTTGGTGATGCGCGCGCGCCCCAGCACCTCTTGCGGCAGCAAGAAGTCGCGCAGGTCCAGCCGGAACGCGAAGAAGCGATTGAAGTAGATCTTCGCGCCCGCGCCGGCTTCCCAGGTCAGCCCCTGCACGCTGGGATCGACGGTGCGTCCGGCGCCCGCCACCGCGAACAGATCGCCGTGCAGGATCGTGGTCTCGGAGAACTTCAGCTTGGCGTGGATGGGCGACCAGAGCAGCGAGAACATGCCTTGCCAGGCCACGCTGCTGGGAAAGTGCGTCTGCTGATCGAAGGCCGTGAACGGCTGCTCCAGGCGGAACTGCATCGGCGTGCGGGTGACCAGCACCTCGAGGCCGAAGTCCTCCGACGGAAAGAACGACAGCGCGCCGCCGTAGCTGTAGGTCGACGAGAGCGCGTCCGACGCGTAAAAGCCGCCCAGCCCCGAGATCTCGAAGCGATGACGCTTGAGGAAATCGCGCCGCTGCACGCCCTTGCGCCGGCCGCCGGTGGCGTCGCCTTCCAGGCAGGCCAGGCCGTGCAGCGCCGATTCCGCCGATTCCTCCGCGTCGCCCGCTTGGCTCTCGCCGTCGCCGCTGTCGGGCGCGGCGCCGTCGTCGTTCCCGTCGCCGTGGTCGGGATTTTGGCCGTGATCCTCGAACGGGTTGCTCGGTTCAGAGGCTCCCACCGCGGGCCCGGCGATCGCCGATGTCCCGTTGGTGAGCCCATAAGCGAGCGCGAGCACGACGGCGGCACGGACCAACGCGTGAAAATCGTAGCCCTTGCGCGGCGCGCTTGGCAAGGTTCGTCCGTCAAACGCCCCTCAAATTTCTCGACGAGAAGGCGCGCCCGAATGACACGTTTAAGATGGCGGACGAGGTGCACGCGGTGAGCGACGGCGACGGTTCGCGGGCGGACAACGTTGCGCAACGGCGGCGCGCCGGTGCGCAACGGCCAGCGCCCGGGGTGGCGCAACGGGCGTGTGGCCGCCGGTCCCACATCTGGCCTGCCTGCGCGCTGGCGGTGATGGCGGCGTCGCTGGGCTGCTCCGCGACGCCGGGCGCCGCCCATCCGACGGACGGGGGGACGGTGGCGCACGGCTGTTCGGTGCCGTTGATCTGCGGCGATGACGGCGCCGTCCATTCGTGCGACGGGCAAGTGATCGGCGCCGTCGTCGAGGACTGCGCGGCGCACGGCCAGGCTTGCAGCCTGGGCCGATGCACGACCTCGGCCTGTTATTCGACGGAGGCGCGAACGCGCAGCCTGAGCGGATGCCTGTTTTACACCGTGCAGCCCGACAACGTGGCCGCGGACGAAGCCGCGATGACCAGCTACGTGGTGAGCAACGCCGGTAGCGATCCCGCCAACGTGCAGCTCGAGCGCGCCACGCCGGGCACCACCAAGACCACGGGCTGGATGCGCGTGACCGGCGTGCAGATCCCCGCCGGCAGCTCCGGACGCCTGCAGGCCGCCGGCTTGGAGGTGACGAATCCAGGCATCACGCCGTTCAGCGCCGTCCGCATCTCCAGCGACCGTCCCATCACCGTCGCCGAGATCGAAAGCGACGACGGAACGCAGCCGGCCACCAGCAGCAGCGGGACGGCCATCTTGCCGCTGCAGTCGCTGGGCAGCAGCCACCGCGCGGTGACGTACGCGCAGGAGGTCACCGACGACGTCCAGCAATGGGTCGGCAATCGGGGCGGTGCCGGGCGCGTCATCGTCGTCGGCACCCAGCCCGGCACCAAGCTGACCTTTCAGCCCATCACCGCGGTGTCCGGCGACGTCGGCCAGCTGGTCGGCGCGCTGGGGGCGGGCCAGGCGCTGCCGATCACGTTGAACGACGGGGACGTGTTTCAGATTTACACCAACGCACCCGACGAAGACCTGACCGGTAGCCTGATCGCGGTGACGTCGGGCGCGCCGGTGGCGGTGTTTTCCGGCAACATCTCGACGTCGTACGGGTCGAACCAGACCGGCATCAATTCGTCCGACATGGCGCACGAGCAGATGCTGCCGCTGTCCAGCTGGAGCACCGATTACCTGGCGGCGCCGGTCACCCCGCAGGCCAGCATCGGGTGCACGTCGTTCTTCGACGGCGGCCCGACCGGCAGCCAGGACGGCGGCGCCGGAACGGCCTCGATCTGGCGCGTGGTGGCCAGCCAGGACGGCACGCAGGTCGACCTCGGACTGCCCTCACCCGAGTCGGTCTGGCTGGACGCCGGCCAGTCGGTGACCCGGATCTCCGCCGTCCCATTCACGGTGCACGCCACCCAGCCGGTCCTGCTGGTGCAGGGCATGGATTGCGAGCCCAGCCTGTCGCTGGGGATCAGCGTCAGCACCCGCGCCTTGCTGGTGGACTACGCGTTCGCCGCCATTCCGTCCTTCGATCAGACGATCGCGCTCGTGCGCCCCGCCGGCGTCGCGATCGAGCTGGATGGCGCGCCCATTCCGGAGACGGCGTTTCAGGAGGTCGGCAGCGGCTTTCAGCTGGCCGAGCTGCCGCTGCCCGCCTGCAACGCCCCGGCGGGCGCCTGCCAGCATCGGCTGACGGCGCAGTCGCCGGGGTTCGGGGTCACGCTCCGCGGGATGGACGTCTCGGCCAGCTACGTCCTCACCGCTCCGGGCCTGCTCCGCTGCGAATCGAACTCGGAGCTGTGCCTCAATTGAGGCGGTGAGGCCCGGACCTCAGCTGCTCTTGAGAGCTTCCAGGTCGCTGCGCAGCAGGTCGGGCGTGAAGTTGTCGCGCTTGCGGCGGATGTCGAAGTACAGCAGCACGGCGCCCAGCACCGGGATGGGCAAGAGCACCATCGTCACCAGGTCCGACAGCAGCGAGCCGAAGAAGATCGAACCGGGCGGCACCAGCGCCGTTCCCAGGACCTCGGCCAGGCCCCGCACCACCGCGAACGTCAGCAGGACCAGCGCCACGCGCAGCCAGTCCGAGCGGACCAGCGTCGTGCTCCGTTCGAGCGCGGCGCGCCCGCCCACCCCCTCGATCAACACGACGGGCGAGACGAACGCGAAGAAGAGCGCGCAGATGAGCCCCGGGATCAGGAAGAAGACGCAGCCGAAGGCGACTACGATGGCCGCCGGGATCACGGCCGACAGCAGCAGCCCCAACCGGCGGAACAGCAGCATCCAGACCTCGCGCCACCCGGCGTTGCCGCCCAGGATCCGATCGGCGACCGAGATGGTCAGCGCGCCGTTGGTCAGCGGCACGATGATGCCGTACAGGAAAAATCCGGTCACCAGCGTTCCGACCAGGCCCAGCAGGTAGACGCCCATGTTGGCCAGCGGCGCCAGGTTGGTCGACTGCGCGGCCGCGAGGGTCGGGCCCAAAATGGCGGCGCGCGCCAGCGAATTGACGATGGCCGCCGGGACGAACAGCAGCGCGCAGGTCAGCAGCAGGGGCTTGGCGTTGGCCCGGTACAGCCGGAACGCCTCCATCAGGATGTCGGCCACTCCCTTTTCGGGTATGGGCGCGACCTCAGGGCTGGCGGGTTCCATCACGGCGGCCTCCTTGCACAATCGTTCCAGGATGAGGCGGCCAGCATAGCTCGAACCACCCGCGCGGCACGTGTTAAAAGGCGGGCCATGCCGTTTGCCGCCGCTCGGTCTCCGGGGCGCTGGTGCGTCGCGCTGGCGGTGCTGGCGCTGGGGTGGACCGCCGGCCGGCGGGCGCAGGCGCAGATCGGCGTGTCCCCGCCGCTGCCGACCGGGCCGCAGCCCGAGGTGGAACAGCAGCTTCCCGCGGAGCCGGTGCCGCGGCCGCGGCTGTCGCTGGCGGTCGGCATGGGCGCCACCTTCGATGCGACCGGGTTCGCCAGCGGGACCCACGTCATCCCGGCCTTCTTCGGCGTGGGCGGCTTCGGCGACGGCCTGATTGGCTTCGACCTGGGCGCCTTCTCCTCGTCGGCGTCGGGCCGATTTCACGGCGCGGACGACTTGCCGGTCGACCGGCTGGCGTTGGACGCGTTCGGCGTCCTCCGCCCGGCCGCCCGGCTGTGGCCCGGCGCCGCGGGGTACCCGATGCGCGTCCTGCGCACCTTGGCCGCCGAGGTGGGGCTGGGATTCGAGCGGGACGGCCGCGCCACCGGCGCCGGGACGCGCTTCCAGGTCCACACGGGCGCGCGCGTCGAGCTGCCGCTGACGCCGGCCGGCCGCCCCAGCGAGCTGCGCCTGCGGCTGGCCTTCCGCCGCGCCATCGGGCTCTACACGCCGCAGCTTTCGGGCGGCGCCAACGGCGCCACCTCCGTCGGCGACTCGACCGAGGCGTACGCCGCCCTGGCCGTCGTCTTCTAGTTTAGCGGCAGTTTACCGGCCCGTGGCGAGAGTCGGACCGCCCGCGCGGCCGACGATCCGGCTCGGTGGCGGGCGCCGGGCCTGCGCTTGCCGCCGTCAGGTCCAGGTTCAGCGGCGCGGCCCGCGGGCCGATGATCCGGCCGTGATCCGTCGCGATCGGACCTGCGGGTGGGGGGCATTGGCGCTGGCGGCGGCCGGCCTGGCGTGCTCGTCGACGGTCGAAGTCCGTCCGGCCGCCCACGCGGTGGCGCCGGCCATCGACACGGTGGTGGGGCTGCCCATCAGCATCGGCTGGGGCGGCGACATCGAGCTGCGCCGGATCCAGCGGCGCATCAGCGACCTGCTGATCTCCCAGACCGGCGGGCGCGCGGTCATCGCCGAGGAGCTGGTCGACGGCGAGGACGACGCGGCCATCGCGGCGGCCCTGCACGCGCTGGGGGAGGCGCCGGCCCGCGCTCTCGCCTTCAAGACAACCATCTCGATGGGCGGCCGGCTGGTGGCCGGCGCCTCGCCCATTCCCGGGTTCATCGTCGGCAAGCGGATCGTGATCGATTTTCACGCGCGCATCGAGGTCCGCCACGTGGGGTCGAAGCAGGTCATCGGCTCGGTCGAGACGGTGACGACCGGCATGCCCAACGAATCGGAGGTCGACCGGCACGGGAACCCGGGCGCGGCGCTGGAGGCGGTCGCTTCAGCCGTCGAAAAGGCGCTGGCGGCGTTCGCGCCCCGGCTGGCTGGCCGCGAGCGGCGGTTCGAGGTCCTCGAAATTCCGCTGGCCGCCGCCTCCAGCGTCACCCGGCGGCTGGCCCTGCTGGGCGAGCTGTACCCGGAGCTGTCGATGGACCAGATGCAGACCATCGCCCAGAGCCAGGAGCGGTTCTTCGTTTTCGAGCCGGGGGAATTGGCGTCGCTGGGCGTCGCGGCCGGCGACCTGCTGGGGATTCCGGGCGGCCAAACCGCGGCCACGCGTGCGGCCCTGGCGCGGGCGCTGTCGCGCCACTTGCGCCCCGCGCTGGCGATCGAACGGGCCGGCCAGCAGTACATCCTGGCCGCCGCGCCCGTCGCCCAAGCGGCGGCGCTGGCCCGTCGGTGAGCGTGGCGGGCCCGTGATACAACCCGCCCCATGAGCGCAACCGAGCTGGACGCCGTGGTGATCGGCGCCGGCGTGGTCGGCCTGGCCGTGGGCCGGGCGCTGGCGCGGGCCGGCCGGGAGGTGGTGGTGCTGGAGGCGGCCAACGCCGCCGGCACCCACACCAGCTCGCGCAACTCCGAGGTGATCCATGCCGGCATCTATTACCCGGCGGGCTCGTTGAAGGCGCGGCTGTGCGTGGCGGGCAAGCAGGCGCTCTACGCATATTGCGCCGAGGCCGAGGTCGCGCACCAGCGGATCGGCAAGCTGCTGGTCGCCACCACGCCGGCCGAGGTGGCGACGCTGGAATCGTACCAGGCGGCGGCCGAGCGGAACGGGGTCGGCGACCTGCGCTGGGTCGGCGCCGACGAGGCGCGCGAGCTGGAGCCGGCCGTCACCTGCGTGCGCGGGCTGCTGTCGCCGTCGACGGGTATCATCGACAGTCACGGGTTGATGGCCGCCTACCTGCGCGACCTCCGGCGCGCCGGCGGCGATCTGGTGCTGGAGGCGCCGGTGGTCGGCGGGGCGGTGGAGCGGGACGGGTTCACGCTGGAGATCGGCGGCCGGGCCCCGGCGACGGTGCGCGCGCGCGCTGTCGTGAACGCGGCCGGGCTGTTCGCGCAGGACGTGGCCCGGACGCTGGCCGGCTTCCCGGCCGCGCACGTCCCGCCGGCGCACTTCGCCAAGGGCCATTATTACGTGCTGGCCGGGCGCTCGCCCTTCCGCCGGCTGGTTTACCCGATCGCGGTGGCGGGCGGGCTGGGCGTGCACGTCACGCTGGATCTGGCCGGACAGGCGCGGTTCGGGCCGGACGTCACCTGGATCGACGGCGTCGACTACAGCTTCGACGACAGCCGGGCGCCGTCGTTCTACGCCGCCATTCGCCGCTACTGGCCCGGCCTGCCCGACGGGGCGCTGCAGCCGGGCTACACCGGGATCCGTCCCAAGCTGGGGCCGGCCGGCGCGCCCGCCGCGGATTTTCGCATCGACGGGCCGGCTCGGCACGGCGTGCCCGGCCTGGTGAACCTGTTCGGGATCGAGTCACCGGGGCTGACCGCGTCACTGGCCATCGCAGATCTGGTCATCAGCCTCCTGGCGGGTTGATTCCGCGCCCGGGCGTGGCGAGACTGCCCGCCTGGTCCCAGCCGAGGAGGGTCCCATGAGGCGGTGGGCACGTTCCATCTGGATCGCGTGTGTGGGCTGGCCGCTGGCCGTGAGCGCGGGGTGCGGCTCGTCGTCGCCGCCGTCGTCGACGGCCACCGGTGGCAGCAGCGCCGCGTCGGGCGGCAGCAGCGGCGCGCCGGGCGGCAGCGGGGGAGGCGCCACCGGCGGGCAGGCCGGCG
>JAICYS010000436.1 GCA_025934105.1 Myxococcota bacterium | reverse complement strand
TGGCGATCACGGCCTCCAGGTGCTCGGGCAGGCATTCGCGCACCAGCACGTCACCGCGGGTGACGGCCGCCGCCACCAGCAGCGTGCCGGCCTCGATGCGGTCGGGGATGACCGCGTGCTCGATGGGCTGCAGGTCGTCGACGCCCTCGATCGTGACCACCGAGGTGCCGGCGCCGCGAATCTTGGCGCCCATCTTGTTGAGGACGCGGCCCAGCTCCTCGACTTCGGGCTCGCGGGCGGCGTTTTCCAGCGTGGTGATCCCCTTCGCCAGCGCGCCGGCCATCATCAGGTTCTCGGTGCCGGTCACCGTCACCATGTCGAACACGATCGTGGCGCCACGCAGCCGCCGGGCCCGCGCGTTCACGTACCCGTGCTCGAGGTCGATGCGGGCGCCCATGGCCGCCAGCCCCTTCAGGTGCTGGTCGATCGGGCGGGCCCCGATGGCGCAGCCGCCGGGCAGCGAGACGCGCGCGCGGCCGTAGCGGGCCACCAGCGGCCCCAGCACCAGCACGGAGGCGCGCATGGTCTTGACCAGGTCGTAGGGCGCTTCGTGCTCGACGATGCGTGAGGTGTCGACGTGCGCCACGCCCTTGCGCACCTCGGGGATCTCGGCCCCCAGGCGCTGGAGCAGCTTGCCCATCGTGCGCACGTCGCCGAGGTCGGGGACGTTGCGGTAGATCGACCGGCCCTGGGCCAGCAGCGACGACGCCAGGATGGGAAGCGCGGCGTTCTTCGAACCGGAGACGCGCACCTCGCCCACCAGGCGCGCGCCGCCGCGAATGACGATCTTCTGCAAACGCGCTTACTTCTGCCGCGCGCTCACGCCGCCGGAGCGCCGCCCTCGGCGGCGGGCGCGGCGACGCCGGCGTGCTCGTCACAGAGGCCGCCCTTGGTGCGCGGCTTGCGGCAACCTTCCTTGCTGCAGGTCTTGTAGCGATGGTGCTCGCCCAGCTCACCGCGGCGCCAGCCCATGAAGTGCTTGCGGCAGAGGCCCTTCGCGCGGACCGGCTGCTTGCACTTGTCGATGCTGCAGGTCGCGCCCTCGGCGCCGGCCGCAGCCGCGGCCTTGGGGGCCGCCGACTTCTTCGCTTCGCTCTTGCTGCCTTGCTTGGTCTCTTCCGCCATGGCAGCCGGGCACTCTAGGCGGTCGTAGCCCAGAGTCAAGCGCGGCCCGGTTTCGGGGGGAAAAAGCGCGCTTCATCGTGGTAAAAAAACCGGGATGAAGATCGAGCTGGCCGAGCGGATCCGTGAGCTGCCCCCGTACCTGTTCGCGCGCATCGACGCGCTCAAGAACGAGGAGCGGAAGAAGGGCAAGGACCTCATCGATCTCGGCATCGGCGATCCGGATCTGCCGACGCCCGAACACATCGTGGCCGCGCTGGCCGAGGCGGCGCGCGACCCGGGCACCCACCGTTACCCGTCGTACGTGGGCATGCAGGCGTTCCGCGAGGCGGCGGCCGGCTTCATGAAGTCGCGGTTCGGCCTGGCCTTCGACCCGCAGAAAGAGGTCATCTGCGTCATCGGGTCGAAGGAAGCGATCGCGCACTTCCCGTTCGCGTTCGTGAACCCGGGCGACGTCGTGTTGTGCCCGGACCCCGGCTACCCGGTCTATGCGACGCTGACGCGGTTCGCGGGGGGCGAGCCCTACTTCCTGCCGCTGCGGCGCGACAACGGCTTCTTGCCGGACCTGGACGCCATCCCGGCCGACGTCGCCCGCCGCGCCAAGATCCTCTGGATCAACTACCCCAACAACCCGACCGCCGCGCTGGCGGCGCCGGGCTTTTACGAGAAGGTGGTGGCGTTCGCCCAGAAGAACGATGTCATCGTCGCCAGCGACCTCGCCTACAGCGAGATGTACTACGAGTCGCCGCCGCCGTCGTTCCTGGAGACGCCCGGCGCGCGCGAGGTGGGCATCGAGTTCCACTCGCTGTCGAAGACGTACAACATGACCGGGTGGCGGATCGGGTGGGCCTGCGGCCACCCGAAGCTGGTCGGCGGGCTCGGCCAGGTGAAGACCAACGTCGACTCGGGCGCGTTCGACGCCGTCCAGCGGGCCGCCATCGCGGCGCTGACCGGCGATCAGGCCTGCGTGGCGCGCCAGCGGTCCATCTACCGCGAGCGGCGCGACGTCCTGTGCGGCGGCCTCAAGAAGGCGGGGTTCGACGTGCTGGTGCCGAAGGCCAGCTTTTACACGCTGGTCGCCAATCCGGCCGGACTGACGTCGATCGATTTCGCCTCGCGCCTGCTCACCGAGGCCGGGATCGTCGCCACGCCCGCCACCGGCTTCGGCGCCGCGGGCGAGGGGTTCGTGCGGATGACCGTCTGCGCGGACAAGGCGCGGCTGGCCGAGGCGGTGGACCGCCTGGCCCGCCTGAAGCTGTGATCGGATGAAGCCGATCGCGATCTCCCTGGGCGACCCGGCGGGGATCGGACCGGAGATCGTCGCGCGCGCGCTGGCCGAGCGGCCGGACGCCGACGTGCTGGTGTTCGGCGACGGCGGCCTGCTGGCCCGCGCCGCGGCCGCCGCCGGCGTGCCCGCGCCGCCGCCGGG
>JAICYS010000101.1 GCA_025934105.1 Myxococcota bacterium | reverse complement strand
CGCCTCCAGCGTAGCACGCGCCACGCCGATCCCGCAGCCATCGGGCCGGGCCTAGTTCGCCGCCGTCGAAATAGCGTCACGTTCGGCCGACGATCCGCGCCGGACGCTTCGTTGCTTCTCCTCACAATACCTACGGGTATTCCTCGTCGTCGCGCCTCGCGTCCAGCGCGGCTTGTCGGCCTCGGCGTTGACGCGATTTCGACGGCGGTGCACTAGCGGGAGCGGCGGCGGCGGGCCAGGACCAGGCCGGCCAGCGCCAGCAGCAGCGCCGATCCGCGCGGGGCGCGGCCGGTCATTCCACAGCCGCCGACCTCGTCGCCGAGGCGGCCGGCGCTTGCGCCGGTGCCGGTGGTGATGGGCAGCGGCGAGCCGGGAGGCTCCGCGGAGGGACCGGCCGGCGTGCTGAGCTCGGCGTCGGCCGTGCCGCCGAACGCGCCCAGGTTGACGCGGTTTCCGTTCGGCGTCGGCTCGTCGCCGGCCGCGTCGTCGGGATCGCCCTGGTCCGTCGACGGCTGCGGGCCGGTCAAGCGGTAGTCGTGCCCGGCGAGGTTGGCGAACGCCACCGCGGCGCCGAGGTCGCCGGCGCCGGGCGTCACGCCCTGGCGATCGGCCTGATTGGCGAACAGGTCGTCGTAGCTGCCGGCCAGGGTGCCCGCGCCTTCGACCGCCAGGCCGATCTGGTTGCCCGTCACCAGGCTGTTCTTGATGGTGGCGCTGCCGGCCACGTCCAGGCCGATGCCGTTCGAGGCCAGGGTGGCGTTCACCACGGCGGCGGTGGCGCCGGCGGCGACCGAGACGCCCGCCGTCCCGCAGTCGTGCGCCACCAGGTGCGTCAGCTCGACGCCGGTCGCGCCCGCCTCGACGGAGACGCAGGTGGCGGCGCCGCTGACGGTGGCCTTGTCGATCCCGGTCGGCGACTTGGGGTCGGTGGCCGCGAAGCTGATGCCGACGGCCAGGCCGCGGCCGTCGATGACGGTGCGGCCGGCGCCGGCCCCCTTGACCAGCACGCCGCCCGCCACGCGCACCGTCGACGCCAGCGGATAGGTGCCGGCGCCCAGCGACACCAGGTCGCCGGCCGCCGCGCTCTCCAGCGCGGCGCGCAGGTTCGCCACCGGGCTGCCGTTCACGCTGACCGCCGGCGGCGTGACCACGGTGAAGGTCTCGGGCGCCGACCAGGCCGAGTAGGCGCCGTGCCCGTCGCGGGCGCGCGCCGCGACCGTGTAGGTCACACCGGCGCTGAGCGGCGCGGCCACCGCCACCGAGGTGGCGCCCTGCTCGGGGAAGATCTGCCGGCTGTAGCTCTGCAGGACCTCGCCGTCGGTGTCGATGCGCAGCTCGTAGGCCGGCGTCTCGGCGTCGGGATCCACGGCCGGCAGCCAGTGCAGCGTAACGTCCGCCGCGTCCAGCGGGTTGGGGTTGCCGGCCAGGACGGGCGCCGTGGGCGGGTGATTGACGCTGGAGAGCCGCCCCTCGACGACGCCGCTGAACGACGCCGTGATCAGGCGGCCGTTGGCCAGCACCGGCGACGCCAGCGCCGGGCCGGCCACCGCCACGTCGCCGAGGTAGCTGCCGGCCGCGTCCAGGATCGAGACCGTCGCGGTCAGCGAGGACGCGGCCGCCACCAGCGGGCCCGCTCCGTCGCGTGCGAAGGCGGCGGGCGTCGGGCAGACGAAGAACTTCGGGACCAGGTTGAGGTCGGTGGTCACCGCGCGGCCGAGCGGGCGCGACCAGGTGACCTGCCCGGCGGCCGGATCCAGCGCAACGATCATCTCGCGCGACAGAAACTGATCGGCGGTCCCGTCGCCGTCGGTGTCGATGGAGTCGTCGAGGCGGGTCACCAGCAGGAGCTGGCCCCCCACCGAGATCGGCGACGACACCGCCCGGTGGCGATCGAGGAGCGTGCCGGCCAGATCGGGATCGGGCGCCGGCAAGTCGACGGGCCAGCCCGGCAGCACGGTGCCGGTGGCGGCGTCCAGCGCGTAGACGTGGCGGCTGTCGTCTCCGCCGGCCAGGTAGACGTGACCGTCGGCGACGAGCGGCGACGCCAGCGCCACCACGCCGTCGGCCTGGAAGTCCCAGCGCGGCGCGCCGGTGGCGGCGTCGAACGCGAAGTAGTGGCCGCCGTTGCTGCCCACGACGGCCAGGCCGCCGGCCACGGCCGGCGAGCTGTTGCTGAGCTGGTCCATCACCGGCGGGCTCTGCCAGATGAGGGCGCCGGTGGTGCCGTCGATGCGCACCAGGCGGTGCTGGGGAAAACCGGCCGACAAGATGAGATCGGTCCCCACCAGCGCCGGCGACGAGACGGCCATGCCGCCGAGGTCGGCCGTCCAGAGCGGCGTTCCGTCGGCCAGCGCCAGCGCGACCAGCTTGTTCCCCAGCGTGGGAACGTAGACGCGGCCGCGCGCCACGGCCGGCGTGGCTTGCACGACGCCGCCGGCCTTGGTCCGCCAGGCGAGCGCGCCGCTGTCCGCGCGCAGGGCCGTGACGTTGCCGTCCAGATCGGCGGTGACCGCGAAGCCGTCGGCCGCGACCGGGCTGGCCAGCACGCGCGCGCCGCCCTGGGGCGCGTACGTCCAGCGGCCGTCGGCGAAGCCGCCGCCCGCGCGCTCGGCGGTGAGCCGCGTCCGGCCGGCGTCCAGGCCCACCGTGGCCCAGTCGTCGGCGCGGGCGGCGCCCGCGGAGGCCAGCGCGCCGGTGGCGAGGAGCGCAGCGAACAATCGAACGTCTCGTTTGGTCTGCATGGTCATTTCGATCCGCTGGTCGGGTCGGTGATGAGATCGAAGTAGTAGAGCTTGCCGTCCTTGGTGGACGCGTTGGCGGTGGTCACCATGAACCGGTTGACGTTTGCGTCGTAACCGATCCCCGAGACCGCCTCGCTCGACCCGAACGCGTACTGCTGGAGCAGCGTGCGGCCGGACCCGTTGTTGCGGTCGATGAAGTACAGCTTGCCGCCCGTCGATCCGACCGCCAGGATGCCGCCGTAATAAAGCGGCGCGGCGGTGATGGCGTCGCCGGCCGACGGGGTGTAGGGATAGCCCGAGGCGCCGCTGACCACCGCCAGGCCGGTGCTGGCGTTGACCGACAGGATGGCGCCGGCGTCGGTGCCGAACTGCAGCGTGTCCGTGTCATGGTCGTAGTAGGGCGACCCCGAGATCGAGCTGCCGGCCGCGGCGGACCAGAGCGCGGTGCTGCTATTGAAGTTGCTGCCCGGATCGATGGCCCACATGGTGCCGCCGTCGTCTCCGCCGTAGAGCCGCCAGGTTCCGGTCTTGTTGTAGGCGACCACCACGCGCCCCTTGATCGAGTGGGTCCCCGGCAGCGTGTTGGCGGCCGTCAGCGCGTTGCCCAGCGTGCTGATCTTCAAGAAGTCGCCCGTCACGCCCATGAAGGCGTAAGCGGTGCCGCTGATGGTCGCGACGGTCAGGCCGGCGCTGGTCACCGCCGGCGTCAGCGTCACCGGCGTCGGGTTCGACTCGGTCGCCTGGCCGAGGGTCCAGAAGTTCTTCCCGCTGGTGGTGCTGCCCCAGTAGAGGTTGGTGGCGTCCATCACCAGCGGCGTGCTGATGGTGCAACCGCAATCGAACGGGTTGGTCGTCCAGGTGGTGGGGGTGGGGGTGTCCAGCGACAGCGACCCGGACGTCGTGCCGGTGGCGGTGTCGATCAGCCGGTAGACGTGCCCCTGTGTGGTGGCGACGTAGACGTAGTGGGTCGAGCCGGTGGTGTTCCACTGCGGGGTGCCGGTGATCGATTCGCCGGCGGTCGGCACCGTCCAGGAGTAGAGCGCGTTGCCGGACTCGTCGCGGACGTAGATGACGTCGCTGGTGCCGGCCGACGCGTTGTGGAAGGCGACGTAGGTCGAGTAGTACGAGAACGTGTTCCAGTTGAAGGCGGCGGTCGGGAACCCGATCACCGACCCGGCGGTGTCCGTGCCGGCGCCGCGAATGAACTGAGCGACCGCGCCGTTGGTCGACAGGTGGTCGCCCACCCCGTCGTTGTTGGCGTCGTCGTCGGACTTGGCGGCGGTGCCGCAGCTGGTCCCGCCGGAGGCCTGCCAGTTGGTCGCGCAGATGGTGCCGCCGAAGATGGCGCGGGTCTCGCCGTCCGAGGTGCCGTTGCCGGCGATGGTCACCGCCTTGGTGGGGCCGCCGGTGGTCTGGCCCGAATCGAACTTGCAGCCGTTCGACGTCAGGTAGAGCGAGCTGGCGTTGATGGACAGGTACTGCGCGCCGCTGCCGCCGCTGAAGGCCAGGTTGTCGAACTGGGTGAAGGTGGTGCTGGTGCTGGTGCTGGTGCCGATCTGCATGCCGCCGCTGGTGTTCTTGACGGCCAGGCCGCTGATGTTCAGGGTGGGCGTGGCGGTGGAGGTCGAGCCGACCTTGAAGGTGTAGGTGCCGGCGACCGACTGGATGGTGGCCGACGTGCTGGAGGCGTTCAGCGTGCCGTCGACCGTGAGCGTCATGCCCGAGGCGATGTTGACGCTGCCGCCGCTGGAGGTGAGGGCCAGCGTGCCGCCGCCGTTCACGGTCAAGCCGCCCGAGAAGGTCTGGGCGGCGGTCCCGACCGTGTACGTCCCGGTGTTCACCACCGCGGCCGTCGGGCCGGTGGCGCCGGCCGCCATGGTCCGGCCGCTGGCGTTCAGGTTGCCCGAATCCAGCGACAGCAGGCCCTTGACGGTGGTGGCCGCGGCCAGCGAGACGGTGGCCACGCCGCCGGTGCCCGCGTACCGCCCGGCGGCGAGCTGCTTGATCTGGCTGGCGCTCAGGGCGACGTTGTAGATGCGCACGTCGTCGAGGGCGCCGTTGAACATCTCGTTGTTGGGGCTGAAGGTGCCGAGATACGCGCTGGTGGTGGGGCCGCTCTGGTGCGTGAAAGCTCCCGCGTAGGCGGTGCCGTCGACGTAGATGACGTCCGTCGAGGCTCCGTCGTAGGTGTAGGCGACGTGATGCCAGGCGCCGGTGGCCGCCGCCGGCCCGCTGACCATCGTCACGGCGCCGGACGGCCAGACGGTGTAGACGCCGCTGCGCAGCCCGAACTGCAGGTAATTTCCGCCGCTGCCGACCAGCGCCACCATGTTCTGGTTGCCGGCGGTGCTGTTGAGGTAGACCCAGGTGCTGATGGTGATGGCGGCGTCGGTGGCCGGGAGGTTGGTGGTGCCGACCGACGCGTACCCCGTGCTGCCGTCGAAGGTCACGGACGCGTAGTCGTCGAACGCCAGCGACGGGATCGACGAGGTGCTGAACGTGACCCCCGAGGTGGAGAGCGTCCCGGTGTTGCCGTTGCCCGAGTCGTCGCGCAGCGTCCGCCCGCCCGCCTCGTCCAACTTCCAGTAGCCGACCAGGTTGGCCTCCGACGGGTCCTCGATCCGCAGGCCGCCCAGCGTCGAGAACGGCAGCGACTGGTTGCTGCTGCCGTCGAGGATCAGGGTGGCCGACGACATCGTCGCGCTGCCCGCTCCGAAAGAGAACCCGCCGGCGCTGACGGTGTTGGTCCCGGCCGCCAGCGTGCCGCTGGTGAGCGTGATCGTGCCGCCCGGCACCCAGAGCCGATCCTGCAGCGTGTAGGTGCCGGTCCCGGCGATGGTGAGCGCGCCGAAGCGGGCCGTCCCGGACTTGAGGGTGGCGCCGGCCGAGCTGCTGGTGAGCGTGACGGTCCCGGTCTCGCTGAACGCGCCGGCGTTGCTGAAGTTGCCGCCGACGGTGACGGGCTTGCTGCCGGCCAGCGTGCCGGCGGTGATCGTCAAGTCGCCGGCCACCGACAGGTTGTCCAGCAGCGTGTACGTTCCGCCGCTGCCGTTGAGGGTGAGCCCGCCAAACGAGGAGCCGCCGGTCGTCACGTTGCCGCCGGAGGAGGTGCCGGTCAGCGTGACCGTGCCCGACCCGTTGAAGGTCCCGGCGTTGTACCAGTCGCCGCCGACCGAGAGCGTGCTGGACCCGCCGACCGACCCGGCCAGGATGATGAAGTCGCCGGTGCAGGCGAACGCGTCGCTGAACGTGTGCGCGCCCGAGATCGTCGACGGTGACGAGCCGCCGGCCAGCAGCGAGATCTCGCCGGAGGTCAGCGCGCGGCTGTAGATCCGGACGTCGTCCAGCGAGCCCTTCCACATCTCGCTGTTCGGAGCGTAGGTCCCCAGGTACGCGGCAGCCGGCGCGCCCGTCTGGTGGACGGCGGTGGTCGAGCTGGACTTGAGCGTACCGTCCAGGTACAGGCTGTCGGTCACGCCGTCGTAGGTGTAGATGAGCTGGTGCCACAGCCCGTCGGACGGCGCGGTGGTGCTGACCAGCGCCGTGCCGCCGTAGCTCCACACCACGAGGTTGGTGTCGCGGAACCCGACCTGGTTCGCGCTGCCGCCGCCGGCGTTGATGAGGGCGATCATGTTCTGGTTGGTGCCTGCCACCGGCGTCCCCTCGAACCAGAGGCTGATGCTCTGGGCCGCGTTGTTGGCCGGGAAGCTGGTGGTCCCGAGCGAGACGTAGCCGGTGCTGCCGTCCAGTGAGACCGCCTCCGGGTCGGAGAAGGAGATGCTGGGCGACACGCTGCCGAGGTGGGTGACGCCGCTCGAGTTGTAGGTCCCGTCGTTGCCGGTCCCGGAGCTGTCGGTGGCGGTGGTCCCGCCGGCCTCGTCCAGCTTCCACCAGCCGATCATGCCGCTGGTTCCCAGGCCGACCTGCACGTTGGCGAACTTCGCGCCGCCAAACGCGTGCGAGAGCATTCCGGTGCCGGCGAAGAACGTCGTGCCGCCGTTGGCGTTGAAGGTGCCGCCGCTGTGGCTGAACGCGCCGTTCAACGTGAGGGTGGCGGTGGGCGCGTTGAACGTGCCGCCGGTGATGGTCAGCCCGCCCACCGTGACGCCCTGCGACCCGGTGACCAGCGTCCCGGCAGCCACCGTCAGCGTGCCGCTGGTCGACAGCGCATCCTGCAGCGTGTAGGTGCCACCGCTGCCGTTGACGGTCAGCCCGCTGAAGCTATAGCCGCCCGAGGTGATGGTGCCGCCCGCGCTGGTGCCGAGCAGGGTCACCGTTCCGCCGTTGGCGGTGAACGTCGCCGCGTTGCTGAAGTTGCCGCCGATCTGCGTGCTGGCGCTGCTGGCGGTGAAGCTGCCCGCGCTGATGGACAGGTTTCCGGTGACCACGGTGTTCCCCGAGCCGCCGGTGAAGCTGCCTCCGCTCACGCTCAGCGAACCGCCGATCGTGACGGTCCCGCCGCCGGCGCTGAACGCCCCGGTCGCCACCGACCATGATCCGCTGGTCGTCAGGTCGAAGCCGTTGGCCGAGAACGTCTTGTTGTAGCTTCCTTGAAACGTCACCGTGCTGATGCGGCTGGTGGCGTCGGCCGACATCTTGCAACTGACGTTGGCGACCGAGCCGTCGAACACGATGGCGTCCGTGCGCGAGGAATTGCTCCCCGGGACCCGGCCGCAGCTCCAGTTCGAGCTGTTGCTGAACGCGGTCGAAGAGCCCAGCCAGGTGCAGGTGGACGCGGAGGCCGTCCGGGTGGCCGTCAGCGCCACGATCGCTCCGCAAGCGGCCAGCCATCGTCGGCTTGGACGTGAACGTCCCCGGAATACGCGTCGAACGAGCGCATCAGGATGCAGCAATGTCGATAAGGCCATTCGGCGCAGACGTCCTGCGCACGAAAGCCCTCCCCCCTACTTGAGGTTTTCGACGGGTCGGGGTTCACCTTGAGCTTCCGCCGTGAGCCCCCTTGCGATTGCCGCACGGCGCGGCAGTCAGGGCTGCGGCGTGCGGACCGCGACGCGGCGCGCGAAAGGGATGGCGGCGACGCGAGCCGCCGTGAGCCCGCGCCCGCCGTCCGGCTGGACGCCCTCAAGTCGACGAAGGGGTCGGATCGCTGACCAGATCGAAGTAGTAGAGGCGGCCGTCCGCCGCGGCCGACGAGGTCGACACCATGTAGCGGTAGGACGTGGGGTCGAAGGCGACCGTCGAGATCGACTGGCCGGCCCCGAAGCTGTAGGTCCGAAGGATCGACACGCCGCTTCCGGTGTTGCGGTCCAGGAAGTAGAGCTTGCCCTTGCTGGTTCCGACCGCCAGCACGCCGTTGTAGTAGAGCGGCGCAGCCGTGATGGGATCGGTCGTGTCCAGCGTGTACGGGTAGCCGCTCAGCAGCGCGCCGTTGGCCGCGGCCATCACGACCACCTTGCCGCCCGAGGTCCCGAACTGCACGGTGTCGGTCGCCGCGTCATAGCTGTTGTTGGTGATGCCGCCGCCGGAGGCGTAGCTCCAGAGGAAGTTCGTCCCCGTGAAACTCGTCGGGCTGATGGCCCACATCGTTCCCGAGGAGTCGCCCGCGTACACCCGCGAGGTGTTCAATGTCGAGGTCAGCAGGCTGGTGCCGACGCTGACGCGCCCGGTGATCGTCCCCGGCTTGGTGTTCTGGACGAACGTGGTCCCGGTGACCGCCAGCTGGAGGAGGTCGTTGGTGATTCCCAGATAGAGCGTGGTGGTCCCGGACTTGATGAACAGCGCGGGCGACGACGTGGTGACGTTGGCCGGCGTCGTCACCGGCCAGCTGGTCGAGATCTTTGCGCCGCTCGACTGGGTGATGCCCATCAGGACCTGCGCCCCGTTGGTGGCCGCCCAGTAGATGTTGCTGGCGTCCAGCGAGAGGTTCGACGTGATCGTGCAGCTGCAGGCGTAGGCACCGCTCGACGCCCAGTTGGGGTCGAGGATCAGCTTGCCCGAGCTGTCGCCGGTGGCGCTGTCCGTGAGGCGGTAGATCTTCCCGCTGTTGCTGGCTCCGCCGTTCGCCGCGACGTAGAGGTAGTGGATGCCGCCGGAGGTGATCCACTGCGGCGTGCCGACGATGCTCTCGTCGGTGGTGGGATCGACCCACTCGTAGAGCGGATTGCCGGCGGGATCCCGCACGTACACCACGTCGCTGCCGCCGGAGGCGTCGTGGAACGCGACGTAGGTTGCGTAGTACGTGAAGGTGCTCCAGTCGAAGGCGGCGGTCGGGAAGCCGACGATGGTGCCGTCGGTGTCGGACTGGCTGCCGCGCACGAACTGCACGACCGCGCCGTTGGTGGTCGGGTGGTCGGCGACGCCGTCGTTGTTCGCGTCGTCGTCCGACTTCTCGCTGGTGGCGCACAGGCCGGAGGTGCTGTCGTTGGTGCCGCACGCGGCGTTGCCGAACAGCGCCCGCGGGCCGGCCCCGCTGCCGGTCCCGTTGCCGGTCAGCTTGACGGCGTAGGTGGCGCTGGAGTCGAACGTGCACCCGTTGGAGGTCAGGAACAAACTGGACGCATAGATGTGAAGAAGCTGGTTGCCGGTCCCGCTGCCAAACGCGAGGCTGTCGAACCGGGTGAAGGTGGTGGCCGCCCCGGTGTTGGCGTTGATCCACATGCCGTTCGAATCCGTGTTGGCGACCGTGAGCCCGTTGATGTTGAGCTCCGGCGCGGCGGCGGCGATCGATCCGACCTTGAAGGCGTAGCTCGTCCCCGCCGAGGCGGCCTGGATGGTCCCGCCGGTCGCGTTGAGCGTTCCGTCCATCGTCAGCGCGGTGCCCACCTTCAAGGTGCCGCCGCTGGTGAGGGTCAAGGTTCCCGTCGCCTCGATCGAGACGCTGCCGCCGACGCTCAAGACGCCGGACAGCGACAGGACGCCGGTCGTCCCGCCCGGCTGGTTGCCGTGAGCCAGCGCCGCCACCTCGGCCGCCGTCAGCGCGCGGTTGTAGACCCGCACGTCGTCGATGGCGCAGGCGCCGGCCGAACAGCCGGCGCCGAACTGGTACCCGCCGGTCGAAGGGTTGGTGCCGACGATCAGGCCGAAGCTCTCCGTGTTGGCGTCCCAGTCGATGGCGGCGGCGGCGGCGGTCGTGGCGGTCGGAATGGTGCTGGAGCTGAGCTGCGTGGCGCCGCTGCTGCCGTTCACCCAGTACGCGCCGCTGGCCACCACCCCGTCGAAGTAGAGCGCCATGCTGCCGCCCGTGCCCGGCTGGATCACCCCCGTGATCTGGTGCCAGTTGCCGTCGAGCACGTTGGACAACGACACGCGGTACTCGATCCAGTCGGCCGCCGCGGTGTTGTCGCTGATGCGCTTCATCACCACCGCGCCGGTCGACGTGATCCGCAGGCCGTAAGTGTTCGAGCCGCTGATGATCTCGCCGCCGCTGGAGTCCACGTGGCTGGCCTTGTACCAGGCCGACACCGTGACGGTCGCCGGCGTCAGCTTCGAGATGCTGGCCAGCGTGCTGCTGGTGCCGGCATATTGGGTGCCGGTCATGGACAGGCTGTGCGAGTCGGTGAAGGTGATCGAGGACGGAACCGACGTGATGGCGGCCGGCGACGAGTTCCAGACCAGCGAATTGTGCTGGCCCGACGAATCGGCGGCCGGGCTGGCGGTCTCGTCCAGGTTCCAGTAACCGACCAGGCTGGGGTCCGACCCGTTGGTGACGGCGTTGGCGACGGTGACGTTGCCGCCGACCGTCGTGGTGCCGGTGCCGCCGGTCAAGGTCCCCCCCGACATGCTCAGATCGCCGGCGATCGCCGTGGCGAAGCTGCTGGTGCTCAGCGTCCCCGCCGTGATCGTCAGCGTGCCGCCCACCTTCAGGGCTCCGGTCTGGGTGTACGTCCCGGTGGCGTTGACGATCAGGTTGTTGAGAACGTCGTTCCCCGACTTCAGCGACGCCGAGGAGGTGCCGGTCAGCGTGACCGTGCCGGTGCCGGCGTTCAGATTGCTGCCGTTCACCGAGAACGATCCGGCCACCGTCAGCGACGCGCCCAGCGACACGGTCCCGGTGTAGGCGTTCGTGATCGTCAGGCCGGCCAGCGTGGTGCCGGACGGGATCGAGCAGTTGGTCCCGCTGGTGCCGTTGAACTGCGCGGTGTCCGCGCTGCCCGGGTAGGTAAACCCGCAATTGCTCCAGTTGCCGGCCGAAGCGAAGGTGCTGCTGCCGCCGGTCCAGGTGCAGGTGTTCCCGGCGGCCGCCTCCCGGGCAAGGCCCGTCAGGGCCAGGAGCGCCGCTGCGCTCAGCAGCCGTCGGCGGATCGATGTCACGATAGGTCGCACGCCCGTCCCCCCACGAGCGCTTCTCCAGACTGCTCGTTCGGCGTTCGTCGCCGCCATCTTTAAGATCCGCGCCCGGCCTTGCTCACGACGCGGCACGGCGCCTTCGGGTCAGCAGCCACACCGCCAGGCCCAGCGCCAGCCAGGGGGCGCGCGGGGCGGAGCCGCCCATGGAGCAGCCGTTCGCCTCGTCGGCGGCGTGGCCCACGGCGGTCTCGGCGCTGGTGGGCACCGGCGAGCCGGGGTTGTCGGACGCGACCGGCGCCGTCACGCTCAACTCGGCCTCGGCGGTCCCGCCGAACGCGCCCAGGTTGATCCGCTTGCCGGTGGGGGTGGGCTCGTCTCCGACGTCGTCCGACGGGTCGCCGGCGTCGGTCGAGGCCTGGTGCGCCGTCAGGCGGTAATCCTGCGACGCGACGTTCGCGAACGCCACGGCCGCGGCCAGATCGCCCGGCCCGACGGCGACGCCCTGCCGATCGACGCCGTTGGCGAAGAGATCGTCGTACGAGCCGGTCAGCGTGCCGCTGTCGGCGACGGCCAGGCCAATCTGGTTGCCCACGATCAGGCTGTTGCGCACCGTGGCGGCGCCCGACGAGGTCAGGGCCGTTCCGGTGCCGGTGATGGTGGCGTTCTTGACGGCCGCGTGACCGTCGGCAGCGACCGCGATGCCGGCCGTCGCGCAGCCGGAGATGACCAGGTGCGTGAGCGCGACGTCGTCGGTGCCGCCGCCGACCGACACGCAGGTGGCGGCGCCCGTGACGGCCACGCGATCCAGGCCGGCGGAATGAGCGCCGTCAGCGCCGCCGATGGTCACGCCGACCGCCAGGCCGGTGCCGTTCAGCACCGTGCGGCCGGCCCCCGCGCCGGTGATGCGAACGCCGGGCGGCACGGCCAGCGTCTGCGCCAGCGGGAACGTCCCGGCGCCGAGGGTGATGATCGAGCCCGGCACGGCCGCCGACAGCGCCGCGGACAGGCTGGCCACCGGCGCGCCGTCCAGGCTGACCGGTCCACTGGCGGCCACGGTGAAGGCGGTGAGCGCCGACCAGGACGAATAGGCGCCATGGCCGTCTCGCGCGCGGACCGCGAAGGTGTAGGTCGTTCCCTGCGTCCAGGGGCCCGCGAGCGCCGCCGAGGTCTCGCCGGCCCGGGTGACCAGGCGGCGCGCCCAGGACTGCAGGACCTCGCCGTCGGTGTCGACGCGCACCTCGTAGCTGGGCTGGTCGCCGTCGGCGTCCATGGCCGCCGACCAGCGCAGCGTGACCGCCGCCGCGTCCAGGGGCTGCGGGCTGGAGGCCACCAGCGGCGCGTCCGGCGGGTGGTTCACGTCCGACAGGCGCGCCTCGACGACGCCGGTCTCGGCCACCGTGATGAGCCGCCCGTTGGCGACCACCGGAGACGCCAGCGCGCGGCCGGCCGTGGTGACGTCGGCCTGGTCGGCGCCGCTGGCCGCGTCCAGCAGGCTGACCGTGCCCGCCAGCGACGACGCGACGGCCAGGAGCGTCTGGCCGTTGGCGCCGGCGAAGGCGGCCGGCGTCGGGCAGACCACGAACCCGGGAACGTTGCCGGCCGCGGTGAAGATCACGCGCGCCGTCGGATGTTGCCAGGCCAGCGCGCCCGACAGCGGGTCGAAGGCCAGGACCGTCTCGCGCGACAGGAACTGGTCGGCTTGCCCGTCGCCGTCGGTGTCGAGGGCGTCGTCGAGACGGGTGGTCAGGACGACCCGCCCGCCGGCAAACGCGAACGAGGAGACGGCGCGGCGGCGGTAAATCTGCTTTCCGGTCAGATCGGGATCGGGCGCCGGCAGCGCGATGGGCCAGCCGGCCAGCGCGACGCCGGTGGCGGCGTCGACGGCGTGCACGTGGTCGCTCTCCTGCCCGCCCGCCATGTAGACGTGTCCGCCGGCGATGAGCGGCGACGCGATGTTCACGATGCCGTCGGCGCGGTAGTCCCAGCGCAGCCCGCCGGTGGCCGCGTCGAAGGCGTAGTAGTGGCCGCCGTTGGTGCCGACCACCACCAGGCCGGCGTCGACGGCGGGCGGCGTGTTGCTGAACTGTTCCATGACCGGCGTCCGCCAGACCACGGCGCCGGTGTCGCCGGACAGGCGCACCACCACCTGCTGCGGCAGGCCCGCGCCGACGATGACGTCGCCGTCTACCAGCGCCGGCGAGGAGACGACCATGCCGCCCAGATTGGCCGCCCAGATCCGGTGGCCGTCGGCCAGGGCCAGGGCCACCAGGTTGTTGCCCAGCGTGGACACGAACACCCGGCCGCCGGCGATGGCCGGCGTCCCCTGCACCGACGAGCCGATCGAGACCTGCCAGAGCGCCTGGCCGTCGGCGGCGCGCAAACCGGTCACGGTGCCGTCCAGGCGGGCGCTGACGACGATGCCGTCCGCCACCACCGGGCTGGCCAGCGCGCCGGCGTCACCGGTCGGCGAGAACCTCCAGGTTCCGCCGCCGAACGCGGCGCCCGAGCGCTCGGCGGACGCGCGCGTGTGCGCGGCGTCCAGGCCGGGCGTGGGCCAATCGTCGGCGCGAGCGGGCAGCGCCCAGCCCAGGACCGCCAGAGCCAGGTACAGCCAGGCCCGTGGATGAGGGTGTCGGGGCGCGAAACGGTGCGTGCTCTGTGCGTTGTGCATGGCTTTCACAATGACGAGGGCGTGGGATCCGAGACGGAGTCGAAATAGTAGATGCGTCCGTCGTTGGCGGCGGACGAGGTCGCCGCCATGATGCGGGCGGTGATGGGGTCGTAGGAGATCGTCGACACGGACTGGGTGGAACCGAAGTTGACGGTGTTGATGAGCGAGGCGCCGGTCCCGGTGTTGCGGTCGATGAAGTAGATCTTGCCGTTGGTGGTGCCGACCACCATCACGCCCGAGATGTAGAGCGGGGCCGCGGTGATGGGATCCGACGTGTCCAGCGTGAGCGGGTACGCGCTGTTCAGCGGTTTGCCGGTGGCGGCGTTCAGCACCACGACCTTGCCGCCCGCGGTGCCGAACTGGATCGTGTCGGTGTAGGCGTCGTAGGTGTTGTTGGTGATGGCGCCGCCGGAGGCGAAGGTCCACAGCGCGGTGGAGCCCGCGAAGCTGCTGGGGTTGATGGCCCACATGCTCCCCGCGGAGTCACCGGCGTAGATGCGCGCGGTGCCGCTGGTCGCGGCCAGCATGCTGGTGCCGTAGCTGACGCGGCCGGTGATGGTGCCGGGCTTGGTGTTCTGCAGGAACGTCGTGCCGGTGACGGCCAGCTGCAGGAGGGCGTCCGTGACGCCCAGGTACAGCGTGGTGGTGCCGGACTTCGTGACCAGCGTGGGCGCCGAGGTGGTCACGTTGGCCGGCGTGGTGACCGGCCAGCTGCTCGAGATCTTGCCGCCGGTCGACTGCGTGAGGGCCATCAGCACCTGCGAGGTGGCGGTGGTGGCCGCCCAGTAGACGTTGCTGGCGTCCAGCGACAGGTTGGATTTGACCGTGCACGAGCAGGAGTAGGCGCCGCTGGTTGCCCAGTTGGGGTCCTGCTTCAGGCTGCCGGAGGCGCCGGTCGTGTCGATGAGGCGGTAGACCTTGCCGGTGTTGCTGGCGGTGCCGTTGGCCGCCACGTAAAGGTAGTGCTTGCCGCCGACCGTGTTCCACTGCGGCGTCCCGACCAGGGTCTCGTCGGTGGACGGGTCGGTCCACGAGTAGAGCGCGTTTCCCGACGAGTCGCGGACGTAGACGACGTCGCTGCCGTTCGAGGCGTCGTGGAAGGTCACGTAGGTCGAGTAGTACGTGAAGGTGTTCCAGTCGAAGGCGGCCGTCGGGTAGCCGACCAGCGTGCCGGCCGTGTCCGAAGGGGCGGCGTGGACGAACTGGATGATGGCGCCGTTGGTGCTGGGGTTGTCGGCGATGCCGTCGTTGTTGCGGTCGTCGTCGAACTTCTGGCTGGTGGCGCAGAGGCCCGTCGTCGGATCGTTGACGGCGCAGGTCGCGCCCCCGAAGATGGCGTACGGGCCGTTGCCGCTGCCATTGCCCGTCAACTTGATGGCGTAGGTCGTGCTGTTGTCGAACGAGCAGCCGTTCGAGTTCAGGTTCAGGGTCGGGGCGTAGATCTGCAGCAGCTCGCCGCCGATCCCGTTGGTGAAGCTCAGGTTGTCGAACCGGGTGAAGGTCGTCCTGGCGCCGGTGTTGACGTTGATCCACATGCCGTTGCCGTCGGTGCCGTCCACCGTCAGGCCGTTGATGTTCAGCGCCGGAGCGGCCGAAGCCGTCGAGCCGATCCGGACCGACACCCGGCCGGTCAGCGCGCGCTGGATGCCGGCGTTCGTCGCGTTGAGCGAGCCGTCCACGGTCAGGGTCGTCCCCACCGCCAGGCTGCTGCTGCTGCCCAGGGTCAGGGTGCCGGTCGACTTGACCGTCAGCGCGCCCTTGACGGTGGCGGATCCGGCCAGCGCCAGAAGGCCGGTCGGGCCGCCGGGCTGCGTTCCGTGGGCCAGGGCCGCCACCTCGGCCGCCGTCAGCGCGCGGTCGTAGACGCGCACGTCGTCGATGGCGCAGGCCGTGCCGGAGCACCCCTTGCCGAACTGGTAGCCGGTGGTCGACGGGTTGGTGCCGATGACCAGGCCGAAGCTCTCGGTGTTGCCGTCCCAGTCGATGGGCGCGACGGCCGCCGCCGTGGAGGTCGGGCTGGTGCTGCCGCTCAGCTGCGAGGCGCCGTTCGAGCCGTTGACCCAGTAATCGCCGGAGGCCACCGCCCCGTCGAAATACACCGACATTCCGCCGCCGGTCCCGGTGACGATCTCGCCGACGATCTGGTGCCACTTGCCGTCGAGCACGTTGGACGACGACACGCGGTACTCGATCCAGTCGGCGGCCGCCGTGTTGTCGCTGATGCGCTTCATGACCATCACGCCCGTCGACGTGATGCGCAGGCCGTAGGTGTTCGAGCCGCTCACGATCTCGGCGCCGTTGGTGTCGGTGGAGGTCGCCTTGTACCAGGCCGACATGGTCACGGTGCTCGGCGTCAGCACGGCGATGTTGCTGAGATCGTCGGTGGTCGCGTACTGCGAGCCCGTCATCGCCATGGCCCGCGTATCCGTGAACGAGATGGCGGTCGGGATCGACGTGGTGGTGGTCGGCGAGCCGCTCCAGCTGAGCGTGTTGCCGTTGCCCGACGAGTCGGCCGAGGGGCTGCTGGTGTCGTCCAGCGGCCAGTAGCCCACCAGCGTGGGATCGGCGCCGTTGACGACGGCGTTGTTGATGGTCGCACTGCCGCCCACGGACAGGCTGCCGGAGCCGCCCGTGTAGGTGCCGCCGGTCATGGCCACGTTGCCGGTGATGCTGACCGTGCCGGCGCCGCCGGTGAACGCGCCGGCCGTGATGTTCAGGTCACCGCCGATGCGGACGTTCGACGAGCTGGCGGCCAGCGTGCCGGCGGTCAGCGTGAGGTCGTCGGCGGTGGTCAGGGCGTCCTGCAGCGTGTAGGTGCCTCCGCTGCCGTTGATGGTCAGCGCGTAAAAGCTGCTGCCGCCCGACTTCAGGGTCCCGGACGAAGAGGTCCCGCTCAGCGTGACGGTGCCGCTGCTGGTGAAGGTGCCGGCGTTCGACCAGTCGCCGGAGACGCTCACGGGCCAGGTGCTCGCGGCCAGCTTCCCCGACGTGATGGTCAGGTCCCCGCCCACCAGCAAACCGCTGCCCAGCGTGACCGTCTTGCCGCTGGCGTTGATGGTCAGGGCGTTCAGGCTGGACGTGCCCAGGCTCAGCGTGCCGGAGCCGGTGAGGACCACCGTGCCCGCCGTGGCGGTGAGCGTGCCGCCGCTGTTGATGAAGTCGCCGCCCACGGTGGTCGTGTCGCTGGACAGCATCAGCGTGCCGTCGGTGAGCGAGATCGAACCGGCCTGCAGCGTGCCGCCCCCGGCGTTCAGCGTGCCGCCGGCCATGCTCAACGCGCCCGTCACGGCCAGCGACGCGTTCATGGTCACCGTCCCGTTGAAGCCGGAGGTGATCGTCATTCCGGCGACGGACGCGGCGGACGAAATGGTGCAGTTCCGGCTGCTGCTGCTGGTGAACTGGACCGTGTCGGCGCTGGTCGGCGCGCCCGATCCCGACGGCGAGCAGCTCCAGCTCGACGAGGTGCTGAACGACGAGGAGCGGTTGGCCGTCCAGGTGCAGACCCTGGCCGAAGCACTCGCACTCAGGACCGTCAGAGCCAGACCGACGGCGTACGCAAATGAACGGGGGAAGTGTCGCATGGGTAGACGGGTCGAGCCGCTCCGTGAACCGTCCCCCCACGGTTCTCGGAGCTAGTGCTGCCCATAAACTTTCTCGGAAGGTGGGTTACAAAAATTTAGGGGGAAAATCCCCCCCCAGCGGAGAGACGTCGCCCCAGGGTCAGGCCCGACCGGGGCGGCCGTTGTTCCGGGCTTCGGCGCGCGCCTCGATCTGGTCGAGCAGGTCCATCTGGTGCGCCGGCGCTGGCGCCTCCCGCGGCGGCCGCGAATCGAGCGACCGGATCTGATAGTTGCCGAGCAGCCCCGTGACGATGTTCCGCGCGCGCTCGATGATCTGTTCGTCGGACAGATCGACGCCGTCGCGCGTCTGCAACACGCGGATTCCGTCGGCCACGTCCTGCAGCAGCAGGCGCACGGTCATCACCGGAACGCGCTTCGCACGCGGGCGGGGAGCTGAACGCGGCACGATGACCTCAGCATAATGAGGCCGCCGGTGCGTGACCAGCGCATTGTAGGTGCCGGCCGATTCGGCGTGATCAACGCGACGCGCGGCCTGCGCGAGGCCGTGATATGGAACGTTCATGACCAGATCCCGCGCGATCCGCGCCCTGATCGGTTTCGCGATGGCCGGGTGGGTGGGAGGCACCGGATGTACGTCTGGGTCCAGCAGCGCGGGAACGCCCAGCGGCAACGGCCAGACGCTGGCGCGCCAACTCGCCCAGGCGCACTGCGCGCGTCATTGCTGTGGCGCCGGCTCTGACGCGGGCGCGGCGGATGGCGGCGGCGGGGGCGACTGCCCGGCCGACGCCTCCGCGCCCCTCGACGCCGGCGCCAGCAGCGATTGCGTCGCGCGCGCCGAGCTGGCGGCCGACGAGCAGCTCGCGCTGTTGTCGACGGCGTACGCCGAAGGGCTAGTCTCCGTCAACGAGCAGGTGGCCGAGGCCTGCGTGGCCGACTACCAGGCGTCCGCCTGCGGGGCGGCGCCGGCGGCGCTGGACGTCGAGGAGGCGCTGTCGGGACCCGACTGCGCCGGGCTCTTCACCGGCTACATCCCGTCCGGCCAGCGCTGCGACACCACGGTCGAGTGCGAGTCGGGCACCTTCTGCCTTTCGCAGGGAACGGACCAGCCCATCACCTCGCTTGGCGGCGGTGGAACGCTGGGCGTCTGCTTCCCGTATCAGGCGGCCGGCCAGGCGTGCAACACCACGGCCGACTGCCTTCCGCCGCTCGCCTGCAGTCCGACGACGCTGGTTTGCCAGTAGCGCCAGCCGGCCCTGCCCTCGCCCTGGCGGCCCGGCTGGCCGCCGCCGGCGATCCGGCCCGTGCGCCGGCCAGCGTTGGGCCTAATGCACCGCCGTCGAAATAGCGTCACGTTCGGCCGACGATCCGCGCCGGACGCTTCGTTGCTTCTCCTCACAATACCTACAGCTATTCCTCGTCGTCGCGCCTCGCGTCCAGCGCGGCTTGTCGGCCTCGGCGTTGACGCTATTTCGACGGCGGTGCACTAGCGGAGGACCGCCACGCGGTCGCCAAAGATCTGCTCGATGCGGGCCAGGAGGTCGTCGGTGGCGGCGATCTTGTAGTCGTCGCCCAGATCCAGGACGGTTTCGCTGCGCATCGGGATCTGCATGCGCAGCACCGCCTTGCAGGTGCCCTGGTGGTTGCGCAGCAGCTTCTCCAGCGCCACCAGCTGGTCTTCCTTGACCGCGTCGGCGTTCAGCTTGATGTCGAGCTGCGAGCTCCTCTCGGCGCGCACCTTGGCCAGAAGCT
>JAICYS010000258.1 GCA_025934105.1 Myxococcota bacterium | reverse complement strand
GCAGGTGCTGGCCGAGTTCGCCGCGCCGTCGGCGCCGGTGTTCATCGCCGGCGCGCGCGGTGCCCCGACCCGGACGACCGTCGGCGAGCTGCTGCCGCTGGCGTTCTCATTCGGACCGCGGCCTACTTCACGACGACGACGCTGACGTTCCCGTCGCGGGTCAGCACCGTCAAGCCCACGTCGTGCGGCTGCGGCTCGATCAGCAGGTCGACGCGCGCGCCGCCCACCTGCAGGGCCTTGAGGCGCAGCTCGCCCAGGCCGGGCGGCAGCACCGGGTGGTCGAAGGCGATCTGCCCGCGCCGGCCGTCGATGGAGATGCCCAGCACCGCCGCCAGCAGCATGAACACCGCCCCCGAGGCCCAGGCCTGCGGCGCGCAGGCGACCGGATACAGCGTCGGCCCCTCGCCGGGGCGGCGCGCGAACCCGCAGAAAAGCTCGGGGAGCCGGTGCAGATCGACCGTGGCGCTGGCGGCCAGCATGCCGCCGAACACGCGCAGCGCCGCCTCGCCGAACCCGTAGCGCGCCAGCCCGGCGGCCAGGATGGCGTTGTCGTGCGGCCAGATCGAACCGTTGTGGTACGACATCGGGTTGTAGCGCGCCTCGGACATGGCGACGGTGCGGATCCCCCAGCCCGAGAAGCTCTCGTCGCGCATGAGCACGTCCGCCACCGCGCGCGCGTGCGCCGGCTCGGCGATGCCGGTCCACAGGGCGTGGCCGGCGTTCGAGCTGCGCACCCGACAGGGGCGCTTCTGGCCGTCCAGCGCCAGCACGTAGCTTCCAAGCTCGGCGTCCCAGAACTTTTCGGCGAACCGCGCCCGCAGCGCCCGGGCCTGGCGCAGGTAACCCTCGGCGTCGCCGGAGCGTCCCAGCGCTGCCGCGATCTCGGCCGCCCCTTGAAACGCGGCGTACACGTAGCCCTGCACCTCGCACAGGGCGATCGGCCCCTCGGCCAGCGTGCCGTCATCGTGAAAGATGGAGTCGTGCGAATCCTTCCAGCCCTGCTGGACCAGCCCCTTGGGCGTCTGCCGCGCGTACTCGACGAAGCCGTCGCCGTCGAGGTCGCCGGCGCACTGGATCCAGGCCAGCGCCCGGTCGACGTGCGGGGCCAGCTTCTCGACGAACGCGACGTCCCCGGTGCGGCGCAGGTACGCCGCCGCCAGCATCACGTAAAGCGGCGTCGCGTCGACGCTGCCGTAGTAGCGGCCGAACGGCACCTCGCCCAGCGCCGCCATCTCGCCGCCGCGCGCCTCGTGCAAGATCTTGCCGGGCTGGGCGTCGCGTTCCGGTTCGGTGCGGTCCGCCTGGGTGGCGGCCAGGTAGGCCAGCACGCCGCGCGCCAGCGCCGGCTCGAACCAGAGCGCCTCCAGGGCGGTGATGATCCCGTCGCGCCCGAACGGCGTACTGAACCAGGGGACGCCGGCGTACGGATAGGCGCCGTGCGGCGTCTCGGTGACCATCATCTGCAGGTCGGACACCGATCGCGCGATCCATTCGTCCAGATCGTCGCTGGACGCCTGGATGCGGCAGCTCGAGAACGAGGCGCGCGACAGGTCGCCGGTCAGCGACGCGAACGCGCGATCGACCGGCAGGGGAGGTCGGGCCTGCTCGCCGCGCTCGCAGGCGACGGTCAGCACCAGCGTCGCGGTCTGGCGCGGCGCCATCTCCAGGCGAAAGCGCGCGCGCCGCGCGGTGAGCTCCGCCGGCACCGGGTCGAACGTCAGGCGAGACCGGCGGGTCACCCCGTCCAGCCCCTCGTAAACGAAGCAGACGCCCGCCTCGCCGGCCGGCTGGTCGGTGCGCTGGCCGCGGCGCGGGCGCTTGGCCCCGCGCACCTCGAAGATGTCGGCGAAATCGGCGTCGAAATCGAAGGTCAGGTCGACGGCGATGGGTTCGCGGCTGAAGCTGGAGATCCGCAGCCGTTCGTAGCAGCTGTTCTTCCAGATGAACTTGCTGCGAAACAGGTGCAGCTCGCCGCGCGCCAGGACCAACCCTCCGTCGCGGTCCTTGAGGTCCGGGTTCGACAGGTCGACCGCCAGCAGATCGTTCTCTTTGCGCACCGTCGAGCTGAGCAGCAGCGGCCGGCGGCCGCCCAGGCGCAGCTCCAGGCGCGACAGGAACCGCGTGCCGTCATGGTAGAGGCCCTGCTCGCCCAGGCCCACCGGCTGCACGTCGCCGAAGCGGTCGAACACGGCGAAGGTGTCCCCCTGCTTGAGGACGCGGGTCCGGTCGTCCGTCCGCGACGAGGTGGCCTGGATGTAAAACTTGTCGTGGTGCTCGAGCAGCTCGTCGTCGTCGCGGTTGGGGCTGGGCGTGGTGACCAGATCGACGGCCGGCGCGGGCCGCGAGGTCCCGTTGCCGGCGTCGCCCCTGGTGGGTTGCGTGCCGCTCACGCCACCTCCGCGGCGGATGCCAGCCGCGACGCCGGCCAGCGATCGGCCAGCGTCGACTCGCAGAGGGCCTCGTACACCGCCAGGTAGTCGCGGGCCATCCGTTCGGCCAGGAACCGTGACTCGAAGTAGGCGCGCACCCGCGCCCGCGGGATCTGCATCGCACGCGGCGTGACCGCCACCGCCTGATCGACGCTGTCGACGACGAACCCCGAGACGCCGTCCGCCATCACCTCGGGGATCGACCCGCAGCGGAAGGCGACGACCGGCGTGCCGCAGGCCATTGCCTCCGTCATGACCAGCCCGAACGGCTCGGGCCAGTCGATCGGGAACAGGAGCGCCGCCGCGTTTCCCAGGAACTCCTGCTTGTCCTTCTCCGCGATCTCGCCGATGAACTCGACCCGCGGGTCCGCGAACAGCGGCTCGATCTTCTGCTCGTAGTAGTCCTGGTCCGTCTTGCTCACCTTGGCGGCCACCTTCAGCGGCAAGTCCAGCCGGCGCGCGATCTCGACCGCGCGGTCCACCCGCTTTTCGGGTGAGATCCGCCCCAGAAACGCCAGGTACTTTCCCGGCGAGGGCTGCAGCCGGTAAAGGTCGCGCGGCAGCCCGTGGTAAACGGTCGCCATCCAGTTGGCGAACGCCACCGGCGCCCGCTGCGCGTCGGAGATCGACACCTGCGGTTCGTGGGAATAGAGCCGAAACAGCGGTTCGAGCTCGGGGATGTCCATCCGGCCGTGCTGGGTCGTGACGTGCGGCGTGCGCGAGCGGGACGCCAGCGGGAAGCCGAAGTAGTCGAGGTGGAAGTGGATCACGTCGAAGTCGGCCGCTTGCCGTATCACGCGCTCGACCATCGCGACGTGCGGCGCGATCTGCTCGTGGCAGTCGGCGTCCAGGCGGAGCGCGCGCGGCGCGGCCGGGATCAGCCGGGCGCGAGTCACCGAGTCCGCGCTGGCAAACAGCGTGACGTCGTGACCGAGGTCGACCAGCGCCTCGGTCAAGAAGTGGACCACCCGTTCCGTCCCGCCGTACAGCTTTGGCGGGACACTCTCGTAAAGCGGCGAAACCTGCGCGATCCGCATCCCCTCGCCTCCCTTCGCGGGAGAAAAGTAATCACGCAGACGCCCGGGGAGGACCCCCTAGGACGCTCGAAGCAGATGGGTGGATCGTGGCGGCCAGCAGCCGGCCCGGGAGCCGCGGTCCGCTCGACCGAACGGCCCCCCTCCGGCGCGCGGAGGGGCCGGGGGGCAGGTTGGGGTTCCGCCGGCCTGCTACGGGGCGGCGCCGGGCTGGCCGGGCGCGCCCTCCTTCTTTTCTTTCGGCAGCGCCTGGCCGAGCAGGCGGGCCGCCTCCTCGCGGGCCGTCTTGGCGACGTCGTTCCGCGCTTCCATGTAGTCGCCGAACGCGACCAGGAAGTCTTCCATGTCCTGCTGCTTCTTCCCCTTGCGGGATCGCTTGCCGCAGAACTCCCACGCCTGCAGCAGGCGGCTGTTGTCGTCCTCGACGAACTTCTTGGCGACGGCCTTGAAGTTCTTGTCGGCGGCCGGCTTGCCGTTCTTGTCGACGCCGGTGACCAGGTTGCCGCAGTCGGTGCGGACCTTGGTCATGAAGGTGACCGCGTCTTTCTTGCAAGTGTCGGCCAGCTCTTCGAGCAGCGCCTGAACGTCCTTTTTCTTCTCGAGGTCCGGCACCGCGCAGGACAGGAACTTCGCGAACGCCACCGACTCCGGCGTCGGGTCGGGCGTGAACGCGCCGCCCACTTCCTGAATCGCGCCGTCGACGTCCTTGACCGCGCCGCGGGACTTCAGCTTCGTGGCGTAGCTCTCGAGCCCGCTCTGCATCTTGGGGAACGTGGCGATGTACTTGTCCAGCGCCGGCTTCAGGACCTCCGGCATGTCCGGAAGGCCGGCCATCGCCGACTTCGCCGACTCCAGCTTGGGGACGCAGTCGTCCAGCACGTGGTCCGGGTAGGTTTTCTGCTGGGTGAAAAACGCGCTCTCGATCCGCTGCTGCACCTGATCGGCGCTGTTGAACATGCCGATGTCCACCTCGCTGGACATCACGCAGTTCCAGAACGGCCCGACCTCGGTCTTTTCACGCTCCGCGAACCGGCCGCCCGCGTCCATCACCGCCTGGGCAGCCGCCGCCTTGTGCCGTTGCTGGTAGAGGTAGTATCCGCCGCCGGCCAACACCGCGACGGCGACGATCGAGTAGATCGTCTTCTTCCGCTTCTCCGCCGCGGCCCGCTCGGCCATCAGGCGCTGGTACTCGTCCATTCCGGGAGGGGGTGCTCCGAACGACATGCTGGCTCCTCTCGTCGCTGCCGCGCGCTTGCGCCGGGCAAGCGAGAAAACCGCATCTGCCGGGGAAATGCAACTATGCTCCGCCGGTGCTTCGGCTTCACGACAACGCGTCGTCCGGCAACGCTTACAAGGTCCGCCTGCTGCTCAGTCAGCTCGGGCGGCCGTACCAGCGAATCGAGTACGACGTCGACCGGCGCGCCACCCGGACGCCTACTTCTTGGCGGTCTGCTTGGCGAACATGGACCAGGAGTGGAGGTAGTCGAGCGCCATCTGAAGCTGATAGTCGTCGAGGCGCGGCGTCTCGACCGGCTTGTCGCCCTGCTCGTTGCGCAGCCGCTTGTGCAGGTCGCGTTCGCGGGGCAGCTCGGCTTCGTCGGGGTCGGCGGGCGGCGCGGTGGCGTCGACCACGACGTCGGGCGTGATCCCTTGGCCCTGGATCGACCGCCCGTTCGGCGTGTAGTAGCGCGCGACGGTCAGCTTCAGGCCGCACGGCTTGGGGCCGCAGCCGTCGATGTCGATCACCGTCTGGACGGAGCCCTTGCCGAAGGTCTGCGTTCCGAGGATCACCGACCGCCCGTGGTCCTGAAGGGCGCCGGCGACGATCTCGGCGGCCGAAGCGGTGGCGCCGTCGACCAGGGTGATCATCGGAAACCCCTCCCAGGTGTTGCGCCGGGTGGCGCGCGCCTCGTCCATCACCTGGCCGCCCTTGCCGACGGTCCTGACGATCAACCCCTCGGACAGGAAGCGATCGGCGACCCGGATCCCCTGGTCCAGGAAACCGCCCGGGTTGCGGCGCAGGTCGAGGATCACCGCCTTGAACCCCTTGGCCTTGGCCGAGAGCTGCTCGAGCAGTTCGCCCAGCGACGAATCGGTGGTGGTCGAAAACACCCGAATCTTGATGTACGCGATCCCCGGCTCGATCAGCCGGCCCTCGACGGCCTTCACCTCGTAGCGGCCGCGCTTGATCCGGTACGACAGCTCGCGGCCGTGACGGTCGACGACCAGCACCACCTCGCTGCCGGCTGGTCCCTGCATGCGCGCGATCGCGTCGTCGAACTCCAGCGTCGAGATGTCGGTGCCGTCGACGCGCTTGATGACGTCGCCCGGTTCGATGCCGGCCTTGGCCGCCGGCGACCCCTCGATCGGCGAGACGATCACGAACTTGTTCTTCCGCTTCTCGACGTCGATCCCGATCCCCTCGATCTCCTCGTTTCCCTCGGTCTCTTTCTTCAGCTTGGCGTACTCGTCGGGGTCCATGAAGCGCGAGTGCGGATCCAGGACGTCGGTCAAGCCGCGGGCGGCGCCATACATGAGGTCGCTCTCGGAGATGTCCTCGACGTAGTGCCCTTCGATGTACGAGAGCACCTTCGTGAAGACGCCCAGCTTCTGGTAGGGGTTGAACCGCCCGGCGTGAAGGGGCGGCGCGAACACGAGACCAGCCGAGAAGGCGGCTCCGGCGAGGAGCGCGATCGATCCGGCGCGACGAAAGCGCGACTGCATCCCGGCGAGTCTATCCGCTGCCTTCCCGCGGCATCCAAAGTGGAATGCGCGCGTCCCGCCGATCGCCTCCAAAATCGCATAGGGCCACGTATGGTCACGTCATGCATTGCTTGCTTTGCTCATGGGCGGGTGGATAATCAGAGGGTTGGTCTACCGTGGCCGAGTCCTTGGGTATTTCGGTGGGACTCCACAGCTCGCTCCACAGGTTTTCCACGGTTCACCCACAACATCTTGGGGCTGTCAGTTCCGCAGACACAAGATATTGTGTTTTTACGCGAAATAGCCTAGAACCTGCTGGGCGCCTCTTTCGGCGCCACGCTTTCACCAGGGGAGGCACGCATGCTCGACAAGCAGGACGTCCGGAGGAGCCGTAACGGTCGGATTCCAGCCAGCATTTCGCCCTCGAAAGGGGCGGGGAAACCCGAATCGTCCAAAGCCGGCCCGGCCACACGGACGTCTCGCGGTGTCAAACTGCGCCGTTACTTCACGGCGTCCGCTTCCGAAACCTTGCCGGAAAACGACGGGTTCGCGGGCATCGAATGGGAGCTGCGCACGGCCGCCATCACGGGTGAAAACGGCAAGATCGTGTTCGAGCAGCGCGACGTCGAGGTTCCGAAGAGCTGGAGCCAGACGGCCACCAACGTCGTCGTGCAGAAGTACTTCCGTGGCGTGCTCGGGACGCCCGATCGCGAGCGCTCGGTGCGGCAGCTCATCTCGCGCGTGGCCGACACCATCACCGCCTGGGGCCACAAGGACGGCTACTTCGCCGACGACGAATCGGCGCGCGTGTTCAACGCCGAGCTCAAGCACCTGCTGGTCACGCAGAAGATGGCGTTCAACTCCCCCGTCTGGTTCAACGTCGGCATCGAGGCCGAACCGCAGTGCTCCGCCTGCTTCATCAACAGCGTCGACGACACGATGGAATCAATCCTCGGCCTGGCCAAGACCGAGGGGATGCTCTTCAAGTACGGCTCGGGCACGGGGACGAACCTCTCGCCGATCCGCTCGTCGAAAGAGCTGCTGAACGGCGGCGGCACCGCTTCGGGGCCGGTCAGCTTCATGCGCGGGTTCGACGCCTTCGCCGGCGTCATCAAGTCGGGCGGCAAGACCCGCCGCGCCGCCAAGATGGTCATCCTGAACGTCGACCACCCCGACGTGGACGAGTTCATCTGGTGCAAGGCCAAGGAAGAGAAGAAGGCCTGGACGCTGATCGACGCGG
>JAICYS010000088.1 GCA_025934105.1 Myxococcota bacterium | reverse complement strand
CGGGCCCATGCCGGGGCCGCCGCCGCCGTGCGGGATGCAGAAGGTCTTGTGCAGGTTGATGTGACAGACGTCGGCGCCCAGGTCGCCGGGCCGGCAGAGCCCGACCTGCGCGTTCAGGTTGGCGCCGTCCATGTACACCTGGCCGCCCTGCTCGTGAACGACGGCGGTGATCCGGCGGATGGCCGCCTCGAACACGCCGTGCGTCGACGGGTAGGTCACCATCAGCGCCGCCAGCTCGTCCCGGTGCTGGCGCGCCTTGGCCTCGAGGTCGGCCACGTCGATGTTGCCGTTGTCGTCGCAGGCCACCACGACCACGCGGTAGCCGGCCATGACGGCCGAGGCCGGGTTGGTGCCGTGCGCCGACGACGGGATCAGGCAGACGTCCCGGTCGCCCTGACCGCGGCTCTCGTGATACCCGCGGATGGCCAGCAATCCGGCGTACTCGCCCTGCGACCCGGCGTTGGGCTGCAGCGACGCCGCCGAAAATCCGGTGATGGCGCAGAGCATGCGCTCGAGGTCGCCGAAGATCTGGCGGTACCCCTGGGCCTGCTCGGCCGGCGCGAACGGGTGCAGCCGCCCCCACTCGGGCCAGGTCACCGGCATCATCTCGGCGGTCGCGTTCAGCTTCATCGTGCACGAGCCGAGCGGGATCATCGCGTGGGTCAGCGACAGGTCCTTTGCCTCGAGCTGGCGCATGTAACGCAGCATCTCCGTCTCGGAGTGGTGCGTGTTGAAGACCGGGTGGGTGAGGTAGGGGCTCCGCCGGGCGTACTCCGCGGCCCAGGGCAGGTCGGCCTCGCGGGCCAGCGACTCGATCGACAGCGAGCTTCCGCCGAACGCCGTCCAGAGCTGGGTCAGGTCCTCGGGCGTGGTCGTCTCGTCCAGCGCGACGGCCAGCGCGGTGGGGCTCAGGCGGCGCAGGTTCATCTTGCGCGCGGCCGCCGCCGCCAGCCAGGCCGTCACCTCGGCTTCGGTGCCGTCGACGCGCACGGTGTCGAAGAAGTGCCGGTGCCGGACCTTGCGCCCCAGCCTCTCGAGGCCGCGCGCCAGCACGGCGGCCAGGCCGGCGGTGCGCTCGGCGATGGCGCGCAGGCCGCGCGGGCCGTGATAGACGGCGTACATCCCGGCCATCACCGCCAGCAGAACCTGGGCGGTGCAGATGTTGCTGGTGGCCTTCTCGCGGCGGATGTGCTGCTCGCGCGTCTGCAGGGCCATGCGCAGCGCGCGGTTGCCGTGCGCGTCCTCGGAGACGCCGATCAGGCGCCCCGGCAGCTTGCGCGTCCAATCGGCGCGCGTGGCGAAGAACGCCGCGTGCGGGCCGCCGTAACCCAGCGGGACACCGAAGCGCTGCGCGCTGCCGACGGCCACGTCGGCCCCGAGCTCGCCCGGTGGTGTCAGCACGGTCAGCGCCAGCAGATCGGCGGCCACGGCCACCAGCGTCCCCGCGTCGTGCGCGCGCCGGCACACGGGCGCGAGGTCGGTCAGCGCGCCGTCCGTGGCCGGGTACTGCAGCAGCACGCCGAACGCCTGGTCGCGCGCGAAATCGAAGGTCTCCGCGTCGCCCACGCGGACCTCGATTCCCAGCGGGCGGGCGCGCGTGCGCACGACCTCGACGGTCTGCGGGTGACAGGCGGACGACACCAGGAACAGGCCCCCGTGGTCCTGTTCGGCCGTGACCGGCGACAGGGCATGCAGCATGTGCATCGCCTCGGCCGCGGCGGTCGCCTCGTCCAGCAGCGACGCGTTGGCGACGGGCAGCCCGGTCAGGTCCGCGACCATGGTCTGGAAGTTGAGCAGCGCCTCCAGGCGCCCCTGCGAGATCTCGGCCTGGTAGGGGGTGTATTGCGTGTACCAGCCGGGATTTTCCAGAATGTTGCGCTGGATGACCGGCGGCGTGAAGCAGTCGGCGTAGCCCATCCCGATGAACGATTTCCAGACCTGGTTCCTGGCGGCGATGGCGCGCAGGTCGGCCAGCACCTCCGCCTCGCCCACGGCGGCCGGCAGGTCCAGCGCGCCGCGGAACCGGATGTCGTCGGGGACCGTCTCGGCGATCAGCGCGTCGAGGCCGGGCGCGCCCAGCGCCTGCAGCATCTCCGCTTCCTCGCGCTCGTCGGGGCCGATGTGACGGTCGGCGAAACGCTCGGACGGGCTCAGCTTCACGGTCAAGTCGTCATTCCCCCTGTTCGCGCAAGAACGACTGGTAGGCGGCGGCGTCCATCAGCCCGTCCAGCTCCTTCTGGTCGCTGACCGCCAGCTGGATCATCCATCCCTCGTCGTAGGGATCTTCGTTCACGTACTCGGGCGAGTCGGCCAGCGGCGAGTTGACCTTCACCACCTTGCCCGTGAGCGGCGCGAAGAGATCCGAAACGGCCTTCACCGATTCGACCGAGCCGAACACCTCGGCCTGCTTCACCGTCTCGCCCTCCTTGGGAAGGTCGACCTGCGTGACGTCGCCCAGCTGCTCGACGGCGAAACGGGTCACGCCGATGGTGGCCAGCTTCTGGCCGTCGCGGTCCTCCAGCCGGGCCCACTCGTGGTCCTTCGTGTAATAGAGGTCGTCCGGATATTGCGCGCTCATTGTTTCCCTCGCTTGTAGAACGGTCCTGCCACAATCTCGGCGTCCACGCGCTTGCCGCGGCAGTCGACCACGACGCGCGTGCCGGCGACATCGTACGCGACCGGCACGTACCCGAGGCCGATGTTCTTTCCCACCGTCGGGGCCGGCCCGCCGGAGGTGGTCGTTCCCAGCGGCGCACCGTCGGGCGTCTCGATCGGGTAGTCGTGGCGCGCCACGCCGCGGCCGAGCATCACGAAGCCGGCCAGCTTTCGCGTGACGCCGGCTCGCTTCTGCGCCTGCAGCGCCTCGCGGCCGATGAACGGCGCGCCGTCCAGCTTGACCACCCACCCGAGGCCCGCCTCGAGCGGCGTGGTGGTCTCGTCGAGATCCTGGCCGTAGAGCGGCAGCCGCGCTTCCATTCGCAGCGTGTCGCGCGCGCCCAGCCCGACCGGCTTGCCGCCCACCCGCGCGGCGGCTTCGACCAGGCGGTCCCAGAGCGCGGGCGCGTCGCCGGCGGCGCAGAAGATCTCGAACCCGTCCTCGCCGGTGTAGCCGGTGCGCGCGATGGAGGTGCGCAGGCCGGCCGTCCGGCAGTCGCTGGCCAGCGAGAAGCGCGACAGCCTGTCCAGCGGCGCGTCGGTCAGCGGCTGCAGCGCCCGTTCGGCCGCCGGTCCCTGGAAGGCGATGAGGCCGGTGCCGTCGGAGGCGTCGTCCAGCTCGCACGCGCCGCGCGCGTGCTGGACGAACCAGTCGAGGTCCTTGTCGTGGTTGGCCGCGTTGACGACCACCAGGTAGTGCGTGCCGGAGATGCGATAGACGATGAGGTCGTCGACGATGCCGCCGGTTTCGAGGCACGCCACCGTATAAAGGGCGCGCCCGTCGGTGAGCTTGCCGAGGTCGTTGGTGACGAGCCGCTGCAGCGCCTCGCCGGCGCGCGGTCCGCGAAAATGGACCTCGCCCATGTGGCAGACGTCGAACACGCCGACCGCCGCGCGGGTCGCGCGGTGCTCGTCGAGGATGCCGGTGCCGTAGCTGACCGGCATCGACCACCCGCCGAAGTCCACCATGCGGGCACCGAGGCGAACGTGGGCGTCGTAGAGCGGAGTCTGTCGCATGGCCGGCGACATCCTGGAAGAAAGGTGCCCCGAATTCAAGCTGCCGCGCCGGTCACCCGCAGGCGACGTAACCAACAAAGCGATGCGACGAAAGGATCCGGAAACATGGCGTGCGGATACTGATTGCTGGAAGGGGTCAGAAACGGGGAGACCGGGCGTGGGCGGCGGGGGCCGTCGCTCCGCGCCCGGTCGGGGTTGGATGGATTTTCGAAGCTGATGCTCGTTCGAAGATCCGACTGGAAATTTTTTCGCTAGGATTCGGGTTAGCGAGGTTGAGCATCACCGGGGAGGTCGATATGCAGCTGCGTCACATCAGTCCGCGTTCGATTGATTGGATGGATGCGATGGACGAAGAAGGCGGTAGTCGAGGGTGGGAGAAGCTGGGGCCCGAGGAGCAGGTCAAGCTGCTCCGCGAGCGCCGCGACAACGGCGAGACGTTGAGCGGGTTCGGCGAGCGAAGACCGGCACAGGCGTCGGGCTACTTCGCGACCGCGTCGCCTTCCAGATAGGCGACCAGGATCTCCGCAATCCGGTCTTGCGCCCGCCGCGCGTCCACGGGGTTGGGGACGTCGTTGACCAGGATGGAAAAGACCAGCGGTAAGTGACCCGGAGATCCGGCGAAACCCGACAGGCAGGACACGTTGGCCAGCGTACCGGTCTTGGCGCGGACATAGCGCTCGGCCAACGTGGAGCCCATTCGGTGGGCGATGGTGCCGTCCGTTCCGGCGATCGCCAGCGACGCCAAAAATTCGGCGGAGATCCGGAAGTCGTGCGAGGCGGCGCGCAGGATGGTCGCGATCTGCGCGGCGGAAAAGCGGTTCGAGTCGTAGAGGCCGGAGCCGTTCGTCATCTGATAGGTGCCGGTCTTGATGCCGATGCCCGTCAGGTAACGCGCGACGGCTTTCAGTCCCTTGTCCCAACTGCCGGGTCGTCCGCCGATCTCGGCGCCCAGCGTTCGCAGGAGCTGTTCGGCGGCGAAGTTGTTCGACCGCTTGTTGAGATCCTGGACCACAACGGCCAGGGGCGCCGAGTCGTGCGTGGCCAGCACCCGCAAGCCTTGCCCAGGCGCTGCGGCGACCCGCACGCCGCCCCCGACGCTGATGCCCCGGTGCTCGAGCATCTGGCGCAGCGTCTGTCCCAGGAACTGCGACGGGTTGGCGACCCGGCGATAAATCGTGCGCGGATCGGCGCCGAGGCGGATGCGGCCGGCCACGTTCACGCGCGTGTGCGGGCCGTCCTCCTTGGTGTCGACGGCCGGCGCCGCCGGCCCGCTGGCCGCGGTGACCACGCGGCCGGCGATCGTGAAGTAGGGCGAGGGCGGATCGACGACGATGCGGGCGGCGGCGCCGGCGGCCGGGCCGGGAATGACCGTCACGCCCACCACGTTGCCGTCCAGCGACGCCGCCGACGAGGCGGTGCGCGAGGCGGTCGAGTCGTTCCTTTGGTCGTAGGCGGGCGGCACGTAACCGCCCTGGAACAGGCTGTCGTCGACGACCAGGGCGCCGCGGACCTTGTGCAGCCCCAGCGCCGCCAGGTCGCCCACGATGGCGGTCAGATCCTCCGTCGACAGCGTCGGGTCGCCCGAACCGCGCACGTAAAGGTCGCCGCCTATTTCGCCGCCGGCGGGCAGCGGAGGACCGTTCGGTGGTCCCACCACCGCGACGGTGGTGCGCCAGCGGTACTCCGGGCCCAGCAGCGACAGCGCCGCGGAGGTGGTGACGATCTTGACGTTCGAGGCCGCGTTCAGCGGTGTCTTTTCGTCGCGCGCGTACAGCGTCTTTCCACTGTCGGATTCGAGGACGACGGCGGAGATCTTGGCCTTGGCCAGGGCGGGCGCCTTGAAGGCGGCGTCGATTTCGGCCTGCAGCCAGGCGTGGCGCTGGGCCGGATCGCGGGGCACCTTCGGCCCCTCGCCGCCGCTGCCCGCGCGCGGCGCCAGGCCCATGACGGGGCGGCCGCCCGGATGGGCCGGTGGGGTCTCGGGCTCGGTGGCGGGCGCCGTCGGGGCCGCGGTGGCCCGCGGTTCCGCGGCGCGCTCGGCCGACTTGGCCGCCGCGCTCGAGCCGGCGAGAGCGACCGTGAACCCCAGCGTCAGGCGAAGAAACAGCGAACGCGCCAAGGTCCGCACCGTAACATGCGGGCGGCGTTCTAGCAGGCTCGTGCGTCGATGCGCCGGGCGAGCCGCAGGCGCCACCCCGCCGCCGGGCGGTTCGGGCGGAGGCTCGAGCGCCGGGGCGCGGATTTTGGCTAGACTCTCCCCCCATGGACCTGTTCGCGCGCGCGGCGGCCAAGGATCGGCGGGGGCAGCCCCTGGCCGAGCGCATGCGACCGCGCACGCTGGGCGAGCTGGTCGGCCAGGCGCACCTCCTCGGCCCCGGCAAGCTGCTGCGGCGCGCGCTGGATTCGCGCGAGCTGCCGTCGATCATCCTGTGGGGGCCGCCCGGCACCGGGAAGACCACGCTGGCGCGCCTGCTGGCGGCCGAGGCGCAGGCCCGGTTCGTGGCGCTGTCGGCGGTGATGGCCGGCGTCAAGGATCTGCGCGAGGCGATCGCCGAGGCGGCCACCCGCCGCGACCAGCAGGGCGAGCGCACGGTGCTGTTCGTCGACGAGATTCATCGGTTCAACAAGGGGCAGCCGGACGCGTTGCTGCCCCACGTCGAGGCCGGCACGGTGGTGCTGATCGGCGCCACCACCGAGAACCCGTCGTTCGAGGTGAACGCGGCGCTGTTGTCGCGGACCAAGGTGGTGCGCCTGCAGTCTCTGTCGCAGTCGGACATCCGGACCCTGCTCGATCGCGCGCTGGCGGATCGCGAGCGCGGGCTGGGGGGGCGCGACGTGAGCGTCTCCGACGACGTCCGCGATCTCATCGCGCGCGACGCGGGCGGCGACGCCCGCCGGGCGCTGGCCACGCTGGAGGCGGCAGCGGCGGTGGCGGCGCCGGACGCCGCCGGCCAGGCGGTGGTCACGCCGGCGGTGGTCGAGGAGGCGGCCCAGAAGCGCACGTTGCTCTACGACAAGGCCGGCGACGAGCACTACGGCGTGGTCAGCGTCTTCATCAAGAGCCTGCGCGGCAGCGATCCCGACGCGGCCGTCTACTGGATGGCGCGCATGCTGGAGGCGGGCGAGGACCCGCTGTTCGTGCTGCGCCGGATGGTGATCTTCGCCGCCGAGGACGTCGGCGTGGCCGACCCGCGCGCGCTGTCGGTGGCCACCGCGGCCGTCGAGGCGTTCCGCTTCGTCGGGATGCCCGAGGGCGTGCTCCCCATGACCGAGGCGGCGATTTATCTCGCCACCGCGCCCAAGAGCAACACGGCGCTGACCACCTACGCCGCCGCCAAGGAGGACGTCGACGCCCACGGCGCGCTGGCGGTACCGGCCCAGTTCCACAGCGGCGGCGGCCGCGCCGGCAAGGCGCTCGGCTGGGGCAGCGGCTACCAGTACCCGCACGACTTCGAGGGCCACTACGTCTCCCAGGAGTACCTGCCCGACGCGCTCCGCGGGCGCCGCTACTACCAGCCGTCCGACTCGGGCGGCGAACGCGCCATCGCCGAACGGCTCGCCAAGCTGCGGGCGCCTGCCGCGTCGAAGGGATGACGCGGACCCGCGGGCGGCGTTCGTCGGGAGGCCGGCCGGTCAGCCCAGCTCGGCGGTCATCTCGACCATCGTGCGCCGGAAGCCGAGCGCCTCGAAGAAGGCGTGCGCCTCGGGGTTCTTCCAGGCCGACAGCAAAACCACCCGCGGCGCGCCCTTTTGCCGCAGCTCGGCGAACATGGCGCTGACCAGGGCGCGGCCGGCGCCGTGCCGGCGCGCGGTCGGATCGACGTAGAGGTCGTTCAGCTTGCCACAGGCGTCGAGGAGGTCGTTCCAGTTGCGCCCCTCGAGCGTGCCGTAGGCGTAGCCGGCGATGCGGCCGGCGTCCTCGGCCACCAGGATGACGGCGCCCCGCCGTTTGATCTCGCGCGAAAAGAACCACTGGTATCCTTGCTCGACCGGCTCGATCAGCAGGAAGCGCTCGGGATCGTAGCGGTGGTGCAGTCGGACCAGTTCGGCGGCCAGCCGGGAGACGGCCGGCAGGTCGGCGGGGCGCGCGCGGCGGATGTCCATGGTCAATCCTCCGGGTCGGCGATGGCGACTTGGTTTCGGCCGCCGGCCTTGCCGGCGTACATGGCCGAGTCGGCCAGGCGCAGGAACGTGTTTTCGCGGTGGCGCTGCGAGCCGCCCGGCGCCAGGTGGTCGCGGTACGAGGCGACGCCGATCGAGGCGGTGATGCGCGGCGGCCGTTGCGGCAGCGGCGTGCGGCGCAGCTCGGCTTGCGCCTCGAAGAAGATCGCCACGCTGATCGCGCGCCGCAGGATCTCGGCCGTCTGCTTGGCGCGCTGCAGGTCGGCGCCCGGCAGGACCACCACGAACTCGTCGCCCCCGTAACGCGCCACCAGGGCGGCGGGCGGCACGTTCTCGGCCAGCAGGCGGCCCACCTTCTGCAGCGTCCAGCTCCCGGCCAGGTGCCCGAACTGGTCGTTCACCGCCTTGAAGTGGTCGAGGTCGATGAACAGCATCGCCAGCTCGGTCCCCTCGCGGTCGGCCCGCGCGATCTCCTCGCCGAGGCGGGTGTGGAAATAGCGGCTGTTGGCCAGGCCGGTCAGATCGTCGATGCGCGCCTGCGCGCGGGCGCGGATGGCGTCCAGCGCGTTCTGGATCGACGACGAAATGTAGGCCGCGAAGATCCGCAGCAGCTCCTTGTCGCGCGGAGTGTAGGGGGTCCCCGAGCGCCGGTTGGCGAGCTGCAGGATCCCGCAGATCGACTCGCCCACCACGATCGGCACCGCGACCAGCGAGCGGATCGGCCCCATCTCGGCGGTCAGGGTCAGCAGCGGATCGTCGGGGTCCGGGCGATCGGTCTGCGCCGGGCGGCCGGTGGTGTACACGCGCCCGGAGAACCCGCGATCGCTCGGGAGCCGCTTGCCGACCGCGCTCTCGATGCCCGGTCCGAACGCGGCGATGTACGTCAGGCGAGGCGCGGGGGCGCCTTGCAGCTTGGCGCGCGGATCGTCCAGCAGGATGCCGCCCATCTCGCTGGGGACGAAGTCGTTGGCGCGCTCGAGGATCTCGCGCAGCGTCCCGTCCAGGCGCACGTCCCAGTGCTCGGTGTCCTGGTCGCGCCGGGCGCGCACGAAAAAGCGCGCGATCTCCTCGGGCGACAACGTGTAGATCGGGCCGGGCGGGATGACCGGCGTCGGCACCGACATCTCTTCGGTGCGGAAGCGCGGGACGCCGGAACCGGCAGCGGAGGACGGCGGGTCTTGCTCTGGCATCCCCTGCTTAGATTACACGACGTTGGCGGCCTCTGGATCGAACGTCGTGCGATAAGCGGCGCGCAACCGCACCCGGCGCTCGACGTCGGCGATCACCATCTGGGCGGCGTCCACGCCGTACAGCTCTTTTATGGCGTGCAGGCCCCCCGGCGTGAAGACGTTCAGCTCGAGGATGCGATCGCCCACAATGTCGACCGCCACGAAGGACAGGCCGTCAGCCAGGAGGCGCGGTCGCAGGATGTCGCAGATCCGCGCCTCGACGGGGCCGAAGTCGCACTTGCCGCGCACCGCGCCGCTCGACCCGTCCTTGGCGGCATGGCGCGCGCCGTTGCCGCCGTTGACGGCGCGCCGGCGGTAAATGGCCACCTGGTCGCCGACCCGGATGGGCTCGGCGTTCAGCAGCAACAGGCGCTTTTCCCCCTGCTCGGCCTCGGGCAGGTACTCCTGGGCCAGGGCGTAGCCCTCCTTGGTGACCGCCGCGATCATCTGGTTGAGGTTCGAGACCTGCCGCCGGCGGAGGTAGAAGACGTGCTCGCCGCCGCGCGGGGCCAGAGGCTTCAGCACCGCCGGGCCGTCCAGCTCTTTCAGGAAGGCCTTGAGGCGGGTCTTCGACCGGGAGACCAGCGTGCGCGTCCGGACGTCGGCCGGGAAGTCGGCCAGGTACATCCGGCTGCCGGCCCGCCGCAGCCCCTCGGGGTCGTTGATGACCAGCGTGCCCGACAGCCGCAGCCGCCAGCCGAAGTCGATGAGCGGCGCGCCCGGCCGCCCCTCGCCCTCGCGGATCGGGTTGTAGCGCAGGAACACCACGTCGAAGCTGCCCAGCGTGTCCTCTTCGACCACCGCCTCTTCCGAGGCCAGGGCGCGGGCGTAGGCGCCCGGGTCGGCGTAGTCGCCGGCGCGCACCCGGGTGGTGGTGGCCAGGATGTTGTTGTCGTCCAGGAACGACAGATCGTCGACCGACACGAAGCGGACCTCGTGCCCGCGGCGGTGCGCGGCCAGCGCCAGGTAGATCCCGCTGAACGTCGCCTGTTGCGCCCGGACCTCGGCGACCACGAAGCAGATGCGCATGGAACCGGTTACTCCGCGCGGTGAGTGCCGAACGCGTCTCGATACCGTCGAAGGATGTCGCTCAGCCGGTCCAGCGGCAGGGCCGGGGCCAGGTGCCCGGACTGGCCGCGCATCTCGTCGCTCATGCAGAGCGCGTTGACGATGGCTTCCTCGGTGCATTCGACCACGGCTTCGTATAGTGGGTCGCACGCCTCGTCGAGCAAGACGTTCACGGCCGCCGTCATCTTGGTGGTCTCGCGCGGCACCTTGTTGGCGGTCGAGAAGCCCACGACGATCTCGCCCGAGCCGTGCGCGGCGAACGAGCCGGTGCGGCCGATCCCCAGCGCCGCGCGCTTGCACAGGCGGACGAGCTGCGACGAAAGCAGCGGCGTGTCGGTGGCGATGACCGCGATGATCGAGCCGGCGTTGCGCTCGCGGCGCGGCTGGGCGAACGACGGCTCCAGGACCTCGCCGACCGGCGCGCCGTCGACCCGCAGCGACCGCATGATGCCGAAGTTGGATTGCACCAGCACGCCGACGGTGTAGTGGTCCCCTTCGACGGCCACCCGGCGCGAGCTGGTGCCGATCCCGGCCTTGAAGTCGCAGGTGATGAGGCCGGTGCCGGCTCCGACCGACCCTTCGGGCACGCGCCCGCCGGCCGCGTGCTCGATGGCGCGGTAGACGTGCTCGGAGCGGACGTGGCGGCCGACCGCGTCGTTCAGCCACGAGTCGTCACATTCGCCGACCAGCGGGATGACGACGTCGTCCTTGGTGCCGATGGTGGGCCACTTCTTCGTCATCCACTTCACGGCCGCGTCCGACACCTTGCCGACGGCCATGGTGCTGGTCAGCAGGATGGGGGTCTCGAGCAGGCCCCATTCCTGGACCTGGGTGATCCCCGAGACCTCGCCGGCGCCGTTCAGGACGAACCCGCCGGCGATGACGCGGTTCACGAACACGTCGCTGTTCGGCAACACCGCGGTGACACCGGTGCGCACCGGCCCGTCGCCCACCTTCAGGGGGCCCTCGCCCTCGATCAAGGTGGTGTGGCCGACGCGCACGCCGCTCACGTCGGTGATGGCGTTGTGGACGCCGACCGGGAACCGGCCGATCGAAAACCCCAGCTCGCGGAGGCGCGCTCTCATTCGCTGGGCGTGTTGGCCGGCGGCGGCACGGCGGACGGACGGGACGTGCCGGCATCGCCGCCGCCCGCGGCGGCCGGGGCGGGCGCGCCGTTGCCGGCCACCGGCACCGGTCCCGGCGTGGCGCCCGCCGGAACCGCGCGGGCCTCGGGCCCCTTCACCTGCTCGGCCTTGGCTTCGCGACGCTTCTCGCGGAGGCGCTTCAGCCCGCCTTCGAGGATCTCGCCGATCAGCGTCCGGTACTCGATCCCGGCGGCCTGCGCGATGAGGCACAGGTCCGAGTAGCCCGGCGTCAGCCCGGGCAGCGGATTCACCTCGATGACGTAGATGTCCCCCTTGGGCGTCATCCGCAGGTCGACGCGCGCGACGTCGCGGCAGTCCAGCGCGGCGAACGTCTCCCGGCAGGTCCGCTCGATGGCCTTGAGCTCGGTGGGCGTGACCTGCGCCGGACACTGGTAGGCGACGTGCTTCTCCCACTCCTGCTTGATCTGGAAGTCATAAACCGGGCGCGGGTTCGACTTGTCCTTGAACAGAATTTCCATGGGCGGCAGCACGCGCGGCCGCCGGTCGCCCAGCAGGCCCACCGTGAACTCGCGCCCCGGGATGTAGACCTCGATCAGCGCCGGCTGCCGGTAGCGGTCGATGAGCTCGCGGACCACGGCGCGCAGCGCGTCTTCGTCGTCGACGACCGAGGCCGACGCGCTGACCCCCTTCGACGACCCCTCCTGGTTGGGCTTGACGATGAGCGGGAACTTCAGCCGCGACGACAGCCGCTCGCGGCCGGTCTCCATGACCTGGAACTCGGCGGTCAGGATCCCGTGCTGCAGCAGCACGCGCTTCGACAGCGCCTTGTCGAGCGCGATGGACAGCGTGGCGGCGTCCGAGCCGGTGTACGGGATGCCCATCAGCTCGCACAGCGCCGGGACGGCCGCCTCGCGGTTCCGCCCGGCCACCCCCTCGGCGATGTTGAACACCAGGTCCACCGGCGTCTGCATCAACTGGCGCGGCAGGTCGGCGGTGGCCTCGAACAGCATCACCTGGCCGTAGCTCTCCAGCGCCTCGCGGATGGCGTCGATCGTCTCGGGCGCGTCGTACTCGGCCTCGACGTCGTTGCCGCTCTTCGTGTCGACGCGCTTGACGTTGAAGGTGAACCCGATGCGCAGCGGATCGGCCGGCCGCCGCTTGCGCGCCCCCGGCTTGACCACCAGCCCCTGGCGGCGGGCCGCGCTCTCGACGACGGCGTGCAGGGTCTCGCCGTAGTCCAGCCCCTCGCGGGCGGCGGCGGCGAACAGGCTGGCCCCCGGCTCCAGCGAGGGCAGCGCGTTCACCTCCAGCAAGTAAATCCGCCCGTCCTCGCCGATCCGGAAGTCGATGCGGCCGACGTCGCGGATCCCCAGCGCCCGCACCGCCATCTTCGAGATGGCGCGCAGGCGGGCCACCACGTCGCGCGGCTGGTCCGGCGGGCAGCGCACCGCCACCTTGCTGGCGTCGGCCGACTTCAGCCGGTAGTCGTAGAGGTTGAACCGGCTGCGGGCCGGCGGGTCGACGACGTAGTCGACCGGCAGCAGCACGCCGTCGTCGCCGCGCCCCTCGAGGAACGGGACCGTCACGTCGGTGCCGGCCACGAACTCTTCCACCAGCACGCCGTTCGGGTAGGCGCGCAGCGCGCGCGGCAAGAGCTCGCCCAGAGCGCGTGCGTCGCGCACCACCGCCTCGTCGGCGATTCCCTTGGACGACCCCTCGTAGTTCGGCTTGACGATCACCGGCAGCGCCAGCCCCAGCGTCCCGGGGTCGCGCAGGCGCCGGTACTCGTCCGGGGTCAGCAAGTGCGCCCGCGGCGTGTCGATGCCGCGCTTGCCCAGCACCAGCTTGGTCAGCCACTTGTCCAGCGTGACGGTCAGGACGTAGGCGTCGGAGCCCGTGTACGGGAACCCCAGCTCCTCGAACAGGGCCGGGTAGAACGCCTCCCGCGCGCGCCCGCGGCGCCCCTCGGCGCTGTTGAAGATCAGGTCGGGGCCATACGACTCGATGCGGGCCGCCAGCCGCGAGGCGGAGCCGGTCACCTCGATCTTTTCCACCTCGTGCCCGCCGGCGCGCAGCCCGGCCGCGATCGCGTCCACCGTCTCGACGCTGTCGAACTCGGCTTCGTCCTCGCTGTCGGTCAGCCGCAGGTTGTGCGTGAACGCAATTCGCATGTCCGCCGTTCCGTCCTGGCGTTCACCCTAACAGGATTCCGCCGCGACCGCCGAGCGCTTCCGCCACCTTCTCGCCCAGCTTTTTCAGATCGTCGCTGGGCCTGACCAAAAACGCGTCGACACCGGCGGCGAAAGCCTCTTGCACCGATTCGTAAGACGGATAGGCCGTGTAAAGGACCGACGCACAGTGCGGCAAGATCTGCTGCGCGTGCTCGATCACGCGCAGCCCCGAGACACCCGGCAGGTGGCGGTCGGCGACGACCAGGTCGAACTGGTTGCTCTTGAGCAGCGCCAGCGCCTCTTCGCCGTCCTTGGCGGCGGTCACCTGGTGCGCCTTGCCCAGGTATTCGGCCAGCATCTGGCGGCGCTGCCCCTCGACCTCGACCAGCAGCACGCGCCCGGCCTTGCCGGCGGTGGTGGGCGGCTTGCGCCGCGCCAGCTGCTCGTCGCGTCGGGACAGCGCCCGCCGGATCCGGAACCGCAGATCGTCGACGTCGCGAATGGGTTTTTCGATGTAGTCCAGCGCGCCCACGTCCATGGCCTCGATGGCCGAATCGTACGAGCTGTACCCGGTGATGAGGACGATGGCCGGCGCCGGCGTCAGCGTGCGGGCGGCCCGCAGCACGTCCAGCCCCGAGGCGCCGGGCAGGTTCTTGTCGGTCAGCACCAGGTCGAACCGGCGCTTGCGCATCAGATCGATGGCCTCCTCGGCCGAGGCGGCGGTGGTCACCCGGTATCCGCCGCGGCGCAGGGCTTCTCGCAGGACGGTCAGGACCACCGCCTCGTCGTCGACGACCAGCACTTCGTGCCCGGTGGGCACGACCGCCGCGTGGGGGCGCGAGGTGGCCGCGTCGGCGATGAGGCGCGCGTCGACGTCGCGCGGGGTCCCGGGGGGGCGCGCCCGCTCGACCCCCACCAGCACGCCGTGCCGGGCCAGCACCTCGACGATCCGCACGCCCGCCGCCTCGCCGTGACGTCGCGCGGCCGCCGAAGCCGCGACGCGTCCCACCAGGTCGAAGGCGCTGCGCGGCAGGTACGCGCGCGCACCGGCGTAGATGGCGGCGGCCAGGCGTTCGGGCGAGGGCTGGGCGTCGATGACGACCAGGGCGGCGCCGGCGCCGCGGCGGCGCGCCTCGGCCAGCCGCGCCTCGATGTCGTCCTTGGTTTGAGCGTCCACGACCACCGCATCGGGGACGGCCGCGTCGCTGTGCGCGCCGGCCGCGCGGGCCAGCTCGTCGTCTCCCAGCACCGCGATGGCGGGATCCTGGCGCGCGTGGTAGGCCAGCTCGTCCAGCGCGGAGGTCAGCGCCGGGTGGGAGCGCCGGAGCTCATCCTGGATCCCGGCGAACGCGTTCAGGACCAGCTGCCCGCGGGTGCGGGCGCGCCGGAACCCGGCCAGGCGCTTGACGTGGGCGCGCAGCAGCGCCTCGACGTCCGGCAGTGGGCGCGGCAAGACGGCGGCCACCTCGCGGCCAAACGCCTGTCCGGTGCGGACCGGATCGCCTTCCCCGATGAGCACGAGGTCGCTGAACGGGCGCAGCTCGCGCGAGGCGGCCAGCGGGTCGCGGCTGGCCCGCCCGTCGACGCGTGGGTCCATGTGGTCGGACGGAAGGTCCAAAATCGCCAGATCGAACGACTCATCGGCCAGGCGCCCCAGCGCATCGGACAGGGACGTCGCCTCCAGCACGAAGCCTTCGCTGGTCAGGGCGGCCGCGACGCGCTCGCGCTCGTCGCGATCGGCGAGCGCGACCAAGAAACGCTCTTGCGCGCCGCGCGCAGCGTTCCGGAGGGCCTCGAGCGGCCCGTTCGGACCATCAGCGTCAGCCATCGAGCGGTGGGATTCTACCTTAGGAACGTCAGACTACCCGTGCGTAGTTGGGGGTGCATCAAGGGTTTGTCCGTGAGAAAATGAGGGTTAGGTAGTCCTTCAGGGGGCTGGATGTCGGACCGCGACCTAACTGCGATAGACCGCGACCGCGTCGCCGAATGGGACGGTGCCAGTCTCAGGCGGAACGAGCGGCCGGGAGAGCCGCCGCGCGGCGGTGTCGCAGCCTGGGTCGGCGCGCGCATCGAAGGGGCCGTGGCGCGGGTGGCCGACGTGTACGCGCGGCCGGCGACGGCGAAGAGCGGCGACGGCGACGTGGCGCTAGCTCGCACCGGCGGACCCATCGCCCGCTGGATCTCGTTTCCGCGCGGCGTGCGCGTCGCGACCGCGGCGACCTCCTCGGCGGCGGCGGCGCTGGCCGCCTGGGGGATGCTGGCGATGGCCGCCAACGACCTGGGCATCGCCGCGGCGGCGGCCGGGGCCGCGACGGCGCTGTCGGCGGCGTGGGGGCCGCTGGGCGTGCGCATGGCCAGCCGCATTCATCGTCTGGTCGCGCGGCACCGGCTGCATCGCGTTTTCGAACTGCGCGGCGTGCCGGACGCGCGGGCGGTGGCCGTGCGCGGCGTGGTGATCGCGCGCCGCACGGCGGTGACCGCGCTGGAGGGGCGGGCGGCCGTCTGGTCGCTCACGCGATTCCGCCGCGGAAGCTGGCTGTCGCGCAGCTTCTTCCACGAGACGGCGTTCGACTTCCTGCTGGACGACGGTTCGGACGAACCGATCTGGGTCGAGGTCGGCGGGGGCATGCTCCTGGATCCGTTTCCGGCGGAGCAACGCGTGCAGTTCCACAACACCACGCTGCTGGAGATCGAGCACCCGTTCTTGACGCGGCTCCGGCTGGATCAGCGCGAGCTGTGGGCCTCCGAGATCGACATCCAGGCCGGGGACACCATCGAGGTGGTGGGCCGCCTGTCACGCCGGCTGGATCCGACGGCGCGGTCGTCGTCGGGGCGCGAGCCGCCGCATCGCCGCACGCTGCAGTCGGGGACGCGCGTCCCGGTGCTCATCCGCAAGCTCAAGGATCACGATCCCGCGCTGGCGCGGGTGCGGCGTGTCCTCGCTCACGATCCTCCTGCGCTGACGCCCGGCGAACCGCCCCTGCGGAAGTTTTGACGCTGGCGCCCGGCTTGCAACGATCGCCCGCGTGGCGGATCGATCCAACCCGCCGGGGTCGCCTACTATGAACAAGCTCTTCACGGGAATCGCAGGACTCACTGTTCTTTTGCTTCACACCGCGGCGCAGGCGCAACAGGGGGCGCCGCCTCCGCAGGAATATCCGCCGGCCTACGCGCCGCCGCCCGGCTACGTGCCGCCGCCCTCGTACGGTCCGCCGTCCGGCTATGGGGCGCCGCCGGCCTACGCGCCGCCGCCAGCCTACGCGCCGCCGCCGCCCGGTTACCGGTATGCGCCGGCGTACCGATACGCGCCGCCCAGCTACTACGCGCTGCCGCCGCCTCCGCCGCCGCGCGACGTGCTGTACCGGCCGTTGATGCTGGGCTTCGGCATCGGCTTCGGCGGGCTGGTCTTCGACGACGCCTACACCGGCGCGCACTCGCACCAGGGCGGCTTCGCCTACACCGGCCGGCTCGGGTTCGGGCTGCGCCCGGGGCTGATCTTGCTGCTCGACACCGAGGGGGCGGTCGTCTCGTCGGGCCCGTCGACCATCTCGCAATCCGCCAACGTGATCGGCCTGCAGCTCTTCTTGACGCGCCGGTTGTTCATCAAGGGCGGCTTCGGCTTCGGCGCCGGCGTGCAGGACGACGGGCCGACGCAGTGGGGACCGGCCGGGATGGGCGGCGTCGGTTACGAGCTGGCCCAGGGCTGGAACTGGTCGTTCGACATCGAGGCCACCGTCAGCGGCGCGCGATATCACGACAACGGCACGGATCAGAACTGGACCAACTGGTCGCTCGTGAACTTCGCGCTCAACTTCTTCTAAAGCGCCGAATCAGAGCTGGGGGCCGTGCATGTCGATGGTGTGTGGCTCGAAGGCCTCCAGCACCGGGTGGCCGATGGCGCCGGGCGTGTTCGGGTACCCGAGCGCCCATAGCGCGGTCGCCGCCGTGTCGACCGTGTTGATGGCCGACTTGATCTTGTAGCCGGCGCGGACGCCCGGGCCCCAGGCGATCCACGGGATCAGGCGATCCTCTTTGATCTTTCCCGAGTGATTGTGTCCGTGGCCGCCGTGGTCGGCCGACAGGATGAACAGCGTGTCCTTGTCCAGCCCGGACGCGGCCACCGCGTCCAGCAGCGTCTCCAGACACTTGTCCGTGTGCCGGACGGCGCCGAACTGGGGGTCCGACATCCAGCCCTGCGAGTGACCCAGGTCGTCCGGGTCCGAAAAGTGGATGAATTCAATCTGCGGGCGCTTCGCGACCAGGTACTTCGAGGCCTGGTCGACCACCTTCTTACAGAAGTAACCGGGGCGCGCGAACATGTCGACCGAGCCGGGGTGGGCGATGTGTTCCAGCTTCTTCTTGCCGACGAAGGCCGCCGCGGTGCCGCCGTTCTTTTCGACCTCGTCGAAGACGGTCGGGACGTGGATCCAGCCGCGCTCCGGGTGCCACGAGTTCCAGTAGAGGCCGTGCTCTTTCACGTCGAATCCGGACAGCATGGCGGCGTGGGAGGGGAGGGTGGAGGCCCGCCGGATGGTCCGCGCCTGCAGCGAGTACGCCGCCCGCGCCATGATCTGGCGGTGGACGGGCGGCAGCACGTGCATGAGCGCGTCGGGGCGCAGCCCGTCCTCGCTGATGATGACGACGTGCTTGTACGGCGCGTGGGGACGGACGACCGAGTGCGGCGGGAGCGCTGCCGCGGCCGGCGCGCCGGGGGCCGCGGCCGCTGCCCGGGCGGTGCCCTCGGTCGCCGGTGGCCGCTTGCAGCCGCCTGTCATGGCCGCGAGCAGCGCCGCCCCGACCATCCAGCCCGCCCGTTTGGCTTGCGTGTTTTCCAATTTGCCTTAACCTTGCGCCATCAGAACGTTTCGTTTCCGGCTGGCGCCTCCCCGCGCGGCCATTTCTCTCGTCGTCGGTGTCGGTTTGTGTGTGGTCGTGGCCGCGTGCGCGCACGTCGAACCGTCGCCTTGCGTGAGCGACAAAGACTGCAAGCTCAATCGGCTGTGCGACGTGGGCCGCTGCATCTGGCCGGCGGAGAGCGCCGCCCGCCCGACCGCCGCGACCGTCGCCCAGAACGGGACCGCGCTGCCGCTGCCCCAGTACGCCGTCGAGGCCGCCCAGGCGATGTTCCGGTTCGGGGCCACCCACCGCGGCCGTTCGCCGTTCGCGCTGCCGGCCACCAAGCCGACCGTCTGGTGGACGTTCACGACCGGCGGCCCCATCGTCTCGTCGCCGGCCATCGCCAGCGACGGCTCGGTGCTGATCGGGTCGCAGGACGATCGGTTGTACGCCGTGGCGCGCGACGGAACGCTCAGGTGGTCGTACGCGACGGGTGACATCATTTTCAGCTCGCCGGCCGTGGCGCACGACGGCACCATCTACATCGGTTCCGACGACGATCACCTTTACGCGGTGGCGCCCACCGACGGGAAGCCGCGCTGGATCATGCAGCTCGGCGCCTGCCCGCAGCGGGTCGGCATCGGGCCCGAGGCCAGCCGGTGCGATGTCGACGCCGGCCCGACCATCGGGCCCGACGGGGTCATCTACACGGGCGGGGACGGCGTCTATGCCATCAACCCCGACGGCACGCTGCGCTGGCGCTTCATCACCAACGGCCATGTCTCGTCGGCGCCGGCGCTGCTGCCGGACGGCACCGTGGTGGCGGGCAGCCAGGACAACCTGATCTACGGGTTGACCCCGACCGGCCAGAAGAAGTGGGATTTCCGCGCCGGCTCCGACGTCGAGGCGGCCCCGGCGATCGGCGACGACGGCACCATCTACGTCGGGTCCGACGATCACAAGCTCTACGCGCTGGGGCCCGACGGCCTGCTCCGCTGGGCGTTCACGACCGGTGGCGACGTGCGGTCGTCGGCGGCCATCGGCAACGGCATCATCTACGTCGGCTCGTTCGACGCGCAACTCTACGCCGTCCACCTGGACGGCACGCTGGCCTGGTCGTTCCGGTCCGGCGATCGCATCGTGTCGTCGCCCCTGGTCGACGGCCGGGGCGCGGTCCTGTTCGGCTCACAGGACGATCGCGTCTACTGCCTCGAGCCGGACGGCCACCTCCGCTGGTCGGTCGAGCTGGGCGGCGACGTCGACAGCTCGCCCTCGCTGGCGGCCGACGGCACCATCTTCGTCGGCTCCGACGACCACAAGCTCTACGCGCTGCGGGCGCCCAGCGCCGTGCCGTCGAGCCAAACGCGGGAATCCTCGGAGGGATCCCGCCTCTCCAGCGAAGGCCCGCGCTGAGCAGAGCTCGGCTCGGTCCTCGCGTTTCGGCAAACCTAAAGGAAACATGACTCTTCCGAATCCACACATCGGGCCGACGCCGGTCGGCCTGTCGGTCCGCATTTTTACGGGCCGCATCAAGATCCACCCCGCCGGCTACGGCTTCGTCGTTCCGGACGACAAGTCCGAGGACGTCCACATCTCGCCGCCCAACCGCGGCGCCGCCATGGACGCCGACACCGTCGAGATCGAATCCTGGATGGGCGCGCGCGGGCTCGAGGGGCGCGTCCTGCGCGTCGTCGAGCGCGGCCGCGCCAAGATCACCGGCCAGCTCGTGCGCCGGGGGCGCCACCAGGTGTTGCAGCCCGACGATCCGCGCATCTCGGGATTCGTCAGCCTGTCCGGCTCGATCCCGGCCGCCAAGGACGGCCTGGCCGTCGTCGCCGAGATCACCCGCTACCCCGACGCGCCGGACGGCCCGATCGAGGCCTCGGTCCTGAAAGTCCTGGGCGATCCCGACGACCCGCGCACCGAGGTCGAAAAGGTGCTGGCCGTCGCCGACGTCGACGAGGGATTCCCCGACGACGTCGAGCGGATCGCCGCCGGCATCGGGGACGCGCTGACCGATCGAGACCGCGCCGACCGCACCGACCTGCGGCACGTGCCGTTCACGACCATCGACCCCGAGACGGCGCGCGACTTCGACGACGCGGTGGCGATCGAGAAGCTGCCCCACGGCGGCTCGCGGCTGTGGGTGGCCGTGGCGGACGTGTCGCACTACGTGCGCGAGGGATCGCCGATCGACGTCGAGGCCCGGCGGCGCGGCTGCAGCATCTACCTGCCGAACCGCGCCATCCCCATGCTGCCCGAGCCGCTGTCGGCGCGCATGTGCTCGCTGGTCCCCGACGAGGACCGGCTGGCGATGGTGGTGCGCATCGACATCGACAAGCAGGGGAACATCGGCGCCAAGGACTACTGCGCGGCGGTCATCCACTCGCAGGCGCGGCTGGATTACCCGGG
>JAICYS010000464.1 GCA_025934105.1 Myxococcota bacterium | reverse complement strand
GGTCGTCGCGCCTCGCGTCCGGCGCGGCCTGTCGGCCTCGGCGTTGGCGCTCTTTCGACGGCGGTGCACCGGCGCGCGTGTCTCCGCCGACTGGCGCACCGGCGAGCCGGCGGCCGGCGATCTGGCCGGCGGCGATCTGCTGCGGGCCGGCAGCTTCAACGCCGTGACGCGGCCTTGGCGGTCGTGGCGGGGCGGCCCGTCGCCGAATCCCCGGGCTGCGGGCCCCGTGAGCCAGATGGGCCGGCTGAGGGCTCTTGCCTGGTGGGACATGGTCACGCGCCGCCGTCGCACCGCACCACCCATCCGCCCCGCGTCCAGCGGGAAGCTGCGCGCGCTTTCGCCGCCCCCCGTCAGGATCGAACCGGACGGCCCCGCCCGCCGCCGGGTCCGCCCGACCACAGTCGCCCCGCACCCCCGGGAACCCGAGGCGGACGGCGACTAAAAGGCCCGGCCCGGGCCACAAAGCCGCACACAAGTGCGGCCTCCGGGACAGTTTGACGGTATGGCTCGACTGTCGCCGCCGCTGTTCGCGTTCGTGGTGGCTGCCCTGTTGCCGAGCGCCGGCCAGGCGGCAACCTCGCTGACCGTCGACCTGTCGGCGACAATTCGCCCGGTGACACACGTGGCGAGCGGGTCGCTTTACGGCGTGCTCGAGAAGAAGCCGGCCGACATCGACGCCCTGGTGGCGCCGCTTCACCCGAACGTGTTCAACAACCCGGCCGCCGACGTGCAGCAGCCGATCGGCGACGCGATCGTGGTCGCCGGGCGCGTGGCGCCGACGGGCGCGCGCGTCAGCATCCGGCTGGCCGACTGGTTCCCCGGCTGGCCGTACGGGTTCACCTCCATGTCCGACTGGCTGGACAAGGTCGGCCAGACCGTGACCCGCCGTCAGACGATGGGGCTGACCAACATCTACGCCTACGAGATCTGGAACGAGCCGGACGGAACCTGGAAGAGCCAGAGCGTGGCCTTCAACGACATGTGGAAGCAGACCTACGCGCAGCTTCGAAAGCTGGACCCGGACATCAAGATCACCGGCCCGTCGATCTCTTATTTCAGTCAGTCGTACCTCCAGAATTTCCTTTCTTACTGCAAGACCAACAATTGCCTGCCGGACATCGTCGGGTGGCACGAGCTGGGCGGCGGCAACGTCACCGCCAACGTTCAGAACTACCGCAACCTCGAGAAGCAGCTGGGGATCGGGCCGCTGCCGATCTCGATCAACGAATACAGCGGACACGACGATCTCAGCGTCGAGGGGCAGCCGGGGGCCTCCGCGCCGCTCATCGCCAAGTTCGAGCGGCTGGGGGTCGACAGCGCCTGCATCTCGTTCTGGGACGTCTCGCACCCGGGGCGGCTCGGCAGTCTGCTGGCCACCGACACGGATCCGAACGGCGGCTGGTGGTTCTACAAGTGGTACGGCGACATGGCGGGGAGCATGGTGGCGACGACGCCGCCCGACGCGTCCAGCGCGACCGAGCTGGACGGATTCGCCAACCTCGACGCCGACGGCCAGAAGGCCAGCGTGCTGTTCGGCGGGGTGAACGACGGTTCGGTTCAGGTCGTCATCAAGGGCTTTGCGGCGGCGTCGTTCTTCGGGTCGCAGGTCCACGTCGTCGTCGAGCACACCCCGTTTGTGAACCGCACCACGGTGGTGAAAGCCACCGACATGGTGTCGACATCCGACGTGGCGGTGACCGGCGACCAGATCACGGTGTC
>JAICYS010000006.1 GCA_025934105.1 Myxococcota bacterium | reverse complement strand
TCGGACGCCCGTTGCGTCCGCGTGGCGGCCGCTGTGGCATTCGGATGCTCGTTCGCGAACGTCGGCCCGGCCACCGCCCAAACGTCGACGTCGACGTCGACGGCGACGCCGGCGCCGGCGCCCACCCCCGAGTCATCCGTGCTGACGCCGGCCGTCCGCGCGGTGACGCTGCCCGAGGCGCTGGCCTACGCGCGCGCGCATCAGCCGGCCGTGCGCGCCGCGCTGGCCGGCATCGCCGAGCAGAAGGCCAACGCCGAGGTGCCGCGGGCCGAATGGTCCCCGTACCTGGGCGCCACCGCCCAGGTGCTGGGCGGAACCGCGAACAACACGACCGCCTCGTACTTCACGACCGATACCGTCGAGCTGCCGCGCATCGGCGGCACCAAGTCGAATCCGACGTCGGCCGACCCGCGCTGGAGGCCGCACGCGTCGACCCTGGCCGCCCTGGGAGCCAACCAGGAGGTCTTCGACTTCGGGCGGATCGCCGCCTCGGCGGCGGCGGCGGACGCGGAGGTCGCGGTCGCGCAGCGGGCGTCCGAGGCGGTGGCGCTGGACGTCGACCTCGGCGTCGAGGAGGCCTACTTCGCCGTGAACGCCGCCAAGTCGATCCTGCAGTCGGCGCAGGAGGCGTACGAACGATCGCGCGTGCACCGCGACTACGCGCAGGCGGGCGTTCGGTCGGGCCTGCGCTCGCCGATCGACTTGACCCGCGCCGAAGCCGACCTCACGCGGTTCGACCCGGCCCGCATCCGGGCCGCGGGCGGGGTGGCGGCCGCGCAGGCGGTGCTGGCCGCCGCGGTGGGCGCCCCCGACCCCGCGCTGGACGCCGCGAACGTCCCGACCACGCCGCAGGAGCTTCCGGCCCTGTCGGAGGCGCTGGCGAGCGCCCAGGCGAAAGAGCCTCGGCTGCGCGAGGTGATCGCCCGCCTGCGCGCGCAGGAACAGCGGACGCGCGCCATCGGGGCGCTCATGCGGCCGAACCTGCAGGTCTCGGCCAGCCTCTCGGGGCGCGCCGGGGGAGCGCTGCCCAGCGGCACCGACGCGCGCACGATCAACGGCTTCGTGCCCGACGTGCCCAACTGGGACGTGGGGCTGGTCCTGGCCTGGCCGCTCTACGATCCGGTGATCGCCGCCCGGCGGGACGCGTCGCGCGCGGCGGAGCAGGTCCGGCGCGAGGAGATCGACCTCGAACGCGAACAGCTCGTGGCCGGCGTCGAGCGGGCCTATGTCGCTGTCGACGTCGCCCGGCGCGCGCTGCCGTCGCTGCGGCGCGAGGTCGAGGCGGCCCAGGCGAACTACGCGCAGGCCGACGCGCGGTTCAAGGCCGGCCTCGGCACCAGCGTCGAGCTGGCCGACGCCGAAGGGCTGCGGACCGACGCGGAGATCAGGCTGACGATGGGCGTGTTCGAGCTGGCCAAGGCGCGGGCCAGCTTCGGGCGGGTCTTGGCCGAGAAGCTGTGACATGAGCGGCACCACGAACGGAGAACAGATGAAGACGCGATCCAAGTTGCCGCTGGCCATCGGCGCCGGCGTGGCGGTCATCCTGGCGATCGGCGGCCTCATGATGGCGCGGGCGCAGGGGCGGACCAACAAGGTGGCGCTCGCGTCGCAGCCCAAGCCGGTGACGGTGGTGCGCGCGCGCGCGGCGATGTACCGGCCGACGCGGAACTACGTCGGGACGCTTCAGCCCTGGGTCCAGGCCAAGGTCGGCCCGCAGCTGGTTTCGGCCTACGTCGACACGGTGCTGGTGCGGCCGGGGGCGGTCGTGAAGCGTGGCGAGGTGCTGGCCACGCTCGACTGCCGGGACGCCAGCGCGTCCGTCAAGGCCATCGCCGCGCGCGCGCGGGCCATCGACGCCCACCAGCAGGCCATCGCGCACGAGGCGTCGCGGACGCAGAGCCTGCTGGACGGCGGGTTCGTTTCCCCGAACGAGGCCGAGCAGAAGACCTCGCAAAGCGCGTCCGAAGAGGCGCAGCTGGAGGCGGAGCGGGCCACGCTGGCGCGCAGCTCGCTGCAGGTGAGCGACTGCATCCTGCGCGCGCCCTTCAGCGGCGAGGTCGCGCAGCGGATGATCGATCCGGGCGCCTACGTTCGGCCCGGCTCGGCCATCGTCACCATCGTCGATCGCGGCACCGTCCGCATGACCGCCGACGCGCCAGAGCTGGACTTCGACGCCATCCCGCCCGGCACCAAGGTGGCGGTCCACGTGTACGCCACCAACCGCGACGTCCCGGCGACCATCACCCGGCGCGCGCCGGCGGCCGATCCCGCCACCCGGACGGTTCACTTCGAGGTCGACATCCCCGATCCCGACCGCGCCATCCCGGTCGGCACGACCGGCGAAGTGCGGCTGCAGGTCGGAGAGCCGATCACGACCACCGAGGTGCCGCTTTACGCCGCCACCGTGCGCAACAACCGGGCGAACGTCTTCACCGTCGATCACGGCGTGGCGCACGCCCGGACGGTGGCGGTCAAGGGCGAGTCGGGCGGCTCGCTGTTCCTCGATCCGTCGCTGCTGGCCGGCGCCTCGGTGGTCACCGAGGGGCGCGCGCTGCTCGACGAGGGCGATCGGGTGGCGGCCAAGGAGATGGTCGCGCAGAAATGACCTCGCTGTCGCTCCGAAATCCGGTCACTGTGCCGTTGCCGGGCCTCGGCCTGGTGGTGTTCGCGGCGGGGGTGGCGCCGCACCTGGAGTCGCCCACATGACCGGGCTCTCCCTGCGCAATCCGATCGCGGTGCTGATGGCCGGCATCGCGGTGCTGGTGTTCGCGATCGTGGTGACGCCGCGAATGAGCGTCGACACCTTCCCTGAGCTGACGCCGCCGGTGCTGGTGGTGGGCACGATGGCGCCCGGCCTCGGTCCGAAGGACGTCGAAAAGACGCTCACCTGGCGGATCGAGAAGTACGTCAGCGCCACGCCCGGCGTCGACCACGTCCAGAGCGTCTCGCGCAACAACCTCAGCATCGTCTACGTCTGGCTGAAGTGGGGGACCGACCTCAACGCGGCCCAGACGCTGGTCCAGCAGCAGGTCGCGTTCGCCATGGCGGCCGTGCCGAAGTCGCTGGGCGTGTTGCCGCCGTTCGTTCTGCAGTACGACCCGTCCAACGCTCCGGTGGTCCAGGTGGCCGTGGCCGGCGGGGCGCTGACCGGCCCGCAGCTCTACGACTACGCGCTCAACAACATCGAGCCGGTCTTGGAGGGGATCCCGGGCGTCGCCAGCGCCTCGATCAACGGCGGCCGCCAGCGGCAAATCAACGTCGTCATCGATCCGGTCAAGGCCCAGGCGCGCGGCATCACGTCGCATGACGTCGCCGAGGCCGTGCACGAGTCGAACGCGCTGCTCCCCTCGGGCGAGTTCATCTCGCCCGCGTTCGACGCCAACGTCTACACCAACGCCGTCCCGCAGAAGGTGCGCGCGATCGGGGACGCCGTCATCAAGCAGCACGGCGGGGCGGCGGTCATGATCCGCGACGTCGCGCGCGTCGAGGACGGGGGGGCGCCGGCCACGCAGGCGGTGGCGGTCCGCGGCAAGAACGCCGTCTACCTGAACGTCGTGCGGGTTCCGGGCGGCAACACGCTGGAGATCGTCGACGCCGTCAAACAGAGGGTCGCCCAGCTGCACAACCTGCCGCCCGGCGTGCGGGTGGTGCCGGTGTTCGACCAGTCGACCTTCGTCCGCACCACCTACCACGGCCTCAAAAAGGAGGTCGTGCAGGCGCTGGTGCTGATCGCGATCGTGATCCTGCTGTTCTTGCAGAGCATCCGCGGCACTCTGATCGTGTCGGTCGCCATCCCGCTGTCGTTCGCGATCACGCTGATCGTCCTTTATGCGTCGGGCCAGACGCTGAATGCGTTCACGCTGGGCGGCCTCACGCTGGCGATGGGGCGCCTGGTCGACGACGCGGTCGTGGTCCTGGAGTCCATCCATCGGCACCGGCGGATGGGCCTCGACCCCTATCAGGCGGCGCTGCGCGGGACCAACGCGGTGGCGTTGCCGGTCATGGCCTCGACGCTGACCACCATGGCGGTGCTGCTTCCGGTGCTGTTGCTGGCCGGGCTGGCGAAGAAGCTCTTCGCGCCGCTGGCCCTCACGGTGGCCGTCGCCATGATCGCCTCCTATTTCGTCAGCATCTGCGTGACGCCGGTGGCCTGCCGCTACTTCCTGGGCCATGGCGGCCACGGGCGGCTGGGCGCCCGGGTCGAGGCTTTGATCGACCAGGTGGCGGACCGCTACGCCGGCCTGCTGCGCCGCGTGCTGCCGTTCCGGCGAACGATCGTGATCGCCTCCACCGTCCTCATCCTGGCGAGCGCCTGGGCGGCCACGCAGCTCCCCAGCACCTTCTTTCCGGAGATCGACGAGTCGATGGAGCGGGTCTACGTCCGTCTGGCCCCGGGCATGTCGCTGCACCAGTCGGCCGCGCTGATCAACGAGATGGGCAAGGACCTGGAGCGCCAGCTCGGCACCGGGCTGGTCAACTTGGTGCTGACCAACGTCGGCTCGCCCAACAACGCCCGCAGCGCGATGACCAGCCCCAACCAGGGCCCGCACATGGGGTTCATCCGGCTGGCGCTGGTCGATCCCGAAAAGCGGCAGGCCAGCCAGCGCGAGATCGCCGACCGGGTCAGGAAGATCTTGGTTCACGACTACCCGGGCGTGGACTTTCTGCAGTGGCCGGGCGGCCTGGTCGCCAGCGTGTTTTCGAACGGCTACATCGCGCCGCTGGTCGTCGAGCTGCGCGGCGACAACCTGGAAGACCTGGACGCCCACGCCAAGCTGGTCGCCGAGGTGGCCGCGACGGTGCCCGGCGTGCGCGACATCTATCCGTCGCTGGAAATGAACTACCCCGAGATCCGGATCGAGACCGATCGCACCAAGGGGGGCCTGGTCGGCGTGACGGCGCGCGACGCCGCGCAGACGACACTGGAGTCGACGCTGGGGAACATCAACACGCCCAGCGTCTGGATCGACCCCCACAACGGGCAGTCGTACTACGTGGTGTCTGCCTATGACGGGGCGGCGGTTCCCGACGTCAACGCGCTGGCGCAGCTCCCGGTCCTGATCGGCGCCGGCGGGCAGCCGGTCCGGCTGGGGGCGTACGGGGTGGTGCGGCGCTCGGTGGGGCCGATCGCCATCGAGCGCAACCACCTCCAGCGGGCGGCGCACGTCTTGATGCAGACGGAGGGGCGCGACATCGGCACCGTGGCGCGCGACCTGGAGCGGGCGTTGCGGGCGGACCCCCGGACGCGCGACATCCACTTCGGCTTCGTCGGCCAGGTCGAGCTGATGCGCAACACGTTCTCGGGGCTGGGCCTGGCGCTGGGGCTGGCCGTGATGGTGGTGTTCATGATCATGGCCTCCCAGTTCAAGTCGGTGCGGCTCCCGTTCGTCATGCTGTTCACGATCCCCGTCTCGCTGGTCGGGATCGTGCTGGCGCTGCTGGCGGCCGGCCAGGGCTTCTCAATCACGGCGCTGATGGGGATCCTGATGGTCATCGGCATCGCGGTGTCGAACGGGATCCTTCTGGTGGACGACGCCAACCGCCGGTACGGCGAAGGGACCACCAAGCTCGACGCGATCGTGGCGGCGGCGCGATCGCGCTTCGTCCCTATCGCCATGACCAGCCTGGCCACCGTCATCGGCCTCATCCCGACCGCCCTCGGCCTCGAGCGCGGGTCCGAGGCCAACCAGCCGCTGGCGCTGGCGGTGGTCGGCGGCCTGACCTCGTCGACGATCCTGTCGCTGTTCCTGGTGCCGGTGATGTTCTTGCTGCTGGCCCGCCGCACCACCTGAACGCGAAAAGGGCCTCGGACCTCGGCCCCCAGCCCTCCCCAGCGGGAGGTCCGAGGCCCGAAGGCCGAGGCCCTGGTGGACGGACGCCGCGCTACTTGGTGGTGGTCGTCGTCATGCTCGCGGGCGGCGGCAGCGGCGGCTTGGACGTGTCCTTGTCCCAGTCCCAGGTCATTCCGCTCAGGTCGGCCTTGGCCTGCTGGGTGGGCGTGAGGCCGGTCAGCGTGCCCAGGAACTCGACCAGCTCCGAGATCTCCTCCTCGGTCAGCAGCAGCGGCCGTATCTTGGGATCGACCGTCCCGACGTACATCCCCGCCGGGGCGCCCCCGGCGTTGTACTGCCGGACCACCTCCTCGAGCGTGTTGACCGTGCCGCTGTGGAAGTAGGGCCCGCTCTGGGCGCAGTTCAGCAGCGACAAGGTCCGGAACGCCCCCTCCAGCGTCTGGTCGTAGAGCGTGCAGGCGTTCGTGTTCGGGTCGCGCGTCACGCAGTGGTCCGCGTCCTGCTGCTGAACGTCCAGCAGGCGCTGCATCCCCAGGGTGGGGTTGTCGCTGTACTTGCTGGCGCCGTTGAAGACCAGCGGCGCGTTGGGGTTGGCTTGCAGCGTGGTCAGGTTGGTCAGGATCGCTTGCATCACGCCGGCGCGGCCGCGATTCGGCGCGATGGTGGCGTTGGTGTAGGGCTGCACGGTCAGGCCGGGCGCGCCGACGTTGTGGAACTTGTTGTCCTGCAGCGTCGGTCCGCTGTGGCACTCGTTGCAGGCAGCCTTTCCGACGAACAGCGCCAGGCCGCGCTTGGCCTTGTCGGAGAGCTGCGAGAAGTCGCGATCCCGAACGTACTTCTGGAACGGCGACTCCGGCGTCAGGATCTGGCGCGGATAGGCGTCGAACGCGCGGCCCAGGTTGGCGCGGATCTGGTTGATCTGATCCTGGGCGTCCTGCGGCATCTTCTCGAACGGACCGTCGGGCGCCGCCGCGCTGGACTTGGGACCGCCGGTGGTCGGGTAGACGTTGTTCGGGTCGGTCGGGTCGGTGAGGCCCAGGCGCGGATCGAGCTGCGTGTCGGGGAACACCGCGTTGTACTCGTCCTTGTACTTGAGGTACAGGAAGCGAGCCTGGGCGATGGGCGTCGCCGAGGTGCTCCAGACGGTGGTTCCGTGCTCGACCATGCTGTCGAACCGGCCGCTGGAGGTCGTCCAGTCGTACCAGGCCAGGTTGGTGAGCGGGCCCGTGTTGGTGTTGATCCAGCTCCGGCCGTGCGAGATCGGGAACGGGCGCGCGTCGGTGAGGTAGGCTCCTCCGTGGCAGGTGAAGCAGGACACCTTGCGGATGTCGCCCACGTTGCCCGACGGCCCCGGCACGGTGATGGCCTCGGCCACGTCCTTGTCGAAGTAGATCATCTGGCCGAACTTCGCCAGCTCCTGATCGTCCCCGCGGTTGTTGTATTTGTCGGCCGGAATCGGCCCCTTGAGAGGCTCCATGGCCTCGATGGCTGCCCACTGGTCTGCGGTGAACCCGTCGGTCTCGTTGCAGGCGGCCAGCGCCGGCCCACAAACGAGGATCAAAAATCCGATCCGAAGCCGACTGGAACTGCGTGTCTCATTCAACATGTTTCCTCCGTCTGCAACGCGTGTCATGCGACTAGAACCCCAGCACCAGGGACGACGTGAAGATGTCGTCTAGGAACGACGGAACGCCGCCGTATTCCTGGTTGTGCAGGTACTCGAGCTTGGCGAGGATGTGCGGGTTGAACACCACGCGCACGCCAGCCGTGTACTGAATCTGCTTGGTGATGTAGATGCGGCTCTGGGTGGTGCTGGACACCGCCGGATCGCCCAGCGTGACGATGGCGTCGCGCAGCGAGGCGCGCCCCATCAGCCCCAGGCGCGGAAGCACCATCCAATCCGCCTCCACGAACCCCGAGTCGTGCAGCTGGAGCCCGTAGACGTTGGCGTCGGCGTAAGGCTCGCCGGGCGCTCGGCCCCGCATCAGCTGGGCCTTCAAGTCGAAGTTCGCGTTCAGGTACTGGAGGTCGATCCCCTCGAACCAGATCTTGCCGCTGTTGTCGGTGGCCCGGTCCTGGGGGCCCCATTCGCCCGAAAGGCCGATCTCCAGCTTGTCGTTGTTGTGCAGCAGCTGCCCGATCGGGAAGGCCACGGCGGCGCGCCCGCTCAGCGTCTTGCCCCAGTTCTGGTCGATCTCGCTGTAGAAGTGGAACTGCTCGGTGGTGGTGGATCCGTTGCTGACGGCGCCGGCCAGGATCAGCCAGTCGTTCAGCAGCTTGCTGCGGACCTTGATCCCCAGCTGCGGGCCGTCGGTGTAGCGGCCGATCAGCGACGGCGTGATGCCGAAGCGTTGATCCGACCGGCGCTCCTTGTACTCGATGCCGAAGACCCCGAAGGTCTTGCCGATGAAGATCGACGTCTTGCCGTCGGCGGTCGGCAGGTACTCCAGCTCGGCCTGGTCGGCCTCGATGAAGTCGCCCAGGGCGAAGTCCGACCCGGTGCGCGGGACGAAGTTCACGCTGGCCCGCAGGATGGCGTTGTCGGCCAGCTGATACCGGGGACGCAGGTTGATCTCGTTGACGATGAAGCCGCCGGCGCCGGCCGAGTTGACGCTGTCGAACCGGTCGATGCCGGGGGCGTTGCCCAGCGACGCCACCTCACCGCGGCTGTTCACCGGCGTGCCCAGGATGTCGCCCAGGAACACCCAGGAATACTTCGAGTACTGGGGGAAGGCGACGTTGCCGGTGTCCCGGACCCAGCCGGCGCCGGCGTTGCCGATGGGGGCAAAGTAGCCGAAGTCGACGTAGCCGTTGAAGGTCAGGGCCGGGGCGCTATTCCGGCGCTCCTCCTCGTCACGCTCGATCCGCTCGGTGAGCTCCGCGATGCGGTCCTCCGGCGTCATCTCGGGCGGCGCCTCCGCGGCGGCGCCGTCGTCCTCCGGCAGCGAGGGCGCCTGTGTTTTCTCTTCTTGCGCCAGCGCCGGACGCGCCAGCAGCGAGAGGGTCCCGACGACCGGCCAGGCCCACGCCCACACCCACACAGACGTTCGGCGCGCGAGGCGATCTCTCCTCGCGCGCCCAGGTCGGTCAACTCGCTGTTCGATCATCGGTCCTCCTCAATCAGGTTGAAGAACGTCGTGAGGTGCGCTCGTCGGTCACCCGAAACAGCTCCATCACCACGCGTTGCGTGTCGAAGGAGACCGACGGAACCTCCGCGGGCGCGCCGGGATGGAACGAGAACGCCCCTTCGTGCCAGGTCAGCATCTCGACCAGAGCGTCGACGATCTGGCGAAGCATCCCGTCGCGCGACGCCGGATCGCCGGGCGGCCGGGTCCCCTGGCGCTCGGCGCCGGGCGCCGAGGCGCTGGTCAACCGCCCCTGCACCAGATGGACGATCCCCGTGCCCTGCGGCGAGGAGATCACCAGCGCGCCGGTCTTGCGCTGCACGCGCATCAGCTCCAGCACCTCCGGCAGTCCGAAGCTGCCCAGGTCGCCGCTGAAGCGGGCCGGCGGTGGCGGCGACTCCGAGCGCGCGGAGTCGGCCGCCAGCGCGGACAGCGCGTCCTGGATCTCGCGATCGTCCGGGGCCAGCGCGGCGGCGCGCAGCAGCGCCTGGCGTGCCGGCGCGTGCTCGCCCAGCGCGTGCAACGTGAGCCCCAGGTTGAACGGTCCGACGGGCTGCGTGGGCGCCAGCGCTTCGGTCAGACGGAACGCTTCCGCCGCCTCCTGCCAGCGGTCGAGGCGACGGTAGGCCAGTCCCAGGCCGCACTGCGCCTGGGCGGAGTGCGGGTCGAGGCGCAGCGCCTCCGAGAAGCCGGCCAGGGCGTCCTCGAGCTGGCCGGCGGCCAGCAGCGCCATCGCCAGGTCGGCCCGGATCGAGGCGTCCCCGGGGCGGCGGCGCGCGACCTCCGACAAAAGCCGAATCGCTTCTTCGTGCCGGCCTTCTCGCGAGCGCGCGATGGCCCGGACAACCGTCTCGCGATCCGAAACGGCTGGTCCCCCAGCGCTCGGTTGATTGATTCGGTTCGAGATCGGACGTCCCACGAGCTCGGTTCGTTCGACGGAAATGCCGTTACCTTGAGTGGTTTGCGCGTGGTCGTTGCGACGCCAAACGCGCGTTCGATTGACCCGCGCCAACAACCGTATGCCGGCTGACCCATCCAACAATCATATGTGTGGCAGCAAACAGATTCTGGCCCGTGTGCTGAAACCCAAAAGCGAGCCCGCCGGGCGACCGATTCCGGTCGCGGCGACAGCGATGCGGCCGATCGCCGGGTGACCAGCGGGCCCACACGTCGCCCGCCCGGATGGCCATTACCGAAAGCGGTCGGCATGACGTACCGATTTCAATATGACGGCAGCCGGCTGCGCGTCAGGTCATTAGCAATGATCGTAATTGTCAGCGCCACAACGTCTCCTAACCGCCGACTTCAATTGCCTCAATGAACTGGCCTATAGTGACGAAGGAGAGTCCGCGTGATCGGACAGCGGCATACCGCGGACTCTTCCTCGGACGCCTCGGCCCAGATGCAAGAAACCTTCGGTCGCTATCGGCTTTTGGGTTTGCTCGGGCAGGGCGGGATGGGGCGCCTCTACATCGCCGAACGGCGTGGAGTGCAGGGGTTCGTGAAGATCGTCGCGCTCAAGCGGATCCTTCCGCACCTGGCCGACAGCGCGCGGCTGCGGGACATGTTCCTCAACGAGGCGCGGATCGCCGCCCGCCTCGAGCACCCCAACATCGTCGCCACCTACGAGCTGGGCGAGGTCGACGGCAAGTACTTCATCAGCATGGAGTACCTGCCCGGCGAAGATCTGTCCGCCGTGATCAGTCGGTGCCAGGGCGCGCAGGCCATCCCGATCGACATCGCGGCGGCGCTGGCGCAGCAGGCGGCGCAGGGCCTGTACTACGCCCACGACGCGCGCGACGCGCAGGGGCGGCTCATCGGACTGGTCCATCGCGACGTCAGCCCCCGCAACATCTTCGTGACCTACCACGGGGTCGTGAAGCTGCTGGACTTCGGGATGGTGAGGAACCCGTCCGGGCCGAAGAGCGTGCCCGGCGTGTTCAAGGGAAAGTACGGCTATTGCGCGCCCGAGCAGCTGGAGGGCGGGCGCATCGACTTTCGCACCGACGTCTTCTGCCTGGGGATCGTCCTTTGGGAGTGCCTGACGGGCGCGCGCCTGTTCGACGGCGCCACCGACGTGGAGACCATCGGCGCGGTCCGGTCCCGTCCGGTCGATCGGCCGAGCGCGCTGCGCCCGGAAGTGCCGGCGGCGCTGGACCAGATCGCGCTGCGCGCGCTGGCCCGCGATCCGGCGCAGCGCTACCAGAGCGCCCACGAGATGTCGGAGGATCTCGATCGCTACCTGCTGGGCCGGGCCAACCGCCCCACCAGCAAGAGCGTCGGCCAGTGGATCGAGTCGCTGTTCGGCGCCGAACGCGCGGCGCTGAAAAAGTCGATCAGCCAGGGCGACAACGCCGAGGGCGCGCTTCAGCGCCTGAACGCGCTGGAGGGCGCCAGGGGCGGCGGCCGCGGCGCCGACCGGCCGTCCACCCGTTCGGCCACCGAGCCGCGCGCGCTCTGGTCGACGAGCTTTTCGGGGCCGACGGCCGACAGCGTGCCCGAGAGGATGCCGACCGACGAGATGGCCGCCACCCGCCGCGTGAGCGTGTCGGGGGAACCGGTTCCGGCCGCCGTTGTTCCGGCGCCGGCCGGCGGCGGCCGTTCACGGTCCATGCTGATCGTCGGCGTGCTGGTCGCGATCGCCGGCGTGGGCGGCGCGGCGGTCTTCGTCATGCGCGGCGAGACCCGCGGCGGCACGCCCGGCGCGGCGGCGGTGCAAACCACCGCCAGCCTCGAGCTTCACAGTCAGCCCGAGGGCGCGTCCGTCTTCGTCGACGGGCGACCCACCGGCCTCAAGACGCCGGCCACGCTCAGCGGTCTGCCGGCGGGGCAGCCGTTGAAGGTCAGGATCGATCTCGAAGGATACCGGCCGGTCTCCCGGGACACGACGCCCGCCTCCGGTCAGCCGCAGACGCTGTCGTTCACCCTCGAGCCGGTCCCAGCGCGGAGTGACAAGTGATGACCAAGAGCAAGCCTACGCGGTTGGAGGTGGTGAGCGCGTCCGAGCCGCTCCCGCCGGGCTCCCCCCGGACGGCCGGCAGCGCGGCGGTGATGGCGGCGGCGATCTTGTTGTTTGCGACGCTGGGCCTGGCGGCCTGGTTCGCCAACGATCAGGTCGAGCGCGTGCTGTCGACGCTGGACGACCAGGCGCTGGGCCAGGCCTCGCGGGCGCTGGAAGAGCTGGTGAACCGCCAGCGCGAGCAGCTGGTGTCCGAGGTGAAGGTGCTGGCCGACGACAACCGCATCCGGGCCACCGTGCTGGCGCCGAAGTTCGACGAGGCGACGGTCCAGGACGTGCTGGAGGATCTGCGCAAGTCCTCGGGCGCCTCCTTGCTGGCCGTGCTGGACGCGACCGGGAAGGTGGAAGCCGTGACCGGGGCGGTCGGCCTGCGTCAGGTCGACCTCAGCTCCTCGACGGCGGTGCGGGCGGCCTTCGATCGGCCGACCTCCGACGTCTGGACGCTGCCCGATCGGGTGCAGGTCATCGGCCTCGCGCCCATCCGCTCGGGGACCGAGACGCCCGCGCTGCTGGTGAAGGGGCTGCCGCTCGGCAAGGGGCAGCTCGCCACCGTCGAGACGGTGCTGGGGATCTCGGGCGCCGTTTTCATCGGCGACCACATCGCGGCCTCCAGCCCCGGCGGCGCCCAGAATGACGACCTGTTGCGGGCCACCGCCCGGCTGGCCGACGGCCTGAACGATCTGGTGGTCGGCGGTCACTGGTACCGGGTCAAGGTGGGGCGCGCCGGCGAGGGCGCGACGGCGGCGCGGCTGGCCTGGATCGTGCCGCATCGGCGGGCCATCGACCGGGCCCGTTTCCTGACGCTGCTGGTCTGGTCGCCGGTTCCGATCGGAGGCCTTTTGCTGCTGCTTGCGCTGGTTACTTCAAGACGAAAGATCGGAGGAAATGCGTGAGGAAATCGATGTGGGATCGAACGAGGCTAGCCGGCCTGATCGCCGTCTGTGTGTCCCTGCCGCGGCTGGCGCTGGGCGCGGAGAGTTCGGAGGTTGAGGATCTTCGACGCGAGGTGCGCCAGCTGGAGTCGCAGGTCCAGTCGCTGCGCGCCGCGATGACCGAAGCGGCGGAGCTGGATCGCCAGCGGGCGGCCGCCATCAGCCACGCCCTCAAGAACGCGCCCAGTATCTCGATCCCGGAGGCCAACGACTACTCGGCGCCCAGCAAGCCCGAGCCGGTGTCTCCGGCCCGTCCGGCGGCCAGCTCGGCGCCCAGCATGGCCACCCGCGCCGAGTCCTCGAGCCGGGCCTCGCGCCGCGCCGCCGCGGCTGCCAGCGAGGAGAGCGGCGGGGGAGTGATCCGCGGCAAGGTGGAGATGCCGGCCGGCGAGCCGGTCGCGTACGTCTACGTCGAGAACATCCTGGCGCCGCCCGTGAAGGGCGAGCACAAGGTCATCCAGCAGAGCGGAAAGAAGTTCCTTCCGGGGTGGGCCGTCATTCAACGCGGCACCACCATCACGTTCCCCAACAACGACAACATCTATCACAACGTGTTTTCGTTGAGCGCCGGGAACTCCTTTGACCTGGGGCTCTACAATTCAGCGGGCGAGCCGAAGTCGCACACCTTCACCGAGCCCGGCCCGGTGGACGTCTACTGCAACATTCACCCCGACATGGCGGCGCGGGTGCTGGTGGTGCCGAACCGCTATTACGCCAAGGTGAAGCCCGACGGCACCTTCGAGATCCCGGGCGTCCCGGCGGGCCGCCGGAAGATCGTGGCCTGGGCGCCGGGCGCCAGCCCCGCCACCGACTGGGTCGAGGTCGCCGCCGGGCGGAGCGCGGATCTCCAACTGAAGCTCGAACCCAAAAGCTCGGCGCACAAGAACAAGGCGGGACACTCCTACGGGTCGTACGAGTGAGAGCCCTCAAACTGAGTGGGGTCATGGCGTCGGTCGTGGCGCTGGCGGGTTGCGCCTCGACGAACAACACGCCCCCGACCACCATCGAACCACCCGCCGCCGCGGACTCCGCGTTCGTGCTGTCGCGGGATCCCGCGCCGGCGCACAAGGTGGAACAGCCCGAGGTGGGCCAGGTGCACGTGGGCGACCTGTGGTGGCCGTTTCGGGGCAGTTATCTGAAGGTCAGCGAGTCGCGGGCCCGCGATCGGGACGCCGAGATCTCCGAGAAGCAGGCGCCGAGCGGCTTTTGGGACGAACAGACCGCCGTCGAGACCATCTACATCTGGAGCACCTTCTGCAACGAGTGCCACGGCGGCCGCCGCAAGATGGAGGACGTGGTGAAGATGCCGGGACCGGCGGCGAACTGGGGGCGGGGCGAGGGCCTGTTCTTCGGAATCCGGCGCCCCTACGCGGAGATCTTCTGCACCATCTCCAACGGGAAGATCGAGAAAGAGGGCAACCGCTGGAAGATGCCCGCCTGGCGCGGCAAGCTGGCCAACGAGCAGATCTGGGCCCTCATCTACTTCATCGAGTACCAATCGGGCGGCATCGAGGGGCGGTTCCCGCCCAGCCTGTATCCGCGCGGCGAGTCCGCGGAGCGCTGAGCCGAATCCAAAGCCGTCGTTGAGCCGTTCCGCAATTGGTCTGCAGCCGCCCATTGGCCGCCGGGCGGCTGCTGCCACCTGTAAGTGGCGCAATCATGCTCTGACGTCCGGCAATTCGTACGTTGATCGTTGTTGAAAGAAAGCTCTACCATGTCCGTTCGGAATTCCAGCAACTACCAAACGGAGGCTGCCCATGGTAAAGCGCTTGAGTCTGGCTTCGAGCGGCGTGTTCCTGGTGATGGCAGGGTGTGCAGGGCCCGGAGACACCACGGCCGACACGACGGCCGTCACCAGCTCCGCCCTTCAAGCCGCGGTGAACTCGGCCGGGGTGGCCGAGACCGTCACGCCGACCGGAACCCTGGACCGCACCAACACATTCTTCCAGCGGCTCGGGACCAACGCCCGGACCTGTGAGACCTGCCATTCGCCCGATCAGGGGTGGACGCTGTCCCCTCTGGCGGCCACCGCGCTGTTCTTCAGGACCGGCGGCAAGGACGCTCTCTTCCTGCCTCACGACGAAGGGGCGCGTCCCGACGAGGATCTGTCCACCATCGTGAAACGCTTCGTGACGTTCGCGCCGACGTTGCTGGGGCGTGGCTTGACCCGCTTCACCCGGACCAACCCGGCCACCAGCGAGTACGACGTGGTCGCGGTGAGCGATCCCTCCGGGTTTTCGACCACCACGTCGTTCTTGAACTTCCGGCGCGCCACCCCGAGCGCCAACGAGGCCCTGGTCTCCAGCGTGACCTGGACGGCGGGGCCGGGCGACGTCCGGACGGCGCTGTCGGGGCTGGTGGGGGGCGCCGCGAACTTGCACGAGCAGCGTGACCCGACGACGCCGGTGCCCGCCGACGTGGTCCAGGCTCAGGACGACTTTCAGCTGGGAATCTTCTTTGCGCAGTCGGTGGACGCCGAGGCGGGACGCCTCGACACCGACGGGGCCAAGGGCGGCCCGACCAACCTGATGAACCAGCCGTTCCACATCGGCATCAACGACATCCAGGGGCAGGATCCCTCGGGCCAGCCGTTCTCGTCCAAGGTGTTCGATCTGTTCGACGCCTGGGCGGTCTACGACCAGGACCACGACCACCCGCACGATCACGCGCGCGCCTGCCCGTCCTGGATGCGCAACGACAGCAGCCACCGGCGCAGCGTGGCCGCGGCGCGGGCCGCCATTTACCGGGGTCAGCAGATCTTCAACAACGTGCCGTTCCAGATCAGCGGCGTCAACGGCCTCAATAATCTGCTGGGGCAGGCGACCGTCACCGGCACCTGCAGCACCTGCCACAACTCGCCCAACGTGGGCGGGCACTCGGTGGTCCGCATGTTCGACGTCGGCACCGCGGACCAGGTCAACTGCGGCCCGATGCTTCCGCAGGTGACGGTGCAGAACAAGACCACCCACGAGACGCGGACGGTCTGCGACCTGGGCCGCGCCAACAGCTCGCATCTGTGGGCGGAGATTGGCACCTTCCGCGCGCCGCCGCTGCGTGGGTTGGCCGCGCGCGCGCCGTACTTCCACGACAGCCAGGCGGCGCGGATCGAAGACGTCGTCGGCTACTTCGACCGCCGCTTCAACATCGGGCTCACGGAGGGCCAGAAGAGCGATCTGGCCGCCTTCCTGCGCGCCCTTTAGACGGGAGTGTCCGCCGATTCATGAGCACCACCGAAGAGAACGAAGTGCCGGCGCTCGACCCGAGCGACGACGACGACGGGGAGCCCACGATCCCGCAGGTCAAGCCGAGGGAGGCGAGCGCTCCGCTCGCGCTGCCCTCGCCGTGGGTCCCCGGAACCCGCTTCAGCACGTACCAGATCGAATCGCGCCTGGCGGTCGGCGGAATGGCGGAGGTGTGGCGCGCCAAGATCAACGGGCTGCAGGGGTTCGAGAAGCGGATCGTGATCAAGACGATGCTCACCCACCTTCACGATCGGCCTGAATTGGCGGACATGTTCATCAACGAGGCGTCGCTGACGGCGCGGATCAGCCACCCCAACGTCGTCGACGTGCTGGACTTCGGGCAGCTCGAGGGGCGGTACTTCATCGCGATGGAATACGTCTCGGGGCTGACCCTGCGCCTGGCGCATCGGCGGATGCGGGCGGCCGGCGGCCGGCTGCCTCTCTTGATGGTGCTGCACGTCCTGTCCGACGTGTGCGAGGCGCTGCAACACGTGCACGAACTCGGCGACGCCGACGGGCCGCTGGGGCTGATCCACCGGGATCTCAGCCCCGAGAACGTGATCATCTCGACCAGCGGCACGGCCAAGCTGCTCGACTTCGGGGCGGCGCGGGCCACGGCCCGCACCGAGCCGGGGCGGCTGTTCGTGGGCAAGTATCGGTACGCCGCGCCCGAGCGCATCCTCGGGCGCGGCGAGGACCGCCGCAGCGACATCTACTCGGCCGGCGTGGTCCTTTACGAATGCCTGGTGGGCCGGCGGCCGTTCGACGGGTCCGACAAGGAGGTCATTCGGGCGGCGACCTCCGCGCCATTTTGCGATCCCCTGGCCCTCGAGCCGGCGACTCCGGCCACCGTCGCGGCGGTGGTGCGCAAGGCGACGGCGCAGCGGCCGGCCGATCGGTTCGAGAGCGCGCGCGAGCTGGGCGCGGCGCTGGCCGTCTGCCTGGCCGAGCTGGGGGCCTCCAGCAAGGAGCGCGACGTGACGCTGGCGCTCTCGGCGCTGCTGGATCCGGAGACCGACACGCCGGCGCCGCGGCGGTCGGCGGGCGGCGAACCCGAGGCCGTGCCCGAGACCATCGAGCTGTCGTACTCGACCACCTCCAACATCGCGCTCAACGAGCGCGAAATCCTGGAAGCTTCGGGGCCGCTGCCCTGCCCGACGCCGGCGCCCGACGACGACACGCGAAAGGTGAGCTTGCCGCTGCCGCCGGAGGCGTTCGCGCCGCCGCTGTCGGACGCGGAGGGGCCGGCGGTCGATCTGTTCGACCAGGGGATCCGGCTGCGCGCCGAAGGACGGTTCGAAGAAGCGCTGGCCGCCTGGGAGGGCGCGCTGGCGCTGGCGCCCGACAACCGCCTCTACGACAGCCACGTGCGCCGGTTGCGCGCGCAACTCTCGGTGCTGCGGGGCAGCGGCAAGGGCGACGACTCACACCGGGGGTGACCGCCGCGGGCGCGGTCAATGTTTGATGCCCAGCTTTCGAAGCATCACGCAGAAGGTGGTGTAGGGCACGCCGGCCAGCCGCGCCGCCTCGCGCCGCTCGCCGGCCGTGGCCATCTTCGAGCGCAGGAACGTCTCGCGGTAGCGCCGTTCGGCCACGCTGAGCGGCAGGTTCGGGATGCTGGGGACGACGTTGCCGGCGGACGCGGTCTCGGCGGCGCGGCGCGCGACCCGCAGCTCACGCTCGGTCCGGGCCAGCTTGGCCAGCGGTTTGAGGCCCCGGTCCAGCCACTCTTCGAGGTGGTCGGCCGAGACCAGCCGCTCCCACCCGAGGTCGATGGCGGCCTGCACCTCGGGCTGGGCGGCGTCGTCGACGACGAAGACGATCTCGACGTCGGGCGCGATCCGGCGCAGCTCGATCGCCACGGCCAGCCCGCGGCCGCTGCGGAACATCAGGTCGATGATGGCCACCTCGGGCTGCTCTCGCGCCGCGGTCTCGTAGGCGACGGTGGCGGCCGCCGCGAACAACGGACGGACGCCGCGCCGCTGCCAGGCCCAGGCGCGGATGGCGGCTGCCCGGTGGGGGACAGCGTCGACGACCAGCACGACGGGAATGCGATGACCGGCGGCCACCGCCTCGCGCTTGGCCGGGGCGTCTTCCACGTCTCGGGCTTTGCCATCCGGTTCAGGAACCGTCGAATCGTATGTTCCCGTACCCATGTGAGGAGAGCAGGGCCCATTATCCCCATCGCGCGCGCGCATGTGAACCACGAAATCAGGCGCGAGCTTGCTGTGGCGTTACAAAGCGTTCGCCAACGAACACAATCCGGTCGGTGACCTCGTTCGTGACCGACATAATGCTCGGCTGAATCGGACCGGCTGAGCCGCTTTGCCGCACGGGCGGCGCTGGAATGACGCCGCTGGCGCTTTCGCTTGTCGGGGAAGGTCGTACGTTGGGGACGAGCGCCCGCCGTCGGATCGACCCGGGCGCTGGAAAGGGAGAGGTGGACCATGGCCAACCTGATCCGGCGAGAAGGTCGCGGAGGCGGCGAAGCGCCCGGCCGAGTGCACGAAAGCGCCCCGTCGAATCCGCTGTTGGAGGTCAGCCGGCTGGGCCAGAGCATCTGGATCGACTACCTGGACCGCAAGCGTGTCACGTCCGGGGAGATCCGGCGCTACATCGAAGAGGACGGCCTGGGGGGCGTCACGTCCAACCCGACCATCTTCGAGAAGGCCATCACCGGTGCCGCAATGTACGACGACGCCATCCGCGCGCTGGGGGCGGCCGGGAAGAACGACGCCGAAATCTACGAGCGGATCGTGACCCGGGACGTTCAGCTCGCGGCCGACGAGTTCCGGCCCGTGTTCGACCGGTTGGACGGCCGGGACGGCTTCGTGAGCCTGGAGGTCTCGCCCGGGCTGGCCGCTGACACCGAAGGGACCATCAAAGAGGCACGCCGGCTCTGGTCGGCGGTCCAGCGCCCCAACCTCATGATCAAGGTGCCCGCCACGCCGGCGGGCTTGCCCGCCATCGCGCGCCTCATCGAGGAGGGGATCAACGTCAACGTGACGCTTCTCTTCGGACTGGATCGATACCAGCAGGTGATCGACGCCTATCTGGCGGGGCTGGAAGCGCGGGCCGCCCGCGGCGAGTCGGTCCGGATCGCGTCGGTGGCCAGCTTCTTCCTGAGCCGCATCGACGTCCTGGTGGACGCCAAGCTGGACGAGCTCGCCAAGAACGGCCGGATCGCGGCCGACGCCGCCCGGCGGCTCCGCGGGCAGGTGGCGATCGCCTGCGCGCGAACCGCCTTTCAGATGTACAAGCGTGTCTTCCGCGGCGGCGCCCGCTTCGGCCAGCTCGCGGCCAGCGGCGCGCGCCCGCAACGGCTGCTCTGGGCCAGCACCAGCACCAAGGACCCCGCCTACAGCGACGTCAAGTACGTCGACGCGCTCATCGGCGAGGAGACCATCAACACCCTGCCGCTGGAGACGTTCACCGCCTACCGGGATCACGGCCACCCGGCCCGCCGCATCGAGGACGACCTGGACGCCGCGCAGGCCGTGCTGGACGCGCTGAGCAGCGTCGGGATCGACCTCCACCAGGTGACGCAGCATCTGGAGGAGCAGGGCGTGCGCAAGTTCAGCGACTCTTACGCCCACGTCCTGCGCGCCATCGCCGAGCGGCGAGCGGCCTGCTAGTGCACTAGGCCCAATGCAGTCCACCTTGCGGTCGGCGTGACCGGCGACGATCGGCCGGCTGGTTGCGCCGGGCCTGCGCTTCCAATCGTCGTTCACGCCGGTAAAGAGCTGCCGTCCGGTGCTGGCCCGGCTTCGCCGTCGGGCGGGCTCGTCGGCCGCCGTCCGCCCGCCGAACGGCACGCGGCGCCGGCGGCTTTCCCCATGAAGCACAGGGCGCGCCGGTCGCGACGATCGGCTTGGCCGGTTCGGCCAGCCACGCTTCGACCAGGCAGCGGCCTCGCGGCAATCGTGCGGTCGGAGGCGGCGCCGGCCGCCGCGCCTGCGAGGGCGGCGGCAACCGGCACCGGTCCGGCGCTCGCGTCAGTGCGTCGCCTCGTCGTTCGTGTCCGAGGCCTTGTCGCGCGCTTTCTGCTCGGCGTTCTTCGCGTTGCTCTTGGCCTCGTCCGCGCTGTCGCCCGCCGAATGGGCCGCGCTCTTGGCCTCGTCGCTGGCCTTGTTGGCGGCCTTGTTCGCCTCCTCGGAGCCTTTCTGCGCCGTGTCCGACGCCGTGTCGGACGCTTTGTCCGAGGCTTCGTGCCCCATGTTCTTCATGTTGTTGACGGTGTCGTTGGCTCGGGCGACCAGCGGCGTGAAGGCCACTGCGCCGAACAGCACGATCTTCTTCAGCCATGCGTGACTCATGATGCCTCTCCGGATTGGTGTCCCGTTCTTGTCAGGAACCTGCACCGGACGCCGCGGGTGACAAGCGCGGCCGGCGGCGCTTACGGCATCGCCGTAGCCCGCTTCACAGGCGCGCCAGCGAGAAGCCGACTTGCTGGGCCGTGATGGTCAGCGATGGGGTCTGCCGTGGCCCGGAGGCCGAGCCGTAGAAGAGGTAAACGGCGGGCAAGCTGCGGCCGATCGGCAAACTGTCAATCGGGCGCGCGCGGAGCCGAGAACGATGAACGTCAGTTGCTGGTCGTCGTGACGTTGGCGACCGGGAACTGGATGCTGCCGGTGCCGCCGCCAACCTCGACGTTGATGTGCACCGACGCCAGCGTCCCCAGGTTCCAGCCCTGTTTGGCCCAGGCCGCGAAGTGGTCGCTGACGGTCACGGTGCCGCAGGTGCGGGCGCTTGCCCGGGTGCTGGTGATGTTGGTCCAACCGCCGGTGTGGCCGGATTCGCAGGCGTTGGCGCCGCCCGTGCCGGTCGTCGTGCTGGTGGTCAGGTAGTAGGTCGCTCCGTCAATCACCGCCGTGACGCTGCCGTGCGGGGCCAGGCCGTTCCACGAATCCTCGTTGATGTACCACTCGATGCACGGGCTGTGCATCCAGCCGTACATGCCGATCATCGAGAAGCCGCCCGCCGTTCCAGACTTGGTTTCCGAGAATTGCGCCTGGATCGTTCCGTAGGCGGTGTACGCCTTTGAGGCGTTGAAATCCAGGCCCAGGTGGGCCAGGAAATCCTGGCTGTTGCTCCACGACGCCGAGAACGCGTGGGCGTTCGGGAACACCGTGATGCTGCCGCCGCTGCCGTTGGTCCAGATGCCGTAATTGAGGCCGTCGGCGCTGCCGTTCACGTTGGTGCCGGTGGTGGTCTTGGCGCCGCTGGTCGGGAACGCGGTCGTGCAGTCGACGGTCAGCCCACCGTCCGTACCGGTGCCCGAGCCCCCGGAGCCGGTCGCGCCGCCCGACCCGCTGTGGCCGCCGGTGCCGCTGCGGCCGGCGCTTCCGGTGACCCCGTTGCGTCCCCCGCCGCCGGTCGAGCCGCCGCTGCCGCTGCCACCGGTGCCGCCGGTGCCGCCGGTGGTCCCGCCCTTGCCGGTCACGCCCGTGGTGCCGCCGGTGGCCGTCGCGCCGCCCGAGCCGGGGCTTCCGCCCGACGCGCTGGTGCCGCCGGTGGCCGTCGCGCCACCCGTGGCGGTCGCGCCACCCGAGCCGGAGGCCGTTCCCGATCCCGGCATTTCGCTGGAGCTGCAGCCCCCGATCAGCAGACAAGTGGCCAGGCCCGAGACCAGCGCTTTGGTTGTCATGGGGGACTCCTCAACCCCGTCTGTGCCGCGGGCCTGGGGCGGTCGTCAGAAAAAATCCGGTCCGCGCGCGAAATGCCCCGTCACGCCGGGCGGCCTTTTCCAGTTTCGGGCGAATCCGTCGGGCCAGGCTCCCGGGCGCCGAAAACCGGCCGGCGGGTTCCACGGTCCATGGACATGTAGGGTGAATCCGACGGTCGACAAAATCGACGGATCGACGAGCGGCTCGGCGCCGGCCGTCACTGCCGGATGATCTCGATCCCTTCGACGGTCGCGTTGTCCCTCACGGTGGTCAGCTGGACGACGATCTGTCCGGACGAGTTCGCCGTGGTGGTGAAGTCGCGCAAGGTGGCCTTGAACTCGGCGCCGGTCGTCGCGAAGATGTCGAACTTGGACAGCACGGTCGTCCCGTTGATGGCGACGTTGAACGTCCGCTTGCCCGCCGCGGTCCAAAACAGCTCCGCGAAGTGGAGCCGCACGGTGTAGGCCGCGGACGCGACCAGGCCGGGGAACGTGTAGGTGGCGTTTCCGTACCGCTCGCTCTGGTAGACGGCTTGCGGCGCGGCGTTGGTCAAGCCCGAGGTGTTGATGGCGTTCGTGACGGTCCGGGCCGTGCCGCCGCTGAAGAACTGGTCGGCCGTGAAGGGCGACACGGCGGCACCCCCGCAGTTGACGCGATAGACGCTGGTCGCCCCCGACGACACGGTGATGCTGCCGGTCCCGACCACGCTGCCGCTGGCCGCCGAGACGGTGAAAGGGCCGCCGGCGCTGGTTCCAGCCGTGAACAGGCCGCCGGCGTCGATCGTGCCGCCGCCGCTGGCGCCCCAGGTGAACGACGGCTGCGTGGTCAGCGCGCTTGCGAACTGGTCCCGGCCCGAGGCGGTGAACTGCTGCGTGCCCGACGTGGCCACCGTGGCGCTGGCCGGCGAGACGACGATGCTGGTCAGCGTCTGATTGACGGTGGCGCTGACCGAGCTGGTGGCGGTCAGTCCGCCTTGATCCCTGACGGTGACCTGGAAGGTGTAGCTGCCGGCCTCGGTGAAGGTTGCCGTGCTGCTCTTCGCGGCGTTGGTGCCGTTGCCGCTGAACGTGACCGCGGCCGGCGGCGTGCCGGTGGTGGCCCAGGTGTAGGTCAGGTTGGATTCGCCGCCGTCGTCGGCCCCCAGCACCGAGAGCGTGGCGGCGGTGCCGGTGATCGGGTTCGGGCTGGCCGCGGCCGCCGTCGCGATGGTGGGCGCGGCGTTCGGGGTGGCGGGGATGATCTCGATCCCCTCGATGGTGGCGTTGTCGGTGACCGTGTTGAAATTGATGACGATCTGCCCCGACGCGTTCGCGGTGGCCGTGAACTCGCGCAGGACGGCTTTGAACGCGGCGCCGGCCGTCGCGAAGATGTCGAACTGCGACAGGACCGTGGTCCCGTTGATGAGCACGTTGAAGACCCGCCTTCCAGCCGCCGTCTGGAACAGCTCGGCGAAGTGCAGCCGGACCGTGTAGGTGGCCGACGGGGTGAGGTTCGGAAAGGTGTAGGTCGAGGTGCCGTATCGTTCGCTTTGATAGACGGCCTGAGGCGCCGGGTTCGTGATTCCGGTGATCGTGATGCTGTTGGTGACCGTCCGGCTGGTGCCGCCGCTGAAGAACTGATCGGCGCCGAACGGCGCGACCGCGCTGCTGCTGCCGGTGTCGATCTGGTCGGCGGGCGTGGGCGCGCAGCTCTCCGTCGCGCAGCAGACTCCCCCCACGCAGAAGCCGGAGGCGCACTCGTTCGCGGCGGTGCAGGTCTGTCCGTCGCCCTTGTCGTCGCGCGCGCCGGCCTGGACCCAGCCACAGACCGCCGCCACCGCCGGTGGGTTGCGGACCACCAGATCGGCGGGCATGAACGCCAGCACCCCCGGCGGCGGGGTCGGCCGGCCGAACCAGGCCAGCGGCGATTGCTCCGGGTCGGCCAGCGGCGACCCGCCCGGATTGGCTGGCGTCACCTGGCCGACGCTGACCAGCCCCGTGTAGCAGCTGTCCTTGTCGGCGCCGCACGCGAACCCGGCCAGCGTCGAGGCATGGCACTCGGAGCAGTGGCCGGCCGTGGCGCCGGTCGTCGTCCCCGCGAAGTACGTGTTGTAGACGTAGGTCCAGTTCGTCGGCTGGGCGGCGCCGCCATCCACCGTCGCGCAGGTCAAGGTGGGGGGAACGCCGCCGTCGCTGCCGCCGCTGCCGCCGCTGCCCCCGGCGCCGCCCGAACCGCCGGCGCCTCCGTCGGTGGGCGCGTCGAACAGCCCGTAGACCGCCACCTCGCCGCCGGAGCTGGGCGCCGCGCCCAGAGTTCCGACGTACACCTTGCCGTTCGCGACGGTGGGCGCGATGTACTTGGGCGCGTTCGCGAGCTTGTCGGACGACACCATGTTCGAGTCCCACAGCTTGGTCGCCAGGTTCTCGGCGTCGAAGGCGTAAAGGACGCCGCCCACGGGCGTGTTCGAATTGAACCCGCCGCCCCCCGTGCTGCCGAGCGCGCGAGTCGCCCAGACGATCCCCGTGCCGGCCGTCGAACCGTCGGCCGACAGCGAGAGCTGACCGCCCTGCGCGTCGCCACCGGTCGCGACGTCCGCCGACCGGCTGATGGCCGTGGTGTTGAACAGGTTGGTCGATCGGTCGAACGCGAACGCGCCCAGCGTCGAGCCGCCCGGCCATACGTAGAGGCGCGGCCCGGCCGGGCTCTCCCACCACACCGGCCCGCCGACGATCTGGCCGTTGGTGCTGGATCCCGCGAAGCGCTGGACGATCTGGGTGTCTGGCGGCGTGCCCGACTTGAAGTGCCCCATCGAATCGCCGGTGGTGTTGACGACGTAGAGGATGCCGTTCTTGCCGCCCCCGATCAGCAACGACGTCCCGGGGATCAACAGCGGTCCCGAGCTGCCGAGGTCGACGTCGCCGTTGTCCAGCGTCGCGACATCCGAAGGCATGAACCACGACCCGACCGTGGGCGTCCCCGCGATCCCGACGTTGGTCAGCTTGATGAAGGCATTGGCCAGCTGCGTGCCGTCGGTGGTCGTGGTCCCCGACCGCCCGTCGCCGCTGACCATATAAAGGTTGCCCGACGCGTCGACGGGGAATCCACCGCCCCCCTGCCACAGACCGCCGTGGCCGGTGTTCGGGTTGGTCATGAACGGCGTCAAAGGTCGGATGGGCGACGACGTCGTATCGAAGCGCAGCACCCACCCGTGGTAGTTGTTCTGGTCGCAGTGCGACGCGAATCCGACGGTCAACACGCCCTGGGACAGCGTCAGCGCGACCCGGTTCTGGTGGCGGATGGGATCGAACACGATCTTGCCGCTGCTGGTTCCGTCGCCGGACCCGTTCACCGACAGCGGCTGCCCGCTGGCGTCGAGGCCCATGTCGATGGGGCTGCCGGGCTTGTCGGCGCCGGTGGTCAGATTCAGCGCGTGCAGCATGTACTTGAAGACGCCGTTGGCGTTGCGCTTGGCCGTCAGGTACATCGTGTTCGTCGACGGATCGATGACCGGCGTGCTGCTGATCCCGATGAGGGGTTGCGTGTTCACGCAGGTCGACCCCGACATCCACGGCGTCTCGATGCTGGTGCGGGACCAGAGCAGGTCCCACGGACTGTCGGCGTTGAACGCGTAGACGTTGTTGGCCTCGGTGGCGAGATACACGACGTTCTTGCCCGAGATCGCCTGCGCCACGTAGAGCGGCTGCGCATACACCTGCCCGCTGACCGGATAGGAATGCAGCTTGCCGAACGTTCCCGTGTGCACGTTGGACGTGTTCAGGATCGTTTCGCTCAGGTTGGCGCCGGTGCGCGACAGGTCGTTGTGCTGGGTCAAGACCCCCGTCAGCGGCGCCAGACTCGCCGGCGCGCTCTCGGCGGCGATCCGGAGCTCGGCCTCCGGCGTGCCGGTCTGCTCGGTGCAGCCGAACGTTCCGACGCCGACGCCCATTCCCAGCAGCGCCGCCAGCGCCACGAACGCCCTGACCGTCACCCGATTCATCTCCACGCGAGCTCCTTCGCTGTCTGCCGGCGCCCCACCACCAACCCCCTCGGGCGTCGTCCCGGACCGTAGCGGTCCGCCTCCAGGTTGTCCACAAGGATCGGCGTGACGGAGCACCGGGGCAATCCGGACTGTCTGGGCACGACGTTCGCCATCGAGCTGAGCGACACACCGGCCCGGACCCGCGTGCACCTGCTTCATGCCGGCTACCCGGCCAAGAACGAGGTCTACGAACGCTGCCGACGGTCCGGGACCCCGTCACGCCAGGTCTCGAGCGCCGCGGCGAAGGCTTCCTGAACGGCGGTCTCGATCAGATCGAGGCGCCGCGCGCGGAACGCGCTGGCCGGCGACGCCGTGATGGCCGGCGCGTGCTCCCGGTAGAGCGCGTCGAAATCGATCACCGGGCCGAGCGTACCGCGCGGCGCCGATCGCGCAAACGGCCGCTTCGACTCGAGCTGGAGGCCCCTGTCAGGCCAACGACGGCGCGCGGTGGGGGCACGCCGTCGGGGCACGCCGTCGGGGCACGCCGTGCGTCGTGCTGTCCGGCGGGCATCAATCGTTGTCTCCGGCGCAACGGTGGGGCGCGGGGTCCACACCGGCGCCGCAATCGCCCATCCGCGTATGTGTCCGTCTTGCGGGGTGATCCTGCCAGCTGGCCTTACTGATTCGTCCGCCGACGGTGGCCCGGTTACTGCTTCAAGAGTCACTGGTGAGCTATCTCCGCCACGCCCGTTCCGCCCCGGCGCCAGTCCCCTCCGAGCATGCGTGCGTTGCAGCGTTCGATCGGGAGCTGGACTACATCTTCGCCAGCTTGCGTCGGCTCGGCGCGCGGGGCGGCGAGATCGAGGACCTCGCGCAGGAGGTCTTCCTGGTCCTGCACAAGAACTGGTCCCAGATCGACCGGGCGCGGCCTCTGCGGCCCTACCTGTTTGCCGTGGCGTTTCGGGTGTTCTGTGCCGACCGGCGACGGCGGCGGCGCGAGATCCCGTTCGAGACGGTCGAGCTGGAAGATCAGCGCGACAACCCCGAGGTGGCGCTGCAGCGCTCGCAAGCCGCGGCGCTGCTGACGGCCGCGCTCGACAAAATCCCGGTCTACCGTCGGGCCGTGGTCGTCATGCACGACATCGACGGCGTCCCGGTGCTCGACGTCGCGCGCAGGCTCTCGATGTCTCGATTCGGCGTCTACGCCCGCCTGCGAAAGGGCCGCCGCGAGCTGCAGGCGGTGTTCCGGCGGCTGTCGCTGGCGCACGCCGGGTGAGTCGCCGGGCGGCCGCGAATCGGCCTGGTCGAGCCCACTCCCGCCCGGCGCACATCACCGGCGCCGGACGGAGGCGCAGCGTCTAGAATCGGCGCTGTTCAGGCAGGGCAACGCCCATCCGACCGAGAGGAGCCTCATGCCCCATGAAGTGGACTTTCAGAACGTGTCGACCACCGGGCTGGAATCGTCGCCGGTGGCGAGTGCGCTGGCCGGCTTGCGTGCGAACGAGGCCCGCTACTTCAAGAACAAGTACGGCCACGTGTTCGCCGTCGAGCCGGCCAGCAAGGCCCAGCAGACGATCGATTGGGTCCACCGCATCTTGAAGGAAGAGCGCGACCTGGTGATCCAGTCCCGTCCGCTCGAGGCCACCGCCTTCCAGGTCGAGAACATCCGGATGGCCTACGTGTTCTACGAGAGCGGCCTCTCCATCAACGTGATGTACACGGTCGACGACAAGAAGAAGCGCGCCGTGGGGTTCAAGCTCTCCGACGGGATGGAGGTCCCCGCCGAGCTGGCGGAGCGCTTCAAGTTCGCCAGGCAGAAGTCGAAGCTGGCCGGCACCATCCGCGGGTCGTTCTTCGTGATCAAGAACGAGTACTGAAGCCGCGCGCCGTCGGCCGGGCGCGCTACGGGCAGCGGGGCGAGATGGGCGGCAGCGCGCGCCACCAGGCGCCGGTCTCGCCGGGCGCCATCGCCGTCGGCTCGATCGGCTGGCCGAGCCTGGGGGTGAGCACCGCGACCCCGCGCTTGCCGGCCTCGTCGAGCAGCGTCTCCGCCGGCTCCGACCAGCCATGGTAGGCGAGCACGAAGGTCGACCAGTGGATGGGGATCAGCGTCCTCGCCTGGAGGCGGGCCAGCGCCTCGAGGGCGCCGGTCGGACCCAGGTGAATCGTCCCCCAGCTCTGGTGGTACTGGCCGATTTCCAGCAGCGCGACGTCGAACGGCCCCTCGCGCCGCGCGATCTCGTCGAAGGCGGCGGTGGGGCCGGTGTCGCCGCTGAAGAAGACCCGATGGCGGGGACCGCCGATCGACCAGGACGTCCACAGGGCGCCGGCGCGCCAGGGTAGGCCACGCCCGTTGAAGTGGCGGGCCGGGGTCGAGACGATCCGGACGCCGCCGGGAAGGGCCGCCGCCTGCCACCAGTCGTGCTCGACGATGCGGTCGGGCGCGATGCCCCAGGCTTCCAGATGCGCGCCCACCCCCAGCGGGACGTGGAAGGTGACGCCCCGGGCGCCCAGCGCCTGCACGGTGGCCATGTCCAGGTGATCGTAGTGCTCGTGCGAGATGAGCACCGCGTCCAGCGGCGGCAGGTCGGCCAGCGCCAGCGGCGGCGGATGGTAGCGGCCGGGGCCAATCCAGCGCGACGGGGAGGCCCGCTGGCCCCAAACCGGATCGGTCAAGATGCGCGCCCCGTCGATCTCCAGGATGGTCGTCGAGTGGCCCAACCAGGTCACCCGCAGGCCGGAGGCGGCCGGCGTGGCCAGGCGCGCGGCGGCGTCGGTCACCATCGGAAGCGGACAGGCCGGCACCCGCATCTCCTTGCCGAAGATCCAGTGGCGAAGGGCGCCGGGGAGCGCGCCCAGCCCCATGAGGGCGGTCGGCTCGAGGTTCTGGAACTTGCCGTCGACGAACCGCGCCGAGGCGCGCATCCGGTCCAGGCGCGCGCCGGCGGGGGCGCCCCCGAAGGCGCGGAAGTGGTCCGTCGAGATCCAGGCCAGGACGACGACCAGCAGGGTCGAAAACGCGACGAGGGCGGCGATCATCTTCAGCCGGCGCCGGATGCGCCCCGGCCGCGGCTTCTCCAGCGGGCGATCGTGCCCGGCAATTCGTCGCCGCGCAACGCCGCCGCGCCAGCCTCGACGCGCTTGGTACAATTTTGCCGTGAGCAAGGCGTTCACGAAGGACGATCGGCCGGACCAGCCGCTGGTGCTGCGGCGCCGGGCCGCGCTGCCGGCGGGCGTTCCGAACTACGTGACCGCGCGCGGGATGCGCCTGCTCCGCCAGCAGCTCGCCTCAGCCACCGGCGCCCATCGCGTCGAGCTGGAGCAGCGCATCGCCAGCCTGGTCGTCGCGCCGGCGCCCGCTCAGCGCGACGAAATCCGCTTCGGCGCGCGCGTCACGCTGCGGGCGGCCGACGGTCAGGCGCGAAGCGTGCACGTCGTCGGCGTCGACGAGGCCGATCCGGCGGCGGGCTCGATCGCGTTCGTGGCGCCGCTGGCTCGGGCGCTGCTGGGACATCGGCGCGGCGACACGGTCACCGTGCGCGCGCCGGGCGGCGCCGAGGAGCTGGAGGTGACCGCGGTCGACTACGACGACGAACCCTGAGCGACCCGAGGTTCGGCGCCGGCCATGTCCAGGCGCCGTCCGGGCGCTGAAGGGGCGGGGTTCGACGCCGGTCAGGACTTCGGCGCCGTGAACGCGGTGCTCGTGATGGGAATGCCCATGCAATTGAACAGCGCGGCCGCGCTGGCGAGTGCCTGCGGCGTGACCCAGGGGCCGTAATCGTAGCGGCCGGAGTGGTTGTTGATCAGCGTTCCGTGGACCTCCCCGCCGATCATCGCCAGGACGGCGCCGCCGCCGGCCGGGCAGACGCCCAGCGCGGGGTGGCCGAGGGGAGTCTTGCCGTCGGCCGTCAGCGTGACCTCCGGGCCGATGACCAGGACGGGAAACCCTGCGCTGGTCTCGAGGACCACGTAGTCGATCGGGAAGCCCGGCTGGAAATAGTAGGCGCCGGTGCCGTCGGGGGCGGGGTGTGGTTTGCCGTCTCCGGCCCAGGACGTCCAGGTCGACATCGCCTGGACCGCGGCGGCGCCGCTGGTGGTGTCGGTGACGGCGACCGCGAAGGGATTTTGACGAAGCGGTCCGCTGCCCGGATCGGTCAGCTCCTGCGGCTTGATGTGCGACGGGATGTGCGGCGCGCCGAGCGAGCCGAGGGACGAGTCGGGCACCGTGGGCGCGGCGGACGGGACCACGGTTCCGCCGCAGCACCCCTGGGGATCCGACAGAAAGGTCGCCGGTTGCCCGAAGATGTACCCGATGGACGGATCGGGCGACCAGGAGGTGGCGCAGACGTAGACGGGCGCGGCGTCTGGGCTGTCGATCTCCAGGTATCCGGTCTGCGACGGTTGCCCGCCGTCTTGGCTGCACGGGGTCACCTTTCCCGTCGGCAGCGCCGAACAGGGGTCCGACGGCGGGGCGGGCAGGACGCACGCCGCGGTTCCCATCCCGCCGCCCGAGGTCTGGCCGGCGCCCGAGTCCTCGGCTCCGCCGTCGGAGCTGGCCCCGGCGCTGGACGTCGCGGCCGGTGAAGCGCCGTCGGGCAGGTGGCCCGCCGGTTGGGCGGCGCCTCCTCCGCACGCCGGCGACAGCAGGGGAAGAAGCACCACCACGGATCGCACGCACGCCGCCGGTTTCATCGTAGGGGTCTCCTTCTGCCTGGACGTCATCGCTCTGATCGAAGGCCGACCAGACGGCATCAGCAAGCCGAGTGCCTGCGCCTGCGCCGGCGTCCTGGCCTCCCGCCGGACCGGGGGGATGGCCCAACGGACCGCAACGAAAACCGGCACGGGTCGGGGCAGCGTCGCCGGCTGGCGTTACGGAACGGGAACTTCACGTTACCCGTGCGGGCGGGCCTGCCAGCCGTGATAACGTTCCACCGCGGGCGACGATCGCCGGCCCGGCCGCCCGCCCGGCGGCGGTCCGCGGGCCAGCGGCGGCGCGCGTCGTCGGCTCGAACACCGGGACTCGATTGTTCGCGCGCGGCCGGTCGTGAGCCCAACCGACCTCGGGCGCTTGGCGCCGTCGATTTCGCGCATTCGTCGTTGACCGGTGCGCGGCGGCGCGATGTCGTGTCGCTCGTGAGCAAGACGACGGCACTCGTCGTCCCGCTGCTTCTCGCCGCGGGATCGTGGGCGCGCGCCGATCAGCCGCCTGCCGAGCCGGTGGTGGCGCTGCCCGGTGCGCCGCCGTCGCCGCGAAACGAGACGGTGGTCACCGCCACCACGCCGCTGCACGGCTCGGACATGCCGCGCGATCGCGTGCCGGCGAATGTCCAGGTGGTCACGAGCTCCGAGCTCGAGGAGCACAAGAGCCTCGATCTGACGGGCACGATGAACGAAATGACCGGGAGCGTGACCGTCAACAACGTTCAGGGCAACCCGCTGCAACCCGACTTCCAGTATCGCGGCTTTCTGGCGTCGCCGCTGCTGGGCGCCCCGCAGGGCCTGTCGCTGTACCTGGACGGCGTGCGCCTGAACGAGCCCTTCGGCGACACGATCAACTGGGATCTGCTGCCGACCACGGCGATTCGGTCGGTCAACGTCATCCCGGGTTCGAATCCGGTGTTCGGGCTCAACACGCTGGGTGGCGCCCTGTCGCTCGAGACCAAGACCGGCTTTTCCGATCCGGGCGCCCGCGGCACCTTCCTGGCCGGCTCGTGGGGGCGAAAGCTGGCCCAGGTGAACGCCGGGGCGCACGGCGAGCGATTCGCGCTGTTCGCGGCGGCCGAGGTGTTCGACGAGGACGGGTGGCGCCAGTTCTCGCCCAGCCGGGCCCAGCGGGTCTTCCTGGCGGGGTCCTACGCGCGCGGAGGCACCACCGCCGACCTGTTGCTGACGGCCGCCAACACCGATCTCACCGGGAACGGTCCGGCGCCGGAACAGCTCCTGGCCCTGAATCGGACCGCGGTGTTCACCGTCCCGGACATCACGCGCAACCAGCTCTTCATGGCGATCCTCCGCGGCGAGCGGCCGCTGGCCTCGAACGTGCGGCTGTCGGGCCTGACCTACGTGCGGACGAATCGAACGCGGACGGTCAACGGCGATCAGCGCGACTGGTCTCCCTGCACCGCCATGCCCGGCATCTTGTGCTCGACCACCGACAACGGTGCCGAGACGCCGGTGGTCGACTCGTCCGGCCAGCCGGCGCCGTTCATGGACGCGTACGACGCCGCGAACAACCGGAGCGACACCCGGCAGACCAGTTACGGCGCGTCGGGGCAGCTGGCCGTTCACGCCCCGCTGATTCACAGAGAGAACCACCTGTTCGTGGGCGCCGATTTCGCGCAGGGCCGCATCGGCTTCCGCTCGACGACCACGGTGGCCAGCTTCGACGCGAACCGGGCCGCCGTCGACACGGGGCTGGTCGATCCCGAAGCGTCGATCGCGGTCGACAGCGTCGTCGACGACGTCGGCCTCTACGCGTACGAAAACTTCGCCGTCCGCCCCGATCTGTTCTGGACGCTGTCGGGCCGCTTGAACCTGGCCCGGCTGACTCTCGACGACCGGCTGGGCGGCGTGCTGTCCGGCGATCACAGCTTCAAACGCTTCAACCCGGGGACGGGCCTCAGCTACCAGCCTCGACCCTGGTTCGGCGTTTACGCCAGTTACAGCGAATCCAGCCGGGCCCCGACCGCCATCGAGCTGACCTGCGCCAGCCCCAACGATCCCTGTCGATTGCCGAACGCCTTCGTGAGCGATCCGCCGCTGGCGCAGGTCGTCGCGCGCACGGGCGAGGGCGGAATCCGCGGCGTCGCGCGGCGCGAGCGGCTGCGCCTGGAGTACGACGTCACCGCGTTCGACACCACCAACTCGAACGACATCCAGTTCATCAGCTCGGGGATGGTCGCCAACCAGGGATTCTTCTCGAACGTGGGGAAAACCCGAAGGCTGGGCCTGGAGGTGGATCTTGGCGGCCGCCGGTGGCTCCGGGGCGGCTCGCGCATCGAAGCCTCCGTCCACTACACGTTCGTCGACGCGACCTTCGAGACCCCCTTCACGGCCCCCAGCGCGCTGCACCCCGACGCGGTCAACGGGGCCATCGACGTTCCGGCGGGGGCTCGCATCCCGGGCATCCCGCGGCACATCGGCAAGCTGGGGCTGAGCTTCTTCGGGTGGTTCGGGCTCTCCGCCGGCGTGAACGTGATCGCCAACAGCGGTCAATACCTGCGGGGCGACGAGGCCAACCTGCTGGCCCAGGTCCCGGGCTACGTCGTCGTGAACGCCCGCCTGGCTTACCGGCTCTGGTCGCGCGCGGACGTCTTCGTCGTCGGCAACAACCTCTTCGACGCCGGCGCGGCGAACTTCGGTGTGCTGGGGAACGCGCGCCAGGTCCTGGGCCCCGGCTTCGACAGCCCGCGGTTTCTCGGACCGGTCGCGCCGCGCGCGGGGTGGGTGGGCGTCGATCTGGATTACTGAGGCGCCGGCGGCTGGATGCCCGCGTCCATCGACCAGGCGCCGCCGCCGCACCAGAGCAGGAACACCAGGCTGAACGCCATCGCCAGGTCCGTGCGCGCCTCGTGGACGGCGGCCCAAAAGCCCTTGTGCGCCAGCATCGGGATCTTCGTGGTGGCGATCGCGACGGCGATGTCAATCAGCAGGGCGGCGGACGCCAGCCGGGTGGCCAGCCCGACCATCAAGAACCCGCCAGCGACGATCTCCACGGCTCCCACGAAGGGCGCGGTGAATCCGGGCATCGGGATCCCGATCCTGGCGAATCGGCCCACCCCCAGGGCCGCCGGGAACAAGAACTTCTGGATGCCCTCGGAGAAGAAGATCCACCCGGCGATCGCGCGAACGAACAGCGCCGGACCGGGCGCGCCGGTGGCCAAGAGCCGCTGCCAGAAGACGCCCAGGGAACGAGTCGCCATCAGCCCAGTCTACGTCTGCGGTCCCTCGATGCGAGGCTGGCCGGAGAGGTCCTTGGCCCGCGTGCCGGCGCGGTCGCGCCCGCCGCCGGACGGCGGCCGGACTTGCGCGCGGGCGGCCTCGGGCGGCAGATGCCGCCGGGCCAAGCGATCGACCGCGCGCGCGATCGTCACCGGCTCCGAATCCTTGGGCAGCAGGATGTCCGCTCCCACGTTCAGCCGGTCGGGATTTTCCCATCCCGACAGCAGCAACACGGGAACCTGCCGCCCCCAGGTCTGCTCCCGAAGGCGCGTCACGAGCTGGCGGCCGCTCAACCCGCGCAGGGCCAGGTCGGTGACGATCACGCCCGGGCGAAGCCCGCCGGCGAGCTGGCGCCAGGCGGCCTCTCCGTCGCGGCAGCCGATCGGATGGTAGCCCTCGAAGGCCAGCATGTCGCAGAGCTCTTCTCGGATCTCCGCGAGGTCTTCGACCACCATCACCTGCACCGCGCGGGCGCCGCTTTCCATGGCCGATGTGTACCATTGCGGGCACCGATCGGGAGCTACAGCCGTTTCGGTAAAAGGGAGGACAGTGGCTCTTCGCAGAGAACCGGCGCAGGGTGACGGACCGATGCTTCGACCGGCACGGCGCGCCCGCCGCGCGGCGACCCTGCTCTTGGCGGTGGGCGGCCTGGTCGCCGGGGCGCGGCCGGTCCGCGGACAGGACTTCGATCAGCGGCCGTTCCCCGAGCGCGAGGTGGACGCCGGCCAGGCGCCCGCGTTGACCAAGCCCCCGCAGCTTCTCCAGGCTGCCCCGCCGAATTATCCGCCCGAGGCGCTGGCGGCCCGTCTGGCCGCCGACGTCACCATGGACGTCGATCTGGACGCCGCCGGTCGGGTCACGAACGTCGCCGTGACGGCCGGCGCCGGTCACGGGTTCGACGAGGCGGCGGTGGCCGCCGTCAAAGCCTCGCGCTTCTCGCCGGCCGAGATTGACGGACGCCCCAGCGCGGTGCGGTTCTCGTACACATTGCACTTCCTGCCCCGGGTGGCCCCGCCACCGCCCCCGCCGGCTCCGCCCCTGACCGAGCAGGTCGTCGCCACCGGCCGCCTGCGCGAGAAGGGGACCCGCGATCCGCTGCCCGACGCCGAGGTCTCCGTCAGCCAGCGGCGCGGAGCCGGCGAACCGGAGTCACCGGCTGCGGTGGTGGGGGTGACCGACGCCGACGGACGCTTCGTCGTGCGCGGCAAGCCCGGGGTCCCGTTGCGGATCGTCGTGCTCAGCCCCGACCACGATCCCTGCGTTTACGACCTGGACGCCGCCGCCGTGTCGGCCGATCGCCCCGCGACGCTGGACTGCCTGGTCGAGGCCGCCGTGGCTGCCTTGCACGAGACCACGGTCCGGGGCCGGCGGCAGGCTCAGGCGGTCACGCGCTACACCTTGACCCAGCCCGAGCTGACCACCGTGCCGGGCACCTTCGGCGACCCGCTGCGGGTGGTTCAGAACCTGCCGGGCGTGGCGCGCACGCCGTTCGGCCTGGGCCTGCTGGTGATCCGCGGCGCTTCGCCCCAGGACTCCGGCGTGTTCGTCGAGGGACATCAGATCCCGATCCTGTATCACTTCCTGGGCGGGCCCTCGGTCCTGACACCGCGGCTCATCGACCGGATCGATTTCTTCCCGGGCAACTTCGGCGTCAGGTACGGCCGCGCGACGGCCGGCATCGTCGACGTCGACCTCAAGACCGACGCGACGCTTCGCCTGCACGGCACGGTCGACCTGAACCTGCTCGACTCATCGGTCTACGTCGAGGGGCCGCTTGGTCGGGGCTGGACCGGATCGGTGTCGGCCCGCCGCTCGTACATCGATCTGCTGCTGCCGGCCTTTCTGTCCGGGGGGACGACGGCCGCCCCGGTGTACTGGGACTATCAGGCCGGGGTTCACCGGCGGCTCGGTCCCGGCGAGCTGTCCTTGTTCGCGATCGGCAGCAACGACTCGCTGAAGGTGGTGTCGAACGATGCCAGCCGCGGCAACATCGACCTTGGCACGTCGACGGGTTTTCATCGCCTGATTGGCGTCTACACGGCGACGGTGAAGGGCTGGACGAACATGCTGTCGCCGGCGCTGGGGTACGATCGGCTGCGCTTTTCGGCGGGAGCCGTCGACGTCGATCGCGCCGCCTGGGTCGCCGAGCTGCGCGACGAGCTGACCCGCGCCTTCACCAAGAGCTTCACCTGGCGGCTGGGTCTCGACGCGCTGGCGACCCGCGACGACCTCTACTTCGATCTGCCGCTGGCGCCCGACGCGCGCCTCTACGGTCCGACCGATCCGACGGCGATTCAGCACAGCGACGTTCCGTTGAACCGGGCCGCCGCCGGCCTCTACACGGACGCGACCTGGGACGTGGGCGGCGGAGTTCGGCTGATCCCCGGGCTGCGGGCCGATCTTTTTCGCTACGTCGGCCAGGACCGGGCCACCGTCGATCCGCGGCTGGTCGTGCGCTGGACCACCAGCCCGGTGCAGGTCTGGAAGGCGGGCGCGGGGATCTTCCATCAGATGCCGGAGCCGCAGCTTTTGAATTCCTCGTACGGCAGCCCGGATTTGCCGCCCATCTGGGCCGACCAGTACTCGTTCGGGTTCGAGCGCCGGCTACGCCCGGCTTTGACCGTGGACGCCACCACGTACCTGGTCCGGCGGCACGATCAACCGGTCCCGCCGCCGCCCTTCACGCCGAGCGGGCAGGAACGTTCATATGGGCTCGAGCTGATCGTCAAGCACGCGTTCACGGCCCGGTTCTACGGGTGGCTGGCCTATACGCTGTCCTGGTCGCAGCAGACCGCCTACGCCGTCAACGCCGCCCAGCAGACCATGCCGAACATGGGGAACGTCGCCACACCGGGCGCGACCTCCAGCAACGGCTGGTTTCCCACCGACTATGATCAGCGGCACAACCTGATTGCCGTGGGCAGCTATCAATTGAAGCGCTGGCGGTTGGGCGGCCGGTTCCGGCTAGTCTCGGGCAGCCCCGAGACCCCGGTGGTGGGTGGCGTGTACGACGCGGACCTCAACCAATACCAGTGCCAGTACGGCGCGCCCAACTCGGTCCGCAAGCCGACGTTCCATCAGCTGGACGTCCGCGTCGACCGCACCTGGACGTTCCGCCTCTGGGAGCTCAGCGCCTACCTGGACGTGCAGAACGTTTACAACGCGCAGAACCCCGAAGCGACGATCTACGATTACCGCTGCCGCGGTTCGGAAGCCATCCGCGGCCTGCCGATCCTTCCCATCTTGGGCGTGAAGGGGCTGTTTTAGGAGGCGTTCATGCGGAGCCGTTCATTTCGTCGATGCTGGCCGATGTCCCTGGCGCTCGCCTGCGCCGCCTCTTGCGGCAACCTGGACGACGTCACCACGGTCAAGGACCTGCGCGTGCTGGCGATTCAGGCCGAACCGGCCGGCTTTCTGGTCGACCTGGATGCGCCCGGGGGCAGCGATCGCGACTGGCAGGCCACGCTGACGGCGCTGGTCGTCGATCCGACCGGGTTGAACCAGACCGTGCAGATCCCGGCGGCGCTCGGCTGCCCGGACTACATCGACACCATCACGGCGGCCACCGGGACCACGACCCGGGTCTGCAGCCCGACGCTGCTGAACGTGCCCGATCCCACCGTGCAGGCGGCGCTGGCCAGCACGCCGCTGGTGCCGGTGGGCGGCCTGTCCGTCGGCGCCACGCCCGACGGCGGCTTCGCCTTCCTGCCGACCTTCCAGTACGGGCTGAGCACGACGCAGCTCGCGCTGCTGTTCGGCAGCCCCACCACCGGCGTGGCGCAGGTGGACGCGGCCCTGGCGAACAACCGGACCTTCGGGCTGGACGCGATCGCCAGCTTCACCTTCACGCGCGGCGACCAGAGCGTCCAGGCGATCAAGCGGGTGGTCTACTGGCCGCGGCTGGATCCCGCGCAATACCCGGACCAGGCGCCGAACCAGAATCCGTCCATCAGCGGCGTCAGCTTCTTCAAGAGCCGGAACAGCGCCACCGGAGAGCCGGAGGATGCATACACCGCCGGTGAGGTCCCGGAGCTGTCGGTGTCGCGCGGCGACAAGCTGGTCGTGCTTCCGGCCGCGGCGACCGCCGAAACGTACACGTTCTACGAGAAAGATCGCGACCACGGGGGCGCCATCGTGACCGCCACCGCGCAAGAGCTGCTGCGCTACGACTTCTTCGCGACCGCCGGGACCTTCTCGCCGGCCGAGCGCGAGAGCAAGCTGTCGGCGCTGGTGACGTCGCCCGACGGGCAGGTCCATCTGGACAGCCAGTACAACCCGCCCGACGCCAAACATCTGCCCGCCGACGGAGACGTCACCATCTGGATCGTCGTGCACGACGAGCGCGCCGGCGTGGGGTGGACTTCGACGACGATCCGCGTCGGGCCCTGAGGGCCCTCCCGCGCCGCGATCCGGGGCGTGCCGGCGCCACCGGCCAGTCCTCCGCGGGCGGCGGCATCATCAAGGCCGTCCCGCGGACGGAGATCGTCGGCCGGTTCCTCTCGGCCCGCGATCGGCGACCCGGTCGAGGGGCCGGCGCGAATGCCGCTACGGCCCGGACACGGGGGCGTCGGAGCTCACGCGGGACGGCATCCGCGCCGCAACGCCGTCGCCCAGCGTGACGGTGTTGCCGTTGCCGGACGCGTCCATCGCGCGGCCGCCGCTGTCGGCGTCGTCGAACGTCCAGTACGCAATCAACCCCGCCGCGGGGCCGGGCGGCGTGTGCGCTCGATCGGCCGCGACCTGCGCCGCCGTCCGCGCCACGTTCCAGACGCGCACCTCGTCCATCAGCCCGCTGAACAGCTCGCGCGTCCCGTCCAGGGTCCCCAGCCAGACCGAGGTGGGTGTGCGCTGGTCGGTCGCGTTCATCTCAGTGTCGACGGCGGTCCCGTCGACGTAGAGCACCTCGGTCGTGGTCTTGGCGTCGAAGGTGAAGGCGACGTGGTGCCAGGTGTTCGCTGCGGGCAGCGCGGGCGCCTGCACCAGGACCCGATCGACGTAAACGCGCCACGCCGCCAGCTGCCCGCCGTGAAACCCCACCACCAGGCCGTTCACGACGTCCTGGCGGGCGGCGAACAACGCCTGGGTCGCGGTCGCCGGCACCGGCGGATAGCGGATCCACATCTCGACGGTCTGCGTGGCGTTGGCCGACGGGAAGTTCGCGTCGGCGGCCGTGGCGTAGCTCTGCGTCCCGTCGAAGCTCAGCGCGTATCCGGCGCCGCCCCCGTCTATGACTGGGAACGGGTTGGCGTCCTGCGGTGCGGCCGGCGCCGGCCCGAGATCGGCCAGGTTGCCGCGGCTGCCCCGGCACGCGACCGCGCTGCTGGCGCCGGCGAGGATCAAGAGCAACGCCATCGGCTTCACGCGGCGCCATTATGACCTGCCCGGGCCGGGCGCACACCTGCCGTCGATGAGTTGCGGCGGCGGCGGTCCCGGGTGCGCCGCGCCCCGCTCGGCGCGTGACTTCGGCCTGAGTTGGGCGGGCGCCGGCGGTGGCGGGGAACCGAGCCGGCTGGACAAGATCAGGCCGACGGCAGCTCCGGGGAAGGGCCGATGAGATCAGCGGCGCGGCTCGCCCATCGCCGGCCGAGGCGCGAGGGGCGACACCTGATGACGTCCGGCGGCCGCACGAGCCGCCGCTGTTTGCTCGTGTGGCCAATGCACGTGGAACGCCGGTTGACGGCCGTCATTAGCAATTTGCGCCAATGCGCTCCCAAATAGTGCCGACAACGTTGCGATATTCGCTGGACAGCCAAGCGCAATGAGCATACGGTCACGTGGCACAGAACATTTGGGGGGGCGTGTCTGTCGCACATGTCAACGTGCAAGCAGAAGGGGGCAACGGTGAGACCGTTCAATGTGCCAGTCTGGACTGCCGGTCGGCTCAGGGCGACCTTCCGCCGGCCCTGAGCCATTCCGGGTGAGGCGCCTCGGCGTCCAGCTGGAAAGAATTCTCCGCGTCGGACCTGTGTCCCCCATGACGCGCGTCGGGTGGATCCTCGATGGCGTGCATTCACGCGCCGTTCGAACCGCCCCTCACTCGAGCGCCTGCGCTGGCCGAGGTGTGGACCGCCGCGCTGCGCGACATCGTTCAAGCACGTAACGCATTCAGCGTCGTCGCTGGTTGGGCGCCTGAATGCACGACCAAACGTCTTCGTCACACGCGCCGTGAGCCAATCGGGGCCGTGGTGACCAGGCGCCGTCAATCCCGGGAGAGACCTGCCGCATGCCGACCAAGCACAATCCACCCGCGAACGCGGGCTGCGAAACGCCGATTCAGCTTCCGCCGTTGTTGCCCGACGCCCCCTGCTGCTGCGACCAGGATCCCATCGCCGGGTTGAAGCAGCTCTTCGTCGACTATTTCCAGGGCCGCGGCATGGCGCAAGGCCGGGATCCGGCCACCCGCCCGGTCTTCCTGCGCTTGCACGGCGTGGCGCGTGGAAAGTTCGTGATCGAGCCGAAGTTGCCCGAGTCGCTGCGGGTCGGCGTGTTCGGACAGGCGCCGCACTATGACGCCTGGGTGCGGTTCTCAGCCGACGTCCAGCCGGGCCGTCCCGATCTGAAGGGCACCGTCGGCATCGGGATCAAGCTGTTCGGCGTGTGCGGAAAGAAGCTGCTGGAACCAGACCAAGACGCCCTGACTCAAGACTTCGTACTGCAAAACAGCGACGTGTTCTTCGTCGACACCGCCAAGGACATGTGCGAGTTCACCTGCCAGTCGCTGCACGGCAAGGACGCAGAGTACGAGCAACGGCACCCGGTGACCGCCAAGATCTTGAAAGAGATGGACAAGGTCGTCGACTCGACTCTGACCACGCCCTACTGGAGCGGTCTGCCCGCCTGTTTCGGCGAGGGGCGCTTCGTCAAGTACAAGCTCGAACCCCTCGAAGCGGCGCCCGCCGACGGCCCGCCCAACTACGACGACCCCGCGTACTTGCGCGCGGATCTCCACGCCCGCCTGAAAAAGGGCGCGGCCAGGTTCCGGTTCATGGTGCAGTTTCGAACCAACCCGGAGCAGATGCCGCTGGACGCGGCCACCGTCCGCTGGAGCGAAGCCGAGAGCCCGCCCGTGCATGTCGCGACGCTGATCTTGCCGCCGCAAGATCTGGACACGCGGGGACAGTCGACCTACGGCGAGAACCTGGCCTACAACACCTGGCACTCGCTGCCTGAACACAAGCCGGTCGGCAGCCTGGCGGAGGCGCGCAAAGTGGTCTACCGCGCCTCGGCGACCAACCGCCGCAACGTGAACGGGGTCCCGCTCGCCGAGCCGACCCTGCCGCGCCCGGCCGAGTACGCGCCGGGCGTCGGCTACCCGCAGGCACAGGACACGCGCATCGTGCGGGCCGCGGTTCACCCGGCCATCGGCGTCGCGCGCGTCGGCAACAGCCCCGACGAGTTCTTCATTGGTCCCCAGGTGGTCGAGCCCGCGCCGAACCCGGCGGGCTTTTACCGCGATGCCCGGGGCGCGCTGAAGCGCCAGGCGGCCGAGTTTCGCGTTTACGGCTACAACGAAGCTGGTGAGGTGGTGCGCGAGCTGACCGCCGACTGGGCCGACATCACCTGGTTCGTTCACGTCGCCAATCGGAAAGCCGACTGGTACCAGTGGCAGATTGCCATGGACATCCCCGAGGCCGCCGACGTCGAGCTGCCACGGCGCAACCTGAAGGTGGTCGCGCGCGACACCCTGGTCATCGACGCCGGCCAGCAATCGATCACCGGGAAGAATCACGGGCCGGTGCTCTGCTCGGGCGCGTTCGGCGGCGTGCCCGTGAAGCTGGGGGAGCTGCGCAGCGACGCTCAGGGGCGCTTGCTGTTTCTGGGCGGGCACGGGGTCTCGGCATCTCCGACGGGAGCGCCGATTTACATCCCCGCCGACGAGAACTCGTTCATCAACGCCGACGGCTGGTACGACGACACCTCGGACGGGCCCGTCAGCGCCACCGTCAGCATCGAGGGGCGCTCAATCCCGGTGGAACCGGCCTGGGTCGTCACGGCCCCGCCCAACTATGCGCCGCAGGTCAAGACCCAACGCACGTTGTACGACGTCCTGAACGACCTTTACGTGCAGGCGGGATGGTGCCCCAAGCCCGCCACCGTCTCTTTCACCGCCGACGTTTACCCCATCCTGCACCGTCTGTCCGGGCTGCAGTGGGTCAACCACGGCTTTGCCACGGCCTTTGGCCACGACGCCCGCTATGATTTCGAAAACCCGGAATTCGTTGCCCGGCTGGCCCGGAAGCCGCCGAGCGGCGTGTACGACCCCGACACCGAGCTCCGTCGACAAATCGTGAACAGCTTTCGCCCGCCCATTCCGGGGGACGGCAACCAGCTGCCGTGGCCGTGGCTCTACGGCGACGGCATGACCGTCCCGGCCAGCGAGACGCCGCAGCAGAACGCGAGCATCACTCAGACGCAGGAGGACCTGTTGCGCCGCTGGGCCGACGGCGATTTCCAGTCGGACTGGGGCACGGCGCCCAAGCCGGCGGGCTCGATCGACGCCGTTCCCGTCGCCGAGCAGCCGGGGATGCTGGACCGCGCCGCGCTGGAGTTCTGTCTGGCCGACGCGTTTCACCCCGGCTGCGAGATGACCTGGCCGATGCGGCACCTGAGCTTGTACGACAAGCCATTTCGCATTCGTCGCCGGCCCGAGGGCAGCCCCGCGCCGGCCTACGGCACGCCCATCGGTCAGCAGCAGATGTTGGCGGTCGACGGTCCGCTCTATGCGCAGGGTCCCGGCGACCTCAGCCGCTGGATGGGCCTGCCCTGGCAGGCCGACACGGCGTATTGCCGCGCCGGGTACGACGCCGCCTACGATCCGTTCCTGCCGACGTTCTGGCCGGCCCGGGTGCCGAACCACGTGCTCTCGGCCCAGGACTATGCGATCGTGGTCGACAGCTCGCAGCCGCTGGCGACGCGCATCGACGCGTTCGTCAACCGCACCAACTGGAACAAGCCGCTGCACGGCACGACCGCGGAACAGATGGAGCAGATGGTGCGCCTGTTCGGTTCCATGGGCCTGGTCGAGGTGCGCCCCGGCGTCGGCGATAATCCGGCCTTCCCCGCGACCATGATGGTGGCGGCGTATGGACCGGACGTGGCGCCGGCGGATGCTCGCAGCGCGCCGCCCCCGCAGCCAGCGCCGCCGCTGCCGGGCGCACGCGCGGCAGCCGCGCCGCCGAAAGGACGCAGGCCGCCGCCTGCCGCGAACTTCCAATCCCACGAAGAAGCACGGGGCGCGCCGCTGCCGGTGCGGTCCAAGCGGCGGCCGTGATCGCGGCGCGCTACGACGTGGCCGTCGCCGGCGGTGGTCCGGCCGGCGCGGCAGCGGCGTTGACGTTGGGACGCGCCGGTCTTCGCGTGCTGCTCGCCGACGCCGGGGACGACGGCGGCTTCCGCGTCGGGGAAAGCCTGCCGCCCAGCGGGCGCGCCCTGCTGAGCGAGCTTGGCGTTCTCGACGGCGTGCTCGCCGCCGGTCATGTTCCGAGCTACGGCACGCAATCGATCTGGGGCGGCGCCGGGCCTGTGTACGACGACTTCATCTTTCAGCGGCCGGGCACCGGGCTCCAACTGGATCGGCAGAAGTTCGACGCCATGCTGCGCGAAGCGGCGCGCTCGGCCGGGGTGGTCGTGGTCGACGGCCGGCTGCGGGTCGAGCCGCGCGGCGGCCTGCCCCACCGGCTGTATTTCCGGTCGCGCGAAGATCGCGGCATCGAGAGCCAGTGGCTCATCGACGCGAGTGGACGCTCGGCGCGGGTGGCGCGGAGCCTGGGCGCCAAACGGCTGCGCCGCGATCTGCTGATGGCGTCGTACCTTCGGCTGGGCAGCGCGCGCGGCAACGACCGGCAAAGCAGTACCCTGGTCGAAGCGGTGAGCGACGGCTGGTGGTACAGCGTCCTCCTGCCGTGCGGCGAGCGGCTGGTGGCCTTCCTGTGCGACGCGGACGCAACGAGCAGGCGAGGTCTCACGGAGACCGGCGCGCTCTGGAACAAGCTTCAGCGCACCCAATCTCTGGCGGCGCTCTGTCGCGACCACGCCTACGCGCCCCTCGGCCGCCCGCGAGGATGTGACGCCTCGAGCGGCGGTCTCGACCGCATCTGCGGGGAGCGTTGGCTGGCCGTCGGCGACGCGGCGGTCGCCTTCGATCCGCTGTCGTCGAAGGGAATCGCGAACGCGCTCTACACCGGCATTCGGGGCGCTGGCGCTGTCATCCGGGCCCTGGCCGGCGAGCCCACGGCGCCCGCGCGGTACGCGGCTCACGTCGCCGAGATCTTTCGCGTGTACGGCGCCCAGCTCGCTCAGGTCTACGCTCTCGAGCGGCGCTGGCCGAACGCCCCCTTCTGGCGACGGCGGCACGCGCCGGCCACGACGTCGCAGCCAAGCGGGCCAGGGGCGGCGGCCACGCTTTGATGGAGGCGGCGGGCCTACCGGCGGACGCGCCGCCGCTGGCGGGCCGCCGCGCGCGCCACGCCGGGGCCGCCCACCGATTCCCTCGCCGCCGCAGCGGTGGCGACGCGCGCGCAGCGTGGTTAGCTTTTCGCGGGCGAGCGTGTCACCCCAGCATCACCCACGGGCCTTCAGGCGCAGGATCGCCCCGGTTGCGCACGTCCTCGCGCGGGTCGGTTGCGTCTCGATCGGAACCGTCTACGTTCTGATCGGCGTCTGGGCCATGCTCGCCCTCTTGCGCCTGGCCAATCCCGCCGCCGATGAGCAGAGGGTGCTGCATCGCATTTTGCAGCTCCCGCTGGGCGGCGTGTTCATCGCGGCGATCGCCGCCGGCACCACCGGGTACATCCTCTGGTTGATCTTCGAAGCCGTGTTCGACCCGTACAACTTCGGCAACACCTGGAAGGGCGCCGCCGAACGGATCGGCATCGGGTTGAGCACCTGCGCCTACGGCGCGATCGTGTCGGCGGCCGTCCGAGTGCTGCTCGGCGCCGGCGCCAGCGACCAGCCTCGGGAGCAACGGCTGGTCGCGACCGTCCTGGGCTGGCCGGGGGGGCGCTGGTTGATCGCGGCGGCTGGTGTGGCGGCGGGGATCATCGGCCTTTACCAGCTCAAGTACGTCTACGACGGCGACCACGAACGTCGCCTGGACATGGACCGTCACGGCCGTGGCGCGCGGTGGGTGGTCAACGTGCTCGGATGGGCCGGCTACGGCGGCCGGTGCGCCATCCTGATGGTCTTCGCCGAGTTCCTGCTGCGCGCCGCGTACTTCTTCAATCCGCATGCGGTCGGTGACACCGACGCGGCCTTCAACACCCTGGGGTTGAGCGGCGGTCCCTTCGGCGACGTGCTCTTTTCGGCTGTCGCGCTGGGCACGATCGCGTACGGCGCCGTCATGTACATCAACGCCGTGTCCTTCGACTTCGGCGAGCCGTGAGCGCCTTGGCGGGACTCGAGGGACCGCCGATGCAGCGTTGCCGGCCGGCCTTCCTCGCGGTCGCGGGGGGCTGACGGCGACGTCGAATGGCGAACGTCACGGTCGCGCTTCGTCGCCGGCGGCAGTCGCGACGCGCTCAGGTGGGCGTGAATCCGCCGGAACGCCGAGCGCAATCACACGCCGTCGTGCGGGGCCCGCAACGCGGCAATCAGCCGTTGCGCAACTGAGGTGAGGCCGCCCGGCCAGGGCATCCGGTCCATGGTTGCCCCGGCTGGGATTGCGAGCTAGTTTGGCTTGAGGTACCCACCGATGACTCACGGGCAACCGACGCGCCGACCGCTTCGCTTCGCGCTGATCATGGGCGCGGGAGCTTTGACGTTGACGTTCGTGATGGCGCGCTTCGGTCTCAGCGCGCGGGCCAGCCAGGACGCGCCGCCCGTGGCCGGAGCGAAGGCGGCCGCCCACGCCCCCGTGCCGTCGCCACCGGCCGCTCCAGCGGCCACCACTGCTGCGACGCCCGCCAAGCTGCCGCCGCCGGCGAACTCCGCAGCGGCGGCCGCCCCCGCGGTGCCGCCGGTGGCCGCCCCCGCGGAGCCGCCGGCGGCTGCCCCCGCGGTGCCGCCGGCAGCCGCCCCCGCGGTGCCGGCAGCCGCCCGCCCGCCCGAATCAACGAATCCCGCCGCGCCAGCAGCGGCGGCCGGCGCCGGGGCCGAGCCCGGTTCGCCGACGGCCACCGATGAGAAGGCCGCTCCGGGACCGCGCCAGCCGTCGCTTCCTGCGTCCCTGACCGGGTCCAGCTTCGACGAGGCCGACTTGCGCAACGACCACGTTGTCGACCGGCATCCCGACGTCGACGTGCGCGCCTTGCTGCGCTCGCACTTCGACGACGCCGATCTCGAGGATGCGCACCCGGTCGATTCCACCGGTCCGGTTGTGCAGTCGATCTTCGACGATACGGATCTGACCGACAGTTACCCGGTCGACAGCGATCAGCCGCTGTTCCAGTCCAGCTTCGACCAGAGCGACCTCGTCGACGAGCACCCGGTCGCCGACCATCACCCCACCGGGGACTGAACGGGCCATCCGCCAGGGCCCGGGCCGTCCAGGACCTCACGGCCCCGGGCAGCCGACGTTTCGCCGATCAATCCACCAGGCTGGGACACGTGCGGTTTTCGGACCGAAGGGGGAGTGGGGGAGGGGGCGGCAGGTTCAATCGAACCCGACTGACCTGGCAGGTCATGGCGGCGGCGGCGGTGATTTGCCGCACCGCCTGATCTCGATCCCCAAGCTGCGCGGATTGCCGGTCCCGGTCACCGCGTACGAGAACGCCACGGGCAAGGTTCACGCCGTTCCCAAGACGGTCTCGTGAATCGATCCTGCGCCGGCGCGCGTCTACACGATGCTTTCGATGCGTGCCGCGAGCTTGCCGCGCCATCCCTTGGCCAGACTCTCGTAGGCGAAGGTGTTCTTGTTGGTGAAGCCCGCGTGCTCGAGGCGCAGCAAGGTGCCGCCACCGTCGGTCGGCGTCAGCGTCCACGTCACGGTGGTGTCGATCCGCGTGCCGTACCCCTGCACGTCGTCGGAGCCGCCGCGCCACGTATAACGGAGGCGTCGCGGCGCATCGGCCTCGAGCACCTCGCAGTGCACGACGCCGTCCCATCCGGGGACCGGTGGAGCGCGGAACGTGAAGCGGTGCCCCACCTCGGGTCGGATGTCGTTGTCCATCAACCACCGCGCCAGCAGCGAAGGTTCGGTCAGGGCGCGCCAGACCGCCGCCGGCGGCCGCTTGATCTCGTACTCGACCACAATCGTCTTGGTCTCTTCAATGATCGCGGTGTGGCTCATTCGTCTCCCTCCTCGAGTAATGTCTTCAACGTCTCGATCCGCTCGACCCAGAACGCCTGGTACTTCGACAACCAGGTGACCAGCGGCTTCAACCCTCGCGGCTCGGCCCGGTAATGGGTGAGCCGCCCCTCGTAGCGCTCTTTGACCAACCCCGCGCGTCGCAGCGCGGCCAGGTGCTGTGACACCGCCGGCTGTGAAACGTCGAGCCCGGCGGTCAGATCCTTCACCGGCGTTTCCGCCCTGGTCAGTCGTTCGAAGATCGCGCGGCGGGTGGGGTCGGCCAGCACCCGCAGAACTTCACCGACGTCGGTCATGGACAATGCATAAGGGGTGGCTTATGCGTTGTCAAGCCGAGACCGGCTCGCGCTCGACGATCGAACGGAGGCCGACGTCATCGGCAGGCGCTTCAATGCGACGGCAGCGGCCTCGAAGCGAGCGACGACGGCGTGTGGAAGACGCTCGACATCGGCTGCGCCGACTTGGCGAGCGCACCGCGGACATCCGCCGCTTCGTTCCTCTCCCTCGACTCCGAACGACGGCCGGCGCCGCTGAAGGACGCCGAAACGGTCTTCCCGGTTCCTGACCTTTCGGTTCTGCGGCAACGGGCGCACGAGCTGTAAGTGCGCGAGCGTCCCGCAGGCATCACGCTCGGGTCGGAATCGCCCGGCTCACCACACGAAAGGGACCGACATGAAAAGACTCCTGCAACTCCCCGTGACCTCGGCCGCGCTGGCCGCAACCCTTGGACTCGCCGGAGCGCCGGCGCTGGCTGGCACCTGGACGGCCATGCCGATGGACAGCGTGACGGGCCTGCCGCATCGGGACGTCGTCCTGCTCACCGACGGGACGCTGCTGGCCCAGGAAGAGAACGCCGACGGACACGTCTGGACGCGCCTCGCTCCCGACAGCGCCGGCAACTACCTGAACGGCACCTGGAGCTCCGCCGGGTCGACCCAGGTGGACCGCCGCTACTACCCGATGGCGGTGCTTCGTGACGGGCGCTTCTTCGTCGCTGGCGGCGAGGACGTGGGCGCGGGTGAATCCCCGAACGTCGTCGAGCTGTACGACCCGGTCTCGAACCACTGGAACGTGGGGGCGCCGGGCCTCTTCGGCGACATCGGCGACGATGCCAACCAGGTGCTGGCCGACGGACGCGTGTTTCTGGGCTACCGATTCGGCGTCGAGACGCAGGTGTACGATCCCACGACCGACCACTGGACGCAGACAGCCGGCGTGGCCACCGCTGGCTCGACCGACGAGCACACGTGGTCGCTGCTGCCGGACGGCGCCGTGCTCGACTGGACGCCGGCACAACCGCAGAGGTATCTGCCCTCGACGAATCAGTGGCTCAACGACGCGGTCGTCCCGTTCACGATGCAGAACAGCGCGGACGGCGAGATCGGCCCCGGCGTGTTCCTTTACACCGGCAAGTTGCTGGCCTTCAGTGCCTTCGGAAAGACTGCGCTCTACACGCCTGGCGCGTCGCCGTCCGACAGCGGCAGCTGGGTGGCCGGTCCGACCACGCCGCCGCCGGCGCAGCCCAACGACAACCCCTACAACGCCCAGTACACCGAGGACGCGGCCGCCTGCATCGAGGTGAACGGCCGGGTCCTGGTCGTCACGACGGACTCGCCCCTCGGCAACGTTCGCTTTGCTGAATACGATCCCGCCTCCAACGCGATCGCGCAGGTCGCCACGCCGCCGGGCGTGGATTCCGGTCGCTCGGGCTACAACTTCCAGATGCTGGCATTGCCCGACGGGCATGTCCTGGTCACCGGAACCGGCACCAACGACTTCCTCTATACGCCCTCCAGCGGACCGCAGAGCCAGTGGCAGCCGGCGATCCAGAGCATCACGGCGAACAGCAACGGCACGTACACGGTGACCGGGCGCCAGCTGAACGGCCTTTCGCAGGGCGACTCCTACGGCGACGAGGGGCAAGGGCAGACGAACTACCCGCTGGTCCGCCTCACCAGCGGCACGACGGTTCGGTACGCCCGCACCTTCAACCACAGCACGATGGCCTTCGCGACCGGAGCGGCCACCGTCCAGACGACGTTCACGCTGCCCTCCGGCATCCCGGCCGGCGCCTACCAGGTCTCGGTGGTCGCGAACGGGATCGCCTCGCCCGCCGTCAACCTGACCCTGGCGACCGCTCAGCTCGGCACGTCCGTCAGCGTGACTGACATGTGGGAGAGCGGATATTGCGCGACCGTCAACGTCACCAACACGGGGTCGCAGACCATCAACGGCTGGACGGTCGTCATGGACGTCGGTACGGCGACGCAGAACGCGCGCTGGAACGCCAACTTCAGCCAGACCGGCAGCACAGTGACCGCGACCAACATGACTCAGAACGGGACTCTGGCGCCCGGGGCGCAGACCAGCTTCGGCTTCTGCACGGAGATGCCGCCCGCGGTGCGTGGTCCGGTGATCGACTCGGCGACCGGCTCCTGATCCACGGCAGCCGCCAGAGCCGAGCGCGATCCCGAAGGGCGAACGTTCGGCCCGCGGCGCCGCCATCGACATGCGGCCGATCGCGACGGCAAGCGTCCGCGGGTTTCGAGCGACCGTTCAGCCAACCTGAACGGTCGCGCCCGGCGGCGGATCCACGAACCGAGCGCGGCCTCGAACTCGCCGGGGCGTTGGGGCGTCTTGTGCACGGTCGCGCGGACAAGATGCCCAACACCGCCCGACTGAGAGCGCAAGGCGATGCCGACGCCAACCTCGTGATGCGACGCCTGGTACCGGACGCCGCATCACGTTCATCCGCACAATCGGCCGCCTCGTTCGGATTTGGCGGTGGGCAGGACCAATCCGAACGTTGAAACCAGCCGTCCGGGCAGGGCGGACCCAGACGGCACGCCCACCCCGCCCCCCGGCGGATCCGTCTCCAAGCCAATTGCTGAAGCAGTCGCCCAGGACCGGACGCTACCCGGCACAGAGGCCGGGGGCGACGCACGAGAAGGCGCCGGCGGCCGGCGTGTACTGGCAGGCCTGGCCGCAGCCGCAGTTCGTCGCGTCGAGGCAGGGGTCGGTCGGCCGGTGGCAGTAGTAACCGGCCAGGTAGCCGCAGGCCACGAAGCTCGGTGAACAGTAGCCGCCCGCTCCGCAATCGCTGTCGACGTGACAGTTGGCGGGAACGCACCGGTTGCTCTGCTGGGCGGGCGCTTGAACGTGCGGGTCGCAGGCGCAGACCTGATTGGGACCGCAGTCGGCGTCGGTCAGGCACTCGTCGGGCGCACATTGGCCGTGCAGACAGCTCTGGGGAAAGTTCGGGCTGGCGGCGCAATCGGAGTTGGCCGTGCAGCTTCCGCCGTCGTACGCGACGAACGCGTTCGGTTGACAGGCGACGGCCGTGGCGCGGTGGCTCGACGGCACGTCGGAGGGCCCGGGCGCGTGGCCGGAGCAGCCCCCTTGACCCTGGCTCGCGTCCAGGCCCGAGTCTTGGGTCGGCCCGTCGCCTGCGGCGTCGTTCCCGACGGCCACGGGCGCGTCGTGGCCGGAGTCGAATTGGGACATGACCGGGGTGTCCGAACCCGAGTCGTGCTTCTGCGGAGCCAGGGTCGAGCTGCTGCACGCGGCCGTCAGAGCCGCCATGGTCGTGATGTGGACGCTCAGCGACGCAAGCTTGGACAGGGTCATGTTCGTCTCCTCGTGTAGCTCACAGATGTTCCAGGTAAGCGATCAGCGCCCGCCGGTCCGGCGCGGGCAGCGACAGGCCGTAGGTGTGGCCGCGAACGGGGCCGGTCCCGTGCAGGCGACCGCTGTAACCGGCCGACAGCCGCGCCGGATCGAACAGCGCCGCCACCGACGGGATGGTGCCGTCATGAAGCAGCGGTCCCCGCGTTCCGACCCCGCGCAGCGACGGCACCCGGTAGGTTCCGGTCCCGCGATCGATCGATCGGCCCAGCGTCGGATCGGTGCCGACGGTGGCCAGCGCGACTGGGGGTCCGGTGAATCCCGGCGCCGCGTGGCATTTCGCGCAGGTGGTCGCGAAAACGGCGGCGCCGGCTGGCGACGCGACGGCTGCGGTTTTCGGGTCCGGCAGCCCGTCGCCCAACGACCGCACGTAAGCGGCCAGCGCCAGCGTCACGATCCGCGGCGGTCGGATGGTCTGATTGTTGGCGGTGATGATCAGGGTCTCGAGGCGAATCGCCAGCGTCACCGGATCCGCCCCGCGAAGCGTCGCGTCCTGATGCAGGTGAGTCAGCCACCGGACCGGGCGCAGGTCCGGAATCCGCGCCGGTTCGGTCCCCGCCGCCGACGACACATCCAGGCGCCCGGGTCCCCAGGCCGCGCGCGGATCCGATGCGCCCGCCGCCGCCACGCCCTCGGCATCGAGGATTGCTCGTCCCACGTTCAGGGCGGCATTGGGCATCCCGGCGACCAGCCGTCCGTCTGCGGCGCGCGCGGTGTGACAGGTCGCGCAGGTCACGGCCAGCCACACCGACCCGTCCGGCATGCGCGCGCGGACCAGACCCCCTACACCGGCCGCCGCGTCGGTCCACAAGCCGTAGCGGGCCGGTGCCTGCCGGGACGCCAGCGCGACGCGCATGTACGGCGCGAACTGGGTCGGGTAGCGCGCGAACGCCTGCTCGCCGAGCCGCACCAGGGCCGCATCGTCCAGCGACGCGCCGTCCGGCGGCAGCGGCAGCGCGACCGGGGCGCCCGACAGCGAGGTGGCCGACGCGCCCGCCGGGCCGTCCAACTCCTGGGTCAGGATTGGTTCGACGGGCGGATTGAACAGCGGCAGGCGGCTCCAATCGTCGGCGGCGCCGGTGGCGTAGCGGGCCAGGCGTAAGACCGAATAGGCATTCGCGGGGCTCACCACCGATGCCTGCAGCGCCTCTCGCGCGGCTGCGCCCCCGGCCAGGTAAGCCCGTGATGAGACCGATCCGTGGCAGCTCGCCAGGATCAACGCGCTCAGTGAGGCCGCTCCGGCCCACGCTCGCGCCCTTTTGATTCGATCGGTCACCGTGACACGGATGTCAGTGCTCAAGCCCCGTGGACCGCCAAGCCGCACGCGAAACCGCCCCGGAAACGCATGATCACCGGATCCATCCACCCAGACCGTGCAAGGCGTGGACCCAACGAACGCCTGGCGCGCTCCGTGCCGCACCCGACCCGAGCAACCACCCGAAGAGGACCTGCGGCGACCCAGTCGTCGACGGCGCGGAGAGCTGCGACGACGGCAGTGTGACGCCCTTCGACCGCTCCTCGACCGGCTGCCCAAACGAACCGGACTTCAAGACGCGGACCTGCCTCTCCCGCCGCGAAGACGGCATCGTCCTCGACGAGAATGCGCGGACGGCACTCAAAATCGCCGACGGGCAAGGAAGAAAAATACGCCGTTTGGCCGATAGTCGCCGGGCCGGCGGCCCGGGGGCTAAAATGCACGGCAAATGATCACCGCCGTGGAACACGGCCGCGTGCGCGAGCTGTCGCTCTCGCGGCGGCCAGTGAATGCGATCAACGCCAACTTGGTTGCCGCCCTGCGGTCCCACATCCGGGACGCGCGACGGGACGGCTGCCGGGCCATCGTCCTGTCGGGACGGCCCGGCTGCTTCTCGGCGGGGCTGGACGTGCCTGAGCTGCTGCAGCTCGATCGGACGCAGCTACGCGCCATGTGGCAGGAGTTTTTTGGCCTGCTCGCCGACGTGGCGACGTCCGAAATTCCCATCGGCACGGCGTTGACGGGCCACAGCCCCGCGGGTGGCGCAGTGATCGCCATTTGCACCGATTACCGGGTGCTCGCCGAGGGCGATTATTTCATCGGCCTCAACGAGGTGGAAGTGGGCCTCCCGATGCCGGAGGTCGTGCACCGCGTGCTGACCCACGTGGTGGGGGCACGAACCGCTGAGCGCCTCGAAGTCACCGGGGCGCTGCTGAAACCGCCGGAGGCGCTCCGGTGCGGTTTGGTCGACGAGGTGGTTCCGATGGCCGATGTCGTTCCGCGCACGTTGGCCTGGCTCGAACGTGTGACGGCGGGTGCGCCCGCCGCGGTGGCTTTCACGCGGCGACAGGCCCGGCAGCCGCTGTTCGACGCGTTCGGCTCCGTCGACGGTGCGCTGGTGGAAAAGATGCTCGACGCCTGGTTTTCCGAGGAGACCCAGGGTGCCACGCGGGCCCTGGTGGCCCGCCTGGAGAAAGACGGAGGGAGCCGAACGTGACACTCGCCGGAAAGACGCTTTTCATCACCGGGGCCAGCCGCGGCATCGGCAAGGCCATCGCGCTGCGCGCCGCGCGGGACGGCGCCAATGTGGCCGTGGTGGGGAAGACGGCCACGCCCCATCCCAAGCTGCCCGGCACCGTCGAGGATTCCGTCCGCGAGATCGAGGCGGCAGGAGGTCAGGCGATCGCTTGCGTGGCCGACGTGCGCTTCGAAGATCAGATGGTCGCGGCGGTGGCGGCCACCGTGAAGGCCTTCGGTGGCATCGACGTTCTGGTGAACAACGCCAGCGCGATCAGTTTGACGCGGACCGAGGACACCGACCTCAAGCGATTCGACCTGATGTTCGGCGTGAACACGCGCGGGACGTTTCTCTGCTCGAAGCTCTGCATCCCCCACCTCAGGAAGGCGGCCAATCCCCACATCCTGATGTTGTCACCACCGCTCACCACGGATCCGCGCTGGTTCGCGCCGCATCTCGCCTACAGCATCGCCAAGTACGGGATGAGCCTCTGCGTGCTGGGCCTGGCCAAAGAGCTCGAGTCAGACGGCATCGCCGTCAACGCGCTGTGGCCGCGGACCGTCATCCGAACCGCCGCCGTCCAGAATCTGTTGGGCGGCGACCTGGTGATGGCGCGCGCGCGGCATCCCGACATCGTCGCCGACGCCGCCCACGTCGTGCTCACGACCGGCAGCCGTGCGCGTACCGGGCAATTCCTGGTCGACGAAGAAGTGCTCAGGGGAGCAGGGGTCGACGACTTCAGCCGGTACGCCAACGTCCCCGACTCCGATCTGCTCCCCGATTTCTTCGTGTGAACGTCGGCTCAGGCGTCGATCGTGCAGGCGGCAAGGAATGGATCTTCGGCCCGTGTGCGGCCGACGAGCTGGCCTGGTGTGAAGAGGTGTATCGTGAACGCGACGGGAGTTCGACGAACGACGAATGGACGTGAATCGCCCGGACAAGCTCGCGCGTGCGTTGGGCCCCGGGCCAGCGCTGGTGTTGGCGGCCACCGGCCTCGTGATGGGCGCCTTTTACTTCTTCATCACGCGTCCTCAAGCGATTCGCTTTTCCCAGCAGGGTCGTAAGGTTGTGGGCCATGTGATCGTGTCGAGCGGGTCCAAGTACGGCCACGCGTGGGGCCGCTCCGACAAGAGCTACTGCACGATCGGCGCGAACGATCCCGAGACGGGGTGGCAGGTGGTGCAAGCGTATGGGCCGCGACCAAAAGGACAATCAGTGGCCTTGCTCTGCCTCACGCCGGCGCGGAGCTGTATGACGGAAGAGCAGGTGGCCGGCGACATCGTCATGTGGCCCCCCAATTCGAGCTTGATCTGCGCTTTCACGTGCCTCGCGCTTGCAGGTGCCTTGCAGCTGGCATCTGCGCGGAAAACGCGTTCCCGACAGACGAGCGAGAGATGAACGGCGGCCGCCCCGGAAGCACGTGCGCCGGACCCTGCAGGACCTCGCCCGGCTAGTGCACCGCCGTCAAAATAGCGTCAACGCCGAGGCCGACAAGCCGCGCTGGACGCGAGGCGCGACGACGAGGAATACCCGTAGGTTTTGTGAGGAGAAGCAACGACGCGTCCGGCGCGGCTCGTCGGCCGAACGTGACGCTATTTCGACGCCGGTGCACTAGTTTAGCGGCTAGTCTAGCGGCGGTCGACCGGCTTCCACCGCTCCACCAACTCCGGGCACGCTTCTCGGTTTCGTCGCGTGCCCCGACAACTTACCAGGCACCCGCGCCGGTCAGTCACGCAGCTCGCCGATGCGCCTTGGCTCCGCAGCCGGCGTGGCACGGGCCGGCCCTGCACAAATACGCTACTTTCGGGTGTTCCGGGATTCTTGGCAGCCTCGCTGGCGGCGGCGCGCCACAGCGCTGTGAAGCGCAAGCGCCGCCACGAGTTCCGGTGCAAGTCGTTGCAACCTCGCCGCTGATGAACGACGGGACGCGAACGTCGCCGCCAAATGCGCGTTTCTGTCGTCGGGCAATCGTTGCGGAATAAGCGCGCAGAACCTCCGTTCTATCGGGAGCCGGATTCCAGCTCAAACGTCACGGAAGATATCCGCATTGAAAAGCGACCATGCCTTCGCGTGGTTGCGGAACTGATTGTAAGAGATGAACCGCCGCAGTCCTCCTGGACTCGAGCCTCAGTTCCCCTCGGCAAATCGGGTAGCGGCAGGAACCCATCTGTCGTCGGGCCGCCGGCAAGATCCTGGATCGTGAGCGTTCATCGATTCTGACGGCCGGCACCCATTCGCGCTGCATCTGGCTGTCGAACAACTTGGAGGAGGTGTCGGGTGGCACAATCTGGGGAGAGATTCGAAACAAGAGCGTCGGTCGCGCGCCGGCGGCAGGCAGCGAACGTGGTCCCCGGCTACGTCGCAGAGCCGAGCGTATCGTCGTTCCTCATCGGCGTGCGAGCGTATGTCGACCAACGCCCCGCCAGCAGTGCCCATTCAGTCGCGCGTGGGTTCGGGCTGTCACAACGTACCCTTCAGCGACGCCTGCGCGAGCTGGGGACGTCTTTTCAGAAAGAGATCAATGCGGCCCACCTGCGAATCGCGAAAAGGTTGATGCAGGAGACGACTAACGCGTTGAAGTGGATCGCGATCGAGTCAGGCTACGCGTCGCTTCAGCACTTCAGTTCTTCGTTTCGCGCGCGCGTGGGTCTGTCACCCAGCGCGTGGCGGGCTGGCACGTCGACAGAGAAACAAGCGAGGTAGGCGGCTCGGCGTTCGCGACAGTGCGCTCACGCCGAGCCGCTGATCAGGACAGACGCTGAACGGTCAACAATCCTTAAAGGCCGTCGCGCTACTGGTTAGTCGGCACCGGGCACCAAAACTGATCCGGATGCCAGGCATTGGACGGGTTACCGCACTTGCCATTGGTTGGCGTACAAAGATCGTACTGAATGACGTGTGCTCCGTTGGACGGTACTCCACCTTGAACCGCCATGACCTTCCCTGAGCTCTTGTTCCAGAAAATGTAGCAACCCGTGTAAGGCGCCCCTTGAACCGCCGCATCTTGGACGACCCAGGTTTCGCTGCTGTACCCGGGCGGATTGATCACGAGATTGGCGCCATTGCTGCCAGAGTCTCCTGCCACGGCGAGGTACCAGGGATCCCCGACCCCGCGGTCGCCGAACTGGTTTTGGACCGGTCCCGTTTCAGGGTAAACCGGTTGCCAATCCTGGTCACCTTGGCCCCAGGCCCAGGTAATCATCTGCGTTCCTGCATTGTAGCCGCAACCACGGGTCGGCGTACAGATGGGGCCCCCGGATACGCCCAGGAAAAAGATGTTGTGGTTAGGCTGACTCGCGTTCTGCCAACGTACCCACGTGTCGGCGTGCGCCGCTGTCGGGGCCGCCAGCGTGGCGGCGGCAAAGAGTAGTCCGAGCGCGATCGGTGTTACCGGTGTCTTCATGTGGTCATCTCCCTGTTTGAGCGAGCTTGCGTTCCAACTATCGCTGCCCCGCAAGTTCGCCGGCAGTGGCGATGATAGGGAAGCGGTCCCAACAGGCAACAGCGCGAGGTTGCGAAAACACGCCAAAGAAGAGTCAGCGGCCAAGCCGTCGTCATTTGCGAGCTCCGCTTCATGGACCTGGTGCCCCGGATGAAAACGCAGCAGGTCTCCGAGCCGAGCGGTCTTACGATCGGCGCTGCGGGCGAAGCCTCCGGCTTGTCGG